>NZ_CP039712.1:498125-841250 GCF_005145005.1 Vagococcus zengguangii
ATTATTCTTAAAAATACAGAGGATGAGTGGCGTTTTGTAGATGATATTCTAATTACTTCCAAAGAGGAAAATCAGCTTCACGAATTGGAAGAAAGAAAGAAAATTAATGATAAATTGGTATTTTATATATTATTAACCGTCGTTTTTATCTTATTTTTAATCATAATGAAGGAATTACGAGGTAGGAGTAAAATGAAAAATAATTAAGTCGTTGAAAAAAGGGTGAAATAAATGAAATATAAACATTTAATTGGTTGCTTTATTTTGTTTCTAGTAGTTTTCTTTAATTCCATGATGACGTATGGAGAGGAAATAGAAGGGGGAATGCCCTATGATGTGCGAATCAATGTACCACAAAGTCAGAAAGAAAAAAATTTAGGTTATTTTGATGTCATTGTTCCACCAGATAAAGAACAAGAGTTATCTATTAAGGTTAGAAATATTAGCCCCCAAAAAATAACACTTATATTAACACCATATACAGCCACTACTAATGAAAATGGTGATATTGATTATGTAGGCAATCGCCATCAATTAAGTGATAGTATTCCTACAAAATTCAGTGATATTATTTCAAAAAAACAAACAGTTACACTGGAAAAAGATGAACAAAAAGATGTAGTTTTTACACTCAAAACACCAACTGAAAAATTTGATGGTGTGTTATTAGGTTGTATAGATATTCACCAAGAACTAAAAGAACAGCTTGCCGGAGAGAAAGCAGTAAATCAGCAAGTAGGGATTCAAGTAAAAAATATCTTATCACAAACTATAGGTGTTGTCGTAAGAAATAGTAGAGAAGATGTCAAAGAAGATTTTGGGTTACTTGATGCGACATTGGTCAAAAATGATGAAAATCAAACGTTATCTTTTTCTATAGAAAATAAAGTGAGTAAAATCCTTAAAGGTTACTCATACGAAGCAAAGCTTTATGATGAAAAAGAGCAACTTATTTTTACGATGAATAAAGAAGAATTCGACATGGCACCGAACAGTCTCTATAGAAATTTAGAAAAAATAACTAGTCAGCAACTTAATGAAGAAAGCTATACATTGAAGCTTAAAATTTATAATAAGAAAAAAAGTCAACAGTGGGAATTGTCAAAAGACATCAAAGTCAAAAAAAATCAAGATGATCGAAATCTTAGTGTTAAAATATCTAAATTGATGCCTAATAATGACAAAAATTCGCTTATTTTAATGGCAGCAAGTGGTTTTGCTATTGTATTGCTTATTGCAATAAGTACCGTATTAAGAAAAAAACATTAAATAATGATGTATGTTGTTTAGGCACTTGATGAAAGGAGTGTATGGTAATGAAAAAAAAATTTGTTAAACCTATCATTCAGGGCATTGCTATTTCATTAGTGGGTTTGTGTTTTAATCCCTTAACTAATAATGCAGCAGAAGAAAAAGCTATTGAAAAAGTCGATATTGATTCGGTTTTTGATATACCAACGATATCAGGTAAAACAAATGCAGCGTTTGTAGAAAATAATGAAGCGGTATTAACGAATAGTGGAAACTATCAAGTGGGAGCACTGTGGTGTAAACCGGGTTATGAAATTGATCTAAGTAAAGATTTTCATATGATCGCACACATTAGTCAAGAATCTATAGATAAGACGGATGCAACTGCTGCAGATGGAATGGTATTTGTTATACAAGGGGTAGAAGATGGTAAGAATCCTGTTTGGTTCACATATCCTGGAGGGTCATTAGGCGCATTGAGAGGAAGCAAAATGGATACCAACCTAGCTGGAAGTTCTAAAGAACCTGGGATTCCAAATTCGATTGGCATTGAATTTGATAATTATTTTAATCATCCTAATAATTCAGGAGTTACATACAATAATGATAACTATATGGATAAAAAGCTAGGGAAAAGTAGTAACACTAAATTACCCCATTCAGCAGTTGTATATCCAAATGGAGGGGTTGACGCAGGGCTAAGTAAACCCAATGTACCAACCTATGAAGCCTATTGGGATGGAGGATTAATTGTAGGGAAATGGCAATTGGCTGTTAACCATTATAATACGCAATTTTATTATAATAATGAATTATCAAATGGTCGTTACAATCGTTTTGAAGTTATATACAGTGGTGGAAATTTATCATATAAAATCAATGATTTACCGATGCAAACGGTAGATAAAAATATGTTTATGTATCATGTTGCAAATACATCAAATAGTAGAGCCTACTGGGGCTTTACGGCTTCTACAGGACCTAGTAATGATAAATTAACTTCTACTCAAAAAGTTTGGTTTGAACAAGTTCCTAATTTAGTAAATGCTGATACTACCGTTACGCTCCTAGATGAAGTCGGTAAACCAATTTCAGAAGGTCAAACAATTCAAGGAGGAGAAGAGGTTACAGTCAAAGCTAAAGCAAACTGGATAGGTGGAAATCAAAATTGGCAGAATTTAGTGATATCGACCGAGTTGCCTGATTCTTTAGAATTAGTGGCGGATACTACAACACTAGATGGAGAAAAATTGGACGATTCAAAAGTTTGGTCTAGAGGTAATTTTACTTCGCCCACGATAGCAAAACTAGGGTCTAATGATGGCAATACGCAAACAGATAGTGAAGTTGTCTTTAAAGTTAAGGCTAAAAATGATAAGAAATACGAAGACCAATTCTTTACTTTTAATTTTCAAGGAGATAATGCCTTATATAATGACATCAAAAGCACCTCTTTTATTGTAGATATTGCTGATTTATGGATAAATATCGTGACACCAAAAGAGGGTGATGTTATGTATTACACTCCTTATACTGAAGAACAAGAGCCAATTAATGTTCACGTAAATTGGGGAGAAGAATCAGGTAATGGTGGAAAGCAAACATTAAAAATCAAACAGGAAGGACAAGCGGATATCATAGTTGAAGAAGCCGATATTAGTGGAACAACGGGTGATTGGAATGTAGATATTGCAAAATACATCTATAGTAATGACGACCGAACGACTGAAATACCTTTTGGCTCTTTTAGTTTAGAAGCAATTTTAGCCCCTCAATCGGGAAATAGTACTAGTTCAATTGTTAATCTATCTAAGAAAAGTCCCCCGTTCATTGTTAACATGGACACGTTAGAGGGTAAAATTTTTAATCGTGGTCAAACGGTAAATATATCGGGTCAATTAATCGATATGGATAGCAATCAACTAACGTATCATTTACTTTTAGATGACGTTGAAGTCTTTAAATTAGAGAGTCAAGAGATTGAGATGGGACAAAATACATCAATTGCTTTTAATTACACAATACCCGAGGATTATACCCGAGGAAATTACCATGCAACTTTTTATGCAGAAGATAACGAAGGGCATCGTTCAAAAGTGGCTGATTTAGGAACGTTTACAATAGATGGTATTTTTAATTTAAATGTTCCAAGTACGTTTGAGTACGGTAAGGTTGAAATCGGTAATAAAAACTATTTAGTAAATATCGGTGACGTAGAAGTAATAGACTCTCGCATCACAAAAGCTAAATGGAATTTGAATGTACAATTAGAAAAAAATTTTTCCAAAACGTTAGCTGAGGGCAAAGAACAAATAACGCCAGATAATTTCTTTAGTTATCATATGGGAAGTACGGTTAAATTAATTAACAGTAGCACTTCTCAATCGGTACTTGAAAATCAATTAGTAGGTGAAGAAGAGTTAGGGATAATTTTACCACAAAATAATCAAGATGGTTTTTATATAAAGAGTAATACTGAACTAACTAAAGGAACGTATGAAGCAGTGTTACATTGGTCATTAGATACTGTTCCTTAAATATGCAAAGATAAAAGAAAATCTAAACAAAATATTTTTGTTTAGATTTTTTTGATAATTTTTTAAAAATTATTGTTATTAAAAATATAATAAATGGTTGTTTAATATATTTGTGTTAGAATTTAGTTTAGTTAAATATTTATATAAAAATAATATCTCATATTAATAAAATGAATATAAAAAGGTTAAGGTGAAACGAATGATTGACAAATTGTTAAGTAAAAGAGATCAGGAAAAGTATTTAATAATTAAGTTTATACAACAAAAAGGATACAATTATATAACGGAGGAAGAAGTTGCTGAGACTACAGGGTTAAGTTTAAAAAAAATACGTAATTTGACAGAACAAATTAAGGAAGATAGCAAGGCGATATATGGTGAAACGAACGAGTTGCATAAAGCCCTCCAAATAAAGAATCGAACATATCATAAGTCTTTGGAATACAATCCGTATAATTATTTTAAGTTTTATTTGTCTAATACCTTAGCATGTCAATGGTTAATTAAGATGTATTTAGAGGAAGATATTATATTGGAATCTGATGCTAAAGGAAACAGAATGACTTTATCAACCATTTACAGGAAGTGGCACACGTTTCAAGAGACTATGTTATCTTTCAATTTGAAGATTGTCAAAACTAAACAACATCTTTATCGTTTAGATGGTGATGAAACCACAATTCGTTATATATATTACTATATTTTTATGTTATTAGATTACCCTGTTTCTATTAGTTCAGAATGTGAAAAATTGATTTTCGAGCCATTCTACAAAGCACCCTTATCTAGTAGAGAAGGAGAGCTTGCGTCGGTTAAAATAATGCTATTAATTACATTAAATCGAGCAAAAAACTATCCGATTAATCCAGATAATCGTCATGATTTTTCGATTATTCAGTTGATTCATAGTAAGGATCAATTTATTGAGATGTTTAATACTACTTCTATCAAGGAACAAATACCTGAGAGTGACTTGAATCAAGAATTAGATTTTTTATATTTCTTCTTGAATGTGGAAAATACTTATAGCTATGTTACTTTTGATAGTGAAACCATAGGCATCTTTCCTTTTGCTGAGAATAAATATATTCAAATTACGAATGATATATATGTATATATATATGAAAAATTTGATATTCAACTAAATACAAATCAACTCTTTTCTTTTTATTTAAATTGTTATTTTGCCATTAGAAAAAGAGAAGTGTTTAATAGTATCGTAGATTTTAAATTGAGTGAGGCAATTTCAAGGGATTATGAGCTATTTAAGAAACAAATAGGTGACTATCAATTTGAAAAACATCTTTCTTTAAAGCAACTTTATATCATCATACAGCCATTTCTGTTTCAGACTAAAAAGCAAATAAAAATATTGGTAATTAATCGTAATGGTGAAGCAGTTATAGAAACAATCGAACAAATGATTAAGAAATCAGCAGATTTTGAACCTCTTTTTGTTAAGAGAATATCTCAAAAACCAGATGTGATTGTTACTGATGGACAAACGTTTGGTGCAAAAGATATTCCAACAGTTTGTTTGTCTCAAATACCTAATAAAGTCGAAATTTTTGAATTTATTCAAACAATAGAAAACTTATTATAAAGATAGCTATTCTTATAGATAAAAAGCCCTCTACAATTCAATGATAAATAATTCACCAATTGTAGGGGGCTAAAAAGTTTATTACAATACTTTAATATGTTTTGTCTAAGTAATGCTAGTTATTAAAATGTTTTAAATATCTCGTCACTACCTGTACCATTTAACAATACTCGGTCTTTATAGAAAGTTGGAACTGAGTGAATACCACGTTTTCCAGCTAAATGAATATCTGCTAAGACAGCTTGTTTGTATTGCTCAAAGTTTTGATGGAATAACTCAAGATCTAAACCTAAGTCAGTTAAAACACTTTCGATATAGTTGATGTCAAAATAATCTTTGCCATGTTCCCAGTGTCCTGCCATCACCGCGCGGAAATACTCAGCTTGTTTGCCTTGTTCAATCGCAAATTGGAAGCCAATATGAGCATTAATGGAATTAGTTGAAATAATATGTTCCACGTCATAATGTAAGCCTAATTCATTGGCAGCACGACCAATTCCGTCGTTGAAGAACGCAATATATTCTTCTTTGGAATTGAAATTTGAACTTTTTAGACGGTTTTCAACATAGTTTGGATGAGTATTGGCATCGTTTGGTTGTAGTTGGAAACTTCTAAAACGGAAGTTATCAAGTGGTTGGTTATTTTTTTCTAAAAACTGTAAGTATTTTTCCCCACCAAGGTATGAAAAAGGGCAGGCAAAGTCGATATGAATCTCTAAGTTACTCATCAAAAAACCTCCATATAATTAGTATAAGATAACTATAAAATAGATAGGTTATTTAAGCAAGTGGTATGCTTACTTAATGTAAGTTTTTGTTCATATAGTTTATAAGAAAAAACACAAGTTATGTAGTGAACCCCAAAAGTTAGACTTTATTCGGAGTAGAGAAATCTGCTCCGATTTTTTATTTTATGCAGCTAATTTTAGTCGATAAGCCACTGGGCTTAAACCATCTAATTTCACTTTAATTCTCTTATGATTGTAGTAGTGAATCCATTTTTCTATTGCCTCTTTTAATTCTTCAAAACTATGAAAGACTTTACCATAATACATTTCTTGCTTTAATAACCCAAAGAAATTTTCCATTAGAGAATTGTCTAAACAGTTTCCCTTACGGGACATACTTTGGAATATTTTATTATCCTTTAGACATTTAGAATAATTTTTCATTTGATAAGCCCATCCTTGATCAGAATGGAAAGTTCGACGATAGGGACAATCGCTTGTTCGTTCAATAGCTGCTAATTGAGCTTGCTCAATCGATTTTGCGTTCGGGTGATTAGAAATAGCGTAAGAAATAATTTCGCTATTGAACATGTCTAAGTAGGGATCTAAGTAGAGTTTTTTAACGGTTAAAATCCCATTATTTTTTTCATAGTATTTGAATTCCGTTGTATCAGTTGTGATTTTTTGATGAGGGATAGACGTATAGAATTTTCTGTGAATTCTATTTTTTGCTATTAGCCCTACTTTACCTTTATATGAGCTATATTTACGAGACTTACGCATAAACTTAATGACTTTCAATCCTAATTTCTTCATAATTCTCAAAACTTTTTTATGGTTAACCGTTCTTCCTCGAGTTTTAAGTTCGTTGGTAATACGTCTATAACCATATCGTTCTTCATGTTCATAAAAAATACTGGTAATTTCTTCCTCTAATTCTTTCTTTGGATTATCCATTTCAAAACGTTTTTGCCAATACATATAAGTAGCTTTTGGGAATTCTAACTCTGTTAGAAGCTCAACTAATTTGAATTGTCCTCGGAGGCTATGGATGATTTTCGCAAGTGTTTCATTTGTTGTTGGGCTTCCATTTTTCTTAGCTTCCTCAATTCCTTTAAATAGGCATTCTGTATTTCTAATGAGCGAACTCGTTTTTCTAATTCTTCAATCCGCTCTTGATCTGTTTGATTAGCTGGGTATGCTGCTGATTTGTTAGTTTTTTTAGGCATATTAGTTGGTCGACCTTTCTTACTGGAAAGTCCTTGAATGCCATTCTCTCTGAACTTTTTTACCCATCCAGCTAAAAGAGAATAGTTTGTTATTCCTAAACCGTTGCTAATTTCACGATAGGATTTTCCGCTTGTTTCATATAACTCTATCGCATCTAACTTAAATTGAACAGAATAACTTTTATTTATTTGACTACGACGTAGTCCAGACTCACCAAATTCCTTATAAGTACGTATCCAATGCTCAACTTGAGATTTATTTTTAATTTGGTACTTATTAGCTAAATATTGATAACCACCATAGCTTTTTAAATAATCTATAACTACTTTCATTTTAAATTCTTCATCATATTTCACCATAAAAAATACCCCCAAAAGTTAGATTTTTTGGTCTAACTTTTTTGGGGCAGTACATTAGCCTCATAACTAACTTGTGTTTAAATTTATGGTTACAATGGATAAGTTTAACTGAATAGAGTACCAAAGAAGTTGCTAATTTTATTCCATAAGTTTGTTAGGAAACCTTGTGTTTCTTCACTTGATAATTTATCTTTAGCGTTGTTTAAAAATTCTTTCCCGTTATCCATGATATCATCTTTTAAGTTGTTTAATTGTTCTTTTAACTGTTCGTTATCAATCGATGGCGAATTTTGGAACGCAATCATTGTCTCAATGATTTTTTCTTTTTGTTCTGGTGTCACGAAGTTCTCTAGTTGCTGGTTAGCCAATTCTTTATCCACAATCGTGGTGATTTTTTCTTTAGCTTGGTCAGCTGACATTTTATCTAATTTGTCATTGATTTTTTGCAACTCTAATTTAATATCGGCCATTGCAACAGCTAGATTTTCATCTGAGAATTGGTCGTTACCGCTATTACTATTAGTGATATCAGCTGTCACGGAACTTTCTTGTTGAGCAACTTCACGATTTTGGTCGCGCTCATGTTGTTCTTCTTCAGTGGTTGCAGGATCAACTTCATCGTAAATTTTGTAAATGCCTGCCAATGCACCACTTCCGTCCATAACGCGGACACTTGCGATTTTAATATCAGCGTCAAAAATACCTGATGTAATGGCAGCATTACGATAGTTTGCTTCGGTACGCGCGGTAATATTTTTGGGTGTCACGATTTCGACATTCACACCATCACCGTCGTTTGTTCTGACGATATAGGCACTACTATAGGCTTTTGAAGCGCTCGTGAATTCTGGAACATCCGTTACATATTTTACTAAGTCATCCCCATTTACGATAAATGAGTTATAAGATGAATCTTTATTGATTCCTAATAAGGTTAAAGTACTTTGCTGTTCTTCATTAGTTAGGCCATTTCCTAGGGCGACGTTTGGCACGTTCCAGCCTTCATTTTTTGCTTGAGCTGAGCTTGTGTCACTAGCTAAAGCGATGTTGGATGCCAGGAAACTCGCAATAATGGTCGTTGTGGCAAATAATTGTTTAGTTAATTTCATAGTGATACCTCCTGCGTTTATTATACGTCAAGTCCGTTTTAAATCAAAAATATCATCTGTATCTTAAAAAAATCCTAAAATTTAAACTAAGCAAATGAAGCCATTTTTAGTTATAATATATAGGTTAGTATTTAGAGAGTAGGGGAGAATAATGGATAATTATTTAGAGATGTATGCAAATTGGTACCCACAAACGTATCAGTTACGCCATTATCCAATGCAAAGTACCACCGCCACCGCTTTATCGGTTAAGAAACGTACAGAAGTTTATCGTACGTTGACGTCAGAACAGCAAGCCCTTTTAAATAAACATCGTAAATTTAAAATTCGCTCGCTATTTCTGAAAAATAATTATTTAAATGATTCCGAGTGGGTCTTTGAAACAGTCAACACGGATTGGTCCTATGACCGTAAAGAAAAGAGCTATCACTTGTTTTGTGATTGTGGGAAGGCATTGAAATATCAATTTGTCTTGAAATCAACCAAAAGTAAAAAGAAAATTAAACTAGGTATTTCTCATTTTGCTGATCATTTGGGGATTTCGCAAGTTGTTGCAAATGAAATTAAAACAGGTGTTAATCACATCGACCTTGCCTTAGATGAGTTGTTGTGGCTGAAAGATCGTGGTTATACCTTTCCAGAGGATTTGTGGAAAAAATATGCCTTCGCTTTGTATCGCAATAATACGTTGAAACGACCGGTGCATTTTAATCAACGTCTAGCGCAACGTGTGTTAGAGTTTCGAGAAATTAAGATGCCGATTTTTATTGCTGATTATCGCGCACTCCTAGATGAAATTGCGAAAGTTAACAAGCAAGTCTTTGATACCAATGAGCGTAATTTCGTGGCAAATCAAGAGGTGTTTGAAGCGTATTTTCGTGACTTAACAGGTGACATGAAGCAAGGTTATTTCAAACCAGATTACTTTTTTAACCGTAAATTCACGTTTGAGCCCACACTTGATTCAACTAAAAAAGGTAGAAAAGTCGCGCTAGAGGGTCATGATTTTATTGAATTATTACATTTACTAAAACAAATCGAACAAGCCAATGATGAGACGGGATTAGTGTTGTTTAAGAGTTATTTAGAAAAGAATCAACGTCTGATTATGGATCTTGACTTATATTGGATGATGTATGCAAAATTTAAGAAATATCAGTTCAAAGAAAATTTCTTTTTAGGTATTCCAAAAGTTTATCGTAACGGGTTATTACGAGCGTTGCGTGTTAAGGAACCAGTCAAAAAAGTAGCCAAACCTGAGACGACTACTACGAAATTGGTGAAAGAATCAAAAAAAGAGCAGACCAATCAAACGCTAGTGGTTCATTCCAAAACTAATAAAAAGCCATCAGTTAAGCCCGCCACTAAGCAACTGTTGGACTTATGGCAACATATTGATCAGGCGGAACAAGCGACTGTTTTAAAAGAATTTTTGGAAAATATTAATAAAGGCTAGCTTATCGTTTAATTATGTGTTATTATAAATAAGTAATATTTTTTAAAAGTCATGGAGCCAATGTTTTCGATGTTATCTCTTAATGAATTTTAGATTTTACAATAATTTATAGGAGGTAATTTCATTATGGAAACTGGTACAGTTAAATGGTTTAACGCTGAAAAAGGTTTTGGGTTTATCACTCAAAGCAACGGTCAAGACGTATTTGCTCACTTCTCAGCTATTCAAGGCGAAGGATTCAAATCTCTTGAAGAAGGTCAAGCAGTAACATTTGATGTTGAATCATCAGATCGCGGACCTCAAGCCGTAAACATCGTTAAAGCTTAATTTTAAACTTTAAAATTAAATTAATGAATAATAAAACCGTTCAATTCTCATTGAGGATTGAACGGTTTTTTGTATTTTATAAACATTGATGGTCAATTAAATGACGTGTGATAACCTCATGATTTAATTGAACGCCACTACCAGCTGCTGTGGGGCGTAGTATTTTACCGTTACTAATTTTGAATGGCTGGGTGATGACGTCTTCATAAAAATAACGATCAGAAGCTGATATATCACCAGGAAATGTTAAACTCATTTGAGCAGCAAATTGTAAGTTTAAGGCTCTGCCAACTCCTGATTCATACATGCCACCTAACCAGACAAGTAGATCGTGCTTACGGCAATAGTCTAAAATTTTAAAGGCTTCCATTAATCCCCCAACTCGAGGTATTTTTAAATTTATCGCACGACAACTATGCAATTGGTGCGATAATTCAACATCCTTGAGGCTCTTAATGTTTTCATCTAAACAAATAGTCGTGGCTAATTCTTGCTGTAAGGTCGCGTGGTCGAGAAAATCATTATCGGCAAAAGGTTGCTCAATCATTTCTAATTGATAAGCATCAAGTTGTTTCAAATGTTGACTATCGCTTAGAGAGTAGGCAGAGTTTGCATCGACCATTAGCTTTAAATCTGGGAAATGCTGACGTAATGTTTTGACTGGAATCATGTCGTAACCAGGCTTAATTTTTAGTTTAACCCTTGTATAACCTTCTGCAATGAAATTCGCCACTGTCTGTACGAGTTGTGTCATATCTTCGATAATTCCAATACTCACCCCAACTGCTACTTCATTATGTAAAGCTTCAGGCATTAACGTTCCTAAGTTTTGATTAGTACGACGAGCATATAAATCCCAAACCGCCGTTTCCAAACACGCTTTTGCCATCTCGTTTCCTTTAATCGAGCTGAATAATTCATACACCTCGCTTGGATGACTAAGTGTAGTCTTTTTTAGTAGAGGGACTAAAAACTGTTGAGCGATTAAGCGAGAACTGGCAAGAGACTCGTATGTATATTCCGGCGTCGCGAGTGTGACTAATTCGCCGTAGCCTTGCGTGCCAAGTTCATCGGTTAGTACAATCAAATCAAAGGCTTTTTCTTTTAATTCCCCGTAACTTGTTTTGAAAGGTGCTTTTAAAGGAAGCGCCAGTTGATACCAATCAATTTGTTTAATTTGCATGAGGTACCTCCAAGAGTATATGATGAATGATTTTTTTGAAAATTTCTGGTCGTTCAAGGTGCACACAATGACCAGTGTTTGCCACAGTCGTCACCTGTAGTTGTGGTTGGATACGTTTCATCTCACTAGCGATTTTAACAAATTTATTATCGAGCTCTCCGACAATTAAGTGAATGTTTGGTTCAGTTAAGTTGGCTAAGGTGTCCCAGTAAGAAGGTTGTCGTCCAGTTCCCATATACTGCAAGCTACACGCTAAACCAACCTTTTGCTGGGTTAATCGTTCATTACGCACAGCTTGTTGCACGTCAAGTGATAGTTGTTTTTGAGTATTAAACAATGGAATATTTTGCCAAAAGTCGACAAAGTCAGTTAAAGGTTGATTGATTAAGCGGCCAGCTAAACGTTGGTCGCTTATTTTGCGCGCCTTGCGTTCTTCCTCAGTTTTTAAACCAGGTGAACCACTTTCTAAAATGATGTGTTCAAACCGTGCCGGCATTAGCGTGGCTAATCCAAGCGCTAAACGAGCGCCCATTGAATAACCGAGCAAACTGACGCGTTGCAAGGATAAACACTCTAATAATTGAATTAAATCATTCAAAACTTGCTCAAACTGGTAACGGTAAGGATGAACAAAGACGCTTGATTGACCGTGTCCGAGAATGTCAACGAGTAAATAGTTATAAGTCGGTGTGGTTATATTGGGTGCATTGTCATTTTCATCGACTAAAAAACGGAATGTTTCACTCGTACCTGTAAAGCCATGCAAACAGACCAGAGTTGGTTGATTTTTAACGAAAGGGGCTAGCCATTCGTAATGATAGGCTACCCCGTTAATTAATTGTTTCATATTATAGACTTCCTTTGATAGCTTGCATGATGTCGTCGAGTAATTGGACGTTACGTTCGCGATTATCTTGCACTTCAATTATTTGGAAGTGAGGTGAATGTTGAGTACTCATTAATCGTTTTTTCAATCCGTCTAGTGAATCGGCCAAATAGTAGTCAGCCCCGTAAAGTTGTGCCACTAAGCTAAAGTCCATTTCAAGCGGGGTGCCAAATAATGGTTCAAAGTCACTTGCTTCTAATTGATTTTGTGATAAATAAGAGAAAATCCCCCCACCGTTATTATTTAAAAGTACAATTGTTAAAGATAATTGATAAGCTTTTGCCAACTGTAAGCCGTTCATATCATGATAAGTGGCTAAATCGCCAATTAACAAGACATTTTGCTTATCAGGATTGGCTGCACAAATACCTAGTGCGGTTGAAATAATGCCATCAATGCCATTAACCCCACGATTACCATAGACGTTGAAGGCTTTTTTGGTAGGTTGGCTAAAACGCTCAACATGACGAATCGCCATACTATTTGATAAGAATAAGTTTCCATCTTTCGGCATGGTTTCGTGCACCAGACGACTAGCAGTTATTTCAGATAAATCAATTGACTGAAGGTGCTCTTTGACAATTTTTTGCGTTTGCTTTTGAGCGTTAATCCATCTATTAGTCCAAAAATCCATTGCTGCTTCTGACGGATAAGAACTAGTAAGTAATTGTTTCACCAACGTGCGCGAGTTGCTTGTAATCATTAAGCGACCTTGACGCAACGAATCTTCCCAATAGCCTTTCTCATCGACTTCAATCACGATGGTGTCTTCAATTGACAAGCCTTTTAACCACAACATGATATTTTTAGAAACCGGTAAGCGCCCTACTCGAAACACGGAGGTTGGCTTTTCATCAGTTAATTCACTAATGAATAAATCTGCCTGTGACATAATCAAGTCAGATTGGATGCCACAGTTATCTAAATTAGATAACGGGTCACCCATTATAGGCCAGTTTAGTTTGATGGCTAATTTAACCCAAAGTGCGGTTTCTTCAACAGTCAATCCTCCGCCTAAAACAAAGACGCCAGCTTGTCGATTGAGCATATCGGCTAAGTATTTTAAGTCGTTATCATCAAGTTGCATCTGCCCTTTTAAGTGACTGATATAATGCGGATGATGTTGTTTTTTCGGTGATAAATCAGGTAACAACGGTTCGCGTAATGGGAAGTTCAAATGAACAGGTCCACTTGGTATTTGCGTCGCAATTTCAGGCATACGACGTCCTTGCCAAAAGGCATACTGACGCATTGTGTCAGTTGCTTCAGGTAATGCCATTTCAGCAAAAAATTTCACTTGTTGATTGAACAAATTCAGTTGGTCCATCGTTTGTGAAGCCGCAACTTGACGTAATTCGTGTGGGCGGTCTGTCGTTAATACAATGAGTGGGACACCGCTAGCTTGTGCTTCACAAATAGCTGGAAAGTAGTTGGCAGCGGCTGTTCCAGATGTACAAACAAGAACAACAGGTTTCAAGGTTGCTTTGGCTAATCCTAGTGCAAAAAAGGCTGCTGAACGTTCATCCACTTCCACGAACGTTTTGATATTAGGCTCACGGTGGAGTAGTAAGGAAAGAGGGGTTGAACGTGAACCGGGGCTTATCACAGCGTAGTTGACGTTGCCAACAACTAAACCTTCAATAAATGATTGCAAATAATCTGTTATGTCACTTTGATGTGTCATCTAGTTGTCCTCCAATTCCTCTTAACATCGGTCTAAATTTTACTTTTGTTTCGATTCGTTCAAGTTCAGCTTGTGAGTCGGCGACAATACCACATCCAGCAAATAATCGTCCGGTTTCACCATGGAAGACACCTGAACGAATGCCTACCGCAAACTCCCCTTGATCAGTCGTTGGTTGATACCAACCAATCGGCGCGCCGTATAATCCGCGATTTAGAGGTTCATTTTTACGAAGCCATTCTAGCGCTAACGCCTTGGGTTCACCACCTAAAGCAGGTGTTGGGTGAAGTTGTTCAACGACATCTAAGAAACGAGTTGCCTCTGAGCGCTGCGCGATAATCGGTAAGTGTAAATGTTGAATGTCACGATTTTTAAGTAAGACGGGCTCATGAGCGTGAATCTCCGTTTGTGTGATGTTTTCTAAATCTTTAATAATACGTTGCACGACAATGAGATGTTCTTTGCGATTTTTTTGATCATTCAATAACGCCTCACCTAGTTGTTGATCTTCTAATTCGGTAGTACCTCGTGGGGTAGAACCCGCAATGCTAGCTGTCACTAATTGCTTGGCGGTTGCCTTTAATAAACGTTCCGGGGTAGCGCCAATAAAGGTGTGCTCACCAGAACTCAAGCTAAAGAAATAAGTAGCCGCTTGCTGTTGTTTTAAACGTGCCACAATTTGAGCGGGTTCAAATACTTGGTCTTGTTCGACAGCTGTTTCACGAGCTAGTACCACTTTAGTTAGGGCAGGCTGTGTTTTGATTTCATTGACGGTTTCTTCAACTAAACTAACCCAAGCTTGCGTTGCGACTTCTTCAGTTTCAACTTGTGTAACAACAGGAGAGTCCGTAAGTACTTGTGCGACAAGGTGTTCAAATGATGCGATACGTTGCTGCCAAGCGTCTGCTAATGATGTATGGTCATCATGTTTGATGTTAATTGTTAAATAAGTTTGCTCTTCATGATTAGTTATGATAAAGGTTGGTATGAAGAAGTAGCCTTGTGCCAATTCTCCCCAAGTATCAGCCGGTTGACAGTCTGCTTGGTCAAAAGAAAAACCACCAACTAGCAAGCAACCAGTCGCTTCAATTTTTTGATCAAGGTCTGATCCTTCAAAGATACTGCTATTGGTTGGAAGCTGCTTAATTTTTGTGAGACTAGCCTGAGCTTCGCTTAGCAACATTTCAGCCCCCCAAGCACAAAATTGAGTGGTTTGATCAGGTGTTTCCCAGTACATGTTAGGTTTTAGCTGATCGTTAGTGATTTTTTTGTAAAAAGTTAACGGTGAGTCAGTGCAATCAAGCGGCATGACCCAACTATAATAATCATGTTTAGGAGTTGTTAATAATTGACTTGGTATCATCATGTCGGATAAACACGTCTCTTTCTTTGGTTAATAAACGATGCTTAGCTAATTTACCACTAGCGGTTTTAGGCAATGCATCGCATAAATAAACTTTCTTTGGTTGCTTGTATTTGGCTAATTTACTGCTAGCAAATTGTTGCAAATCTTCAACCTTTACAGAGTGGTTTGCTACTACATAGGCAACGGGAATTTGTCCCCATCTATCATCTGATTCACCAACGACTGCGACTTCAGTGAGGGCGGGATGTTGCTTTAAGACAGCCTCGACTTCAGCGGGATAGATATTTTCTCCACCTGAAATAATTAATTCGCTCAAACGACTAACGACAAATAAGTAGCCTTCCTCATCTAAGTATCCTAAGTCACCGGTTCTAAACCAACCGTCGCTCGTCCATTTGGCTAAATGACTAGCTGTTTCATTTAAGTAATGCGTAATGACTTGTGGGCCTTTTAATTGAATTTCACCTGTTTGCTTGGCTGGTAATCGTTGGTTATTTTCATCCACAATCCTTAGAGACATACCATGAAGGGGTAAGCCACTAGCCCCAATTTTTTTCAAGGCATCGTTGGCAGAAAGGGCGACCACTTGTGAGCATGTTTCGGTCATGCCATAAGATTGAATGACCGGTAGTTCGAGTTCACGACACGTTAACAATGTTTCTTTTGCAACAGGACCGCCTCCTGATAAAAAGGTCTTAAAAGTAGGAGGATAGTGGGCATCTGTTGGAACGTGCGTTATCATTTTTTCTAACATGTAAGTCACGACTGAGGCAATTGTAACGCGTTCGTTCACAATATCTGTAGTCAATTGTTCAGCATCAAATTTTGGATAGAGGCTAATGCTGCACCCTGTGATAAGTTGACGCAAGACAATGGACAGGCCACTAATATGAAAAAGTGGTACGGCACAAGCCCAACAGTCTTTAGCAGTTAAGCCCATATTTAGCTGTGCTGATTTAACGTTTGCTTGATGATTACTAAAACGTTGAACGACACCTTTTGGCTTGCCTGTCGTACCAGATGTATACATGATTGAGGTGATATTATTTGCCTCAACTAAACGATCAGACTGCTGACTCTTAGACGGTAACAAGCGGCTATCTAGTAGTACAATCTGGCTAATCGATGATAGGGTTGTATGAAATTTAACTTCAGACACAACGAACGTCACTTTAGCATCATGCAATTGAAAAAGCAGTTCATCCTGACTCAAATGAGTATTTAGGAACAAAATGTCTTTTTCAAGCGACCATAATGCTAAAATGACGTAATACATTTCATCGGAATTTTGGCTCATAAGCCCAATTGTTTTTTCAGAAGTGGGTAGTAAAGCAGCTAGGTAGTCCATCCACCTAGCCACTTTTTGACCGACTTCTTCGTAACTAATCGTTTGATTGTTCCAGTAGAGAGCAGGTTGCGTTGGTATGTCGTTTATTTTTTCAGTTAATAAACGTAACATTTAATTCACTCCTATGGGAATTTTGGAAATTGATCGAAATTAGGTTGGCGTTTTTCTTTAAATGAATCGCGACCTTCTTTCGCTTCATCCATTGTGTAGTAAAGTAACGTTGCGTCACCAGCTAATTGTTGGATACCTGCTAGTCCATCAGTATCAGCGTTCATTGACGCTTTTACCATACGTAATGCTAATGGGCTCATGGTTAAGATTTGTTCTGCCCATTCCATTGTCACATCTTCGACTTCAGCTAGTGGCACAACAGTGTTTACCCAACCCATTTCTTCCGCCTCTTTGGCGTTATATTGTTTACACATGAACCAAACTTCTTTAGCTTTCTTATGGCCAATAACGCGTGCTAAGTAGCCAGAACCATAACCACCGTCGAAGCTACCTACTTTAGGACCAGTTTGTCCAAAAATAGCATTATCTGCTGCAATTGTTAAGTCACAGACTAATTGTAAGACGTTACCGCCACCGATTGAGTAACCTTTTACCATCGCGATAACAGGTTTTGGAATCACACGGATTAAACGTTGTAAGTCTAAAACATTTAGACGAGGAATATTATCAGAACCAACGTAACCACCATGGCCACGAACTTTTTGGTCCCCACCAGAACAGAAGGCTAAGTCCCCTGCACCTGTTAAAATTATTAAACCAATTGACATATCGTCACGAGCGATTGAAAATGCATCAATCATCTCCATTACTGTTAATGGCGTAAAGGCGTTGCGTACTTCTGGACGATTAATCGTAATTTTTGCTACTTTACCTTCTTGTTCAAATAAAATTTCTTGGTATTCTTTGATTGTTACCCAGTTTCTCATTTACGAGACCTCCTCAAATTCATTACTCTCATTATACATAAAAACACACGCAAATGGCTAAAATTTGTTTTAAATATGTTATACTTTTTACAAATTAATAGCTAGGAGGTATTGAGATGGACGTGTTATCGTATTTAAATATTCAGGTGATTTCAAAAAGTAAAGAACAAGTAGAGTTAGCAATGCTAATCGAAGATTTCCATAAACAACCATTTGGCATTATGCATGGTGGCATGAATGGTGTTTTGATTGAAACAGCGTGTAGTTTAGGCGCACTCGAATATCTTGAGCCACCTGTCACTGTACCAGTCGGACTTGATTTACAAGTGAATCATTTGAAAAGCGTCTCAAATGGTGAATTACGCGTAATTGCGTCGCCATTGCATGTGGGGAAACAAACACAAGTCTGGCAAGCAGATATTTATCAAAGTGAACAATTAACGAGTACGGGACGTTGTACCTTAATAAATAAAACAATGAAATAAAGATTTGTGGGTAGTTAACGTGTAACAGAAGTACAAGAGCTATTTGACGTGGTGACAACCACGTTTTTTTTGTATTTTTTTAAAAAAATGGTTCATTTATTGTTTGTATTGTGATATTATTCGCTTGTTCGAAGAAAAAAGTTATTTTATGTTAAAGGGGAAAACATGATGAAAAGAAAATTTATTAGTATGTTATCTTTGTCAGCGGTACTACTGTTAGGGGCATGTAGTAACCAAGAAAAAGAAAAGGCGAGTGATAACAGCTCAACAGATGAATCAACAGAGGTGACGTCAGGTGCATCAGCCAATGCCAGTGCTAATTTCGAAGGGCTAAAAGACGAATACGATGTGGTAATTATCGGAGCTGGTGGTGGTGGAATGGCTGCTGCAATCGAAGCGAAAGAAAAGGGCTTAGAGCCAGTAATTTTTGAAAAAATGCCAGTTGCAGGTGGTAATACAATTAAAGCATCAGCTGGAATGAATGCTTCAGAAACCAAGTTTCAAAAAGAAGCAGGCATTGTGGATAAAAATGAAACCTTCTTCGAAGATACGATGAAAGGTGGAAAAGAAACCAATGATGAAGCGCTTGTTCATTATTTAGTCGATCATTCTGCTTCAGCAATAGATTGGTTGGATTCAATGGGGATTACCTTAAGTAATATTACAACAACAGGTGGAATGAGTGTTGAACGTACACACCGCCCAGCTGATGGCTCAGCGGTCGGACAATACTTAGTGTCGGGCTTACTTCGAAATATTGAAGAACGCGAGATTCCGCTTTATACGTATTCTGATGTCAAAGAAATTACGATGGCGGATGGCAAAGTTTCAGGCGTAGATGTTTTATTGAATAATGAGGAAGAAAAAGAGATTAAAGCCGATGCGGTTGTTATCGCAACAGGTGGATTTGGTGCTAACTTCGATATGTTGACTAGCTACAATGAGTCACTAGGTAAATTTGTGACCACTAACCAAGAAGGAAGCACAGGTGATGGTATTAAGATGGCACAAGCCGATGGCGCTGAAGTCGTTGACATGGCCGAAATCCAAATCCATCCAACAGTAGAACAAGATACGGCAATGTTAATTACCGAAGCGGTTCGCGGAGAAGGAGCGATTTTAGTTTCTGATCAAGGGACACGTTTTGTCAATGAAATGGAGACACGTGATAATGTGTCGGCTGCTATTTTGGAGTTAGAACAACCAAGTGCTTATTTGATTTTTGATAGTGGTGTGAAAGAACGTGTGACAGCGATTGATTTTTACGAAGAAGCTGGATTAACAACAAGCGCCAATACCGTGAAGGAACTGGCAGATAAAATCAAAGTTGATGCTAGTGCACTGGAAGCTACTGTCGCTGATTGGAACAAGAGTGTTTCTGACGGTAAAGACACAACGTTTGGTCGCGAAACTGGTATGAAGCATGATTTATCAAAACCAGACTACTACGCAATTAAAATCGCACCAGGTATTCATCATACAATGGGTGGTTTAAAAATTAATACGAAGACAGAAGTATTAGATAAAGAGGGTAAGGCGATTCCAGGTATGTTTGCTGCAGGGGAAGTGACAGGCGGTATTCACGGGAAAAATCGTATTGGTGGTAATGCAGTTGCTGATATCATTATTTTTGGTCGACAAGCTGGTGACCAATCAGCGGCTTATGTGAAAAAATAATATTAAATGTAAAAGGTTGTGATGCTAGTCACAACCTTTTTTTGTCTTAGTTAATAAGTGTTCGTGGAGGAGTATCATCATCAGTAAGATAACGCCTAAATAATAGGGAAATAGTTTAACAGATAGGTGGTTTGCTAGTAAGCCAAAAAGTGGTGGCATGATACAGGTACCAAAATAGGCAAAAGCCATTTGAATCCCAATAATAATTTGTGACTTATCTTCACCAAAATGAAGGGGTGTTGAATGAATGATACATGGATAAATTGGCGCACAACCTAAGCCAATCATGATTAATCCAACTAATGCTAATATGGAACTAAGTGGTAATAAAACGAAAGCAATGCCCAACAAAATTAAAAACTGACCAAGACGAATCATCTGGGTATCATCCATTCGAAAGGTGAGAAAACCACTGATTGCACGTCCAATGGTAATCCCAATGAAAAATAGACTAGCAAATTCAGCCGCTTTTTCAGTAGAGATGCCTCGTGCTAGTTGTAAGTAACTGCTAGACCATAAAGAAGCCGTTTGTTCAAGTGCACAGTAGCAGAAAAAACACCCCATGATTTCTTTAGTACCAGGGATTTTCATTACTTCTTTAATTGCAAGGGGTTGGTCAGTATGTGTGTGTGTTGTCACAGTTGTGTTGTTTTCTTCTTGAGCGAAGTCAGCTATCTTCTTTTGTTTCCAAAGCGGTAAAGAGCATAGTAACAAAGCACTTAAAATAATTTGTATGAGACCAATATACAGGTAGCCTTTGTGCCAGTCTTGTTGACTAGTTAGCGCATATCCCATAATGTAAGGACCAATTGTTGCGCCCACACCCCACATACAATGTAACCAACTCATATGGCGACTTTCATAGTTGACCGCAACATAATTATTCAAACTAGCATCGACACTGCCAGCTCCTAGTCCATAGGGAATTGCCCATAAGCAAAGCATCCAGAAGTTTGCGGATAAGTTAAACCCAAGTAAAGCAATGGCAGTTAACACTACACTAACGGCAGTAACTTTACCAGTCCCTAAGCGTTTGGTTAAACGATCGCTTTGTAGGCTAGAAATAATGGTTCCGATGGCGATAATCATTGAGAGAATACCAGCATAAGAGATTGGGACGCCAAGTTCAGGATACATAGTCGGCCAAGCTGATCCGAGTAGAGAATCCGGTAGTCCTAAACTAATAAAGGCCAAATAAATAATAGCGAGTAATAAATGTGTCATCATCATATTCCTTTTTATTTCTTCTATAATACAGAAAAAATTGTGTAACCGTTTTAATGATACATGATAAAAAAGGATGTGAAAAGGTCACATCCTAAAATAGTATCAAAGGTTATTGCGTTTTAAATTCTTTTTCGATTTGTAAACGTTGGACTTTCATCGTTGCTGTTCTTGGGATTTCTTCAAATGGTTTGATGATTGGGTGATTCAAGTGTGGTAGATCTTCGATTTGTTTCCACCAAGCATCCCAATCCATCTCTTCATCTGGTCCTAATGCAATAATTGGTTGTGGTAAATTATCTTTATCACGCACAATTACGACTTCGGCTAGGAAATCTAAGTTATCTAACAAATAATCTTCCAAGGCTAAGTTACTATTAATATTCTTGATTAAATCGACTTGACGGTCTTTCAAGTATAGTTGACCGTTGTCATCAATCATTCCCCAGTCACCACTATCCCACCATTCGCCGTGAACGGTAGATTGGAAACGGTCATCTTCTTTGTAGTAAGTTAAGGCGCGACCTTTAGATAAGAAGTGGATGTGCCCATCAGTATTAGCGGGTAATTCATTACCTTCTGGGTCAGCAATTCGAGCTTTGGTTAACCCTTCTAAACCAATTCCCATATTACGGGCGTTGTTGCTGTCAATTGTATCTAGAGTATGAGCTTTTAAAATCATCGGGCCACATTCACTTTGACCATAAACTTGTAGGAAGATAGGATCATTTGCTTTTGCGGCTTCTAAGAAAGTTTTCATTGTCCCGTTATTAATCGCGTCAAAAGTTGAGTGGAAGTATTTTAAGCTCGCGAAGGCTTCAGGGCGTGCTTTGGCTGTGAACGTCCATTGTACAAAGTTGTTAGGATGGGTTTCCATTGCGATTGGTTGATGTTTTTCGACCATATCAGCGACTACTTGGCTATCTGAACTACTAATTGGCATCATTGGGAAGCCCATCGCCATTAATGAAGATACCCCGATGTTAAAGCGAGAGTGAACAGGTGAGATATGGAACGCTACTAAACGTTTCGCTTCAATACGTGTAAAAATAGTACGTTGCCATAGGGTACGCCAACCCATTGAATTCGCTGAGTGACAAATTAATTTTGGAATGCCTGTTGTACCGGATGTATGTGTCATGTAGCTAATTTGATCTAACGGTAAGATACCTTGTTCAACAGGAGTAGCTGGTTGTTCTAAGAGCTTCGCTACTTCAATTTTACGGTCCGCAGAACTATTGCTAATTGCTTCAACGACCTCTTTGGTTTCATCGTCAAATAAGATAAAAGGATTTTCTAAACGGTCCACAAACACTTCCATTGTTTCAGTAGGGAAGTGGTAAGAAATCATTGCAGGTACTGCTCCTAAATAAGACGCAGCGACTGCTAATAAATAAGTATCAAAGCGAGGGCTTTTGAAAATAATGATTTTATCTTCTTTTTTTACGCCAAGTCTAGCTAGTTGATACGCGCGTTTTTTAATAATTTCTAAACTTTGCTCGTAAGTTGTATGGGTTCCTAATTCTGGAAATGAAGCAAGAACTTCATCAAAAATAATTGGAGTAGTCGGTGCTTCTTGAGCTGCGACTTGATAATTACTGTATAAATTCAATGGTTGATAACTCAAAATATCCATTAAAACCCTTCTTTCTATTCATCATTTATTTGGTTATTATGTGAAATAACTAACAAGTATTATAACATTAATAAACATTGTTTTTGAAGATTAAAAACAAAAAAATGAGCTGTTTTTTCAGCTCATTTGATAAGTGTCTACTTTTTTTGTTTGAAATAGTAAACGGGTAGACCAAGTACCGTTAGAAGAATGCCGACTAATGCTAATGATGTTTGAGTAAATAGGGTGTTAATGACAATAAATAGTCCCCCTAAAATTGCTACTAGCGGTATTACCGGATAAAGTGGTACTTTATAAGGTCGCGCTAAATCGGGTTCCCTTTTTCTTAATATAAAAACTGCAACAAAAGTTAGTGTATAAAAAATCCAAATAACAAAGACTAACATGTCAGTGAGTAAGTCAAAACTGCCAGAAAACATCATCAAAATGGCAATGGCTAAAATGACCAAACTACTATTAAAAGGTACTTTTGTTTTGTTTGTTAATTTTAAGAAAAATTGATTGAATGGTAGTAATTGACGTTCAGCCATAGCAAAAGGCACGCGCATACCTGTCATCGTATAGCCGTTAATCCCACCGTATACCGAAATTAGGATGCCAAGCGTAACCAGCTTTCCGCCCAATTGTCCAAATAAAACTTTAGCAGCATCGCTTGAGGCGTTGCTGTTTCCTGCAATATCACTCATAGGTAGTGCAAAGAGTAACGCTAAATTCATCAACAAGTAAACGATCATGACAAAGAATAGTCCTAATGAAATCGCTTTGGGTAAATCTTTTTTAGGATTTTTCATTTCGCCGGCAATATTACCAACTAAAATCCAACCATCATAAGCAAACATCGTAGCTAATAAGCCATTTCCGAGTTTTGACCATAGACTTCCTGAAGCCGTTATTGAATCTGGTAGGAGGCTAACATCCACTGTATGAGGTGTCATCAAGCCAAAAATGATAATTAAAAAGAGAGGGATTAATTTGAAAATGGTTGTGATAGATTGAAAAGCACCACCAATTTTTGCCCCAAGTAAATTAATTAAGGTAATCGAAGTTGCACATAATATAGCGATGATTATTAATAACTGCTCGTTCAAATGGAACAAGTTGATAAACTGCGTCGCAAAAATAATCGATAATGCCGCAATGTTGGCTGGAAAGTACACGATTGTTTGTGCCCACCCTAAAAGGAAAGAAGCTAATTTGCCATAAGCACGTTCGATATAAACCATCATACCACCAGTTTTTGGGATTGAGGCAGCTAATTCGGCGCCAGTTAGTCCGGCACAAATAGAAATAATGCCACCTAATAGCCAAGCAATTAGCCCTAGTGATTCGTTGTCTGTTAAAGAATAAACGGTTGCTGATTTAAAGAATACCCCTGCACCAATCACAGTTCCCATTACAGTTGCTAGCGCTGGAAAGAAGGTAATTTCTTTTTTTAATTCTGATTTCATAAATCCCCCTAATGATACTAAGATTGAAAAAAATATTATATCACAAGCTTTAATAAGATAGAAAACATAATTTTTTTAGCGTGATCATAAAAGTAATTGTAAACGTTTCAATTGTTGGTTAGAATGGATGTATTAAGATTGTCCGAATAATTAAGGATAATTGAAGGAGGAACATTATGGTGGCTGATAGTTTAGCAAGATTTTTAGAAGAAAATTTAATCGCGTTGAATGACAAAGGATTATTCAATACGATTGATGTGATTGAAGGGGCAAATGGTCCAGAAATCATGATTGAAGGGCGCAAGTTGATTAACTTTGCTTCCAATAACTATTTAGGTTTTGCGACACATCCAGAATTAATTAAAGCTGAAATTGAAGCAGCTGAAACATACGGTGTTGGTGCAGGAGCAGTGCGCACCATTAATGGCACATTAGATATTCACCGTGCCTTAGAACAAAAAATAGCCGAATTTAAAGGAACCGAAGATGCGATTGCTTTTCAATCAGGTTTCAACTGTAATATGGGAGCTATCTCAGCTGTGATGAAAAAAGGTGACGCGATCTTATCAGATGAGTTAAACCATGCCTCTATTATTGATGGTTGTCGTTTATCTGGCGCAAAGATTATTCGTGTCAAACACCAAGACATGGCTGATTTAGAGGCTAAAGCCAAAGAAGTGACCGAAAGTGGCGAGTACAATAAAGTCATGTACATTACTGATGGTGTTTTTTCTATGGATGGCGACGTGGCTAAAATAGACGAAATCGTCTCCATTGCCAAAAAATACAATCTAATTACGTATGTTGATGACGCGCACGGCTCAGGTGTGATGGGGGCAGGTGCTGGGACGGTTAAACATTTCCACATGCAAGAACATATTGATTTCCAAATGGGGACTCTCTCAAAAGCTATTGGTGTAGTGGGTGGCTATGTAGCCGGTTCTAAACAATTAATTACTTGGTTGAAATCACAAGCGCGCCCGTTCCTGTTTTCAACCTCGTTAACACCGGGAGCAGCGGCTGCGGCCTTAAAATCAATTGAATTGATGCAAAATAATCCTGAGTATGTTGAGAAACTGTGGGAAAACGCTAATTACTTTAAAGGAAAATTACAAGCCATTGGCTACGATATTGGTGTATCTGAAACACCGATTACCCCAGTAATTATAGGTGATGAAGCGCTAGCCCAAACATTCTCAAAAGCGTTAATCGAAGCCGGCGTTTATGCTAAACCGATTGTCTATCCAACCGTCCCTCTAGGAACAGGTCGTATTCGTAATATGCCAAATGCAGCGCATACAAAAGAGATGATGGACCACGCCTTAGCAATATACGCAAAAGTCGGCAAAGAGCTTGGGATTATTTAACTAATTGCACTAAAAAATAGAATAGGAGCAAACATATGAGAAGAATTTTAGTAACGGGTAGCTTAGGTCAAATCGGATCAGAATTAGTCGAGCGTTTGCGTCAAGATTTTGGGATAGAGAATGTTATAGCGACTGATATTCGTCAACCCATTAACAATCCAGTAGTAGATAACGGTATTTTTGAATTGTTGGACGTCATGGATTATCAAGCGATGCGTGAAATGGTCGCAAGTTATCAAGTCGATACGTTAATTCACTTGGCAGCCTTACTTTCAGCTGTTGCGGAAGCGAAACCTCAAGTTGGCTGGGAGCTTAATATGGGGGGATTAGTGAATGCCTTAGAAGTTGCCCGTGAGTTTAATTTGAAATTCTTCACGCCTAGTTCGATTGGGGCTTTTGGGCCAAATACCCCTAAAGACCAAACGCCACAAGACACGATTCAACGTCCGACAACGATGTATGGTGTAACCAAAGTAGCGGGAGAATTGCTATGTGATTATTATTATGAAAAATTTGGGGTCGATACGCGTGGGGTTCGCTTCCCAGGATTAATTTCTTATAAAACATTACCGGGTGGCGGTACGACTGATTATGCCGTGGATATTTACTATGCTGCTTTACAAAAAGGACATTATGATTGCTTTATTGCCCCGGGTACGTTAATGGATATGATGTATATGCCTGATGCGATTGATGCGATTATTCAATTGATGACAGTTGAACCGGAAAAATTAATTCATCGTAACGCCTTTAATATTTCAGCGATGAGTTTTGACCCTGAAATGATTAAAACGTCTATTCAAAAAGTTATGCCGGAATTTACGATGACTTATCAAGTCGATCCAGTTCGACAAACGATTGCCGAATCATGGCCGAACAGTATTGATTCGAGTTGCGCGATTAAGGAGTGGGGATTTGCGCCTAAGTATGATTTAGATGCGATGACGTGTGAGATGCTTACAAAATTAAGTGAAAAATTTAAGACAGAAAAAACTAAAATGAGAGAATTTTCATTGTAACATTTTTTATAATTGTCAGATTTTCGAGTCTGTGTTATAGTGGATTCAATCAGATAGCTATATCAGATAAAAGACACCTGAATTTGCACGCGTACTGTTAGAGAGGGAAATCCTGGCTGAAAATTTCCTAGTATAGCACAAAGGATGACCACTTTTTAGAATTTGGTTGAAACCAAGTCGGCAGGCGCCGTTATCGCATAATGAGTAGGGACTCAGTGTCTCTAAATTTAGGTGGAACCACGAAGTCAATTCGTCCTAATATTCCTATAACGGGAATATTAGGGCTTTTTTTATTTTCTAAAAACAATAAGGGGGACAAAATATGTCAGAAATTAAAATTACTTTCCCAGATGGCGCAGTCAAAGAGTTCGCAGCAGGCGTTTCAACTTTCGACATCGCTGAAAGTATCAGCAAAAGTTTAGCAAAAAAAGCCTTAGCAGGTAAATTTAATGGTGAGCTAGTTGATTTAGTTCGTCCATTAGAAGTTGATGGCTCAATTGAAATCATCACACCAGACCATGAAGATGCACTAGGTATCTTACGTCACTCAACCGCTCATTTAATGGCCAATGCGATTCGTCGTATTTATCCAAACGTTCACTTTGGGGTTGGTCCAGCGATTGAAAATGGTTTTTACTATGATACAGATAATGGTGAATCACCTATTTCAGAAGAAGATTTACCATTAATCGAAGCCAAAATGATGGAAATTGTGAAAGAAAACAATCCAATCGTCCGTAAAGAAGTGTCACGTGCTGAAGCGTTAGAATTATTTAAAGAAGATCCATACAAAGTCGAATTAATTACCGACTTACCAGAAGATGAAATTATCACAGTTTACGACCAAGGGGATTTCGTTGATTTATGTCGTGGGGTTCACGTGCCAAGTACTGGTCGCATTCAAGTCTTCAAACTATTATCAGTAGCAGGTGCTTACTGGAGAGGTAACTCAGACAATAAGATGATGCAACGTGTTTACGGAACTGCTTTCTTCGATAAAAAAGCCTTAAAAGAAGATATGCAACGCCGTGAAGAAGCCAAAGAACGTGACCACCGTAAATTAGGGAAAGAACTAGATTTATTCATGGTAAACCCTGAAGTTGGTTCTGGTTTACCATTCTGGTTACCAAAAGGTGCGACAATCCGTCGTACTATCGAACGTTACATTACGGATAAAGAAATCAGCTTAGGTTACCAACACGTTTACACACCCATTATGGCAAATGTGGAATTATACAAAACATCTGGTCACTGGGATCACTATCATGAAGACATGTTCCCACCAATGGATATGGGTGACGGTGAAATGTTAGTTTTACGTCCGATGAACTGCCCTCACCACATGATGGTTTACAAAAACGATATCCACAGCTACCGCGAATTACCAATTCGTATCGCTGAATTAGGCATGATGCACCGTTATGAAAAATCAGGTGCATTATCAGGATTACAACGTGTACGTGAAATGACATTAAATGATGGTCATACATTTGTTCGTCCAGACCAAATTAAAGACGAATTCAAACGTACATTACATTTAATGACAGAAGTTTATGCTGACTTTAATATTACTGATTACCGTTTCCGTTTAAGCTACCGTGATCCAGAAAATACTGAAAAATACTTTGATGATGATGAGATGTGGATTAAAGCAGAAGCGATGCTGAAAGAAGCAATGGATGACTTAGGTTTAGAGTACTTCGAAGCAACTGGTGAAGCAGCCTTTTACGGTCCTAAATTAGACGTTCAAGTTAAGACAGCTTTAGGAATTGAAGAAACACTATCAACTATCCAATTGGACTTCTTATTACCTGAACGTTTTGACTTAACTTACGTAGGTGAAGATGGTGAAAATAATCACCGTCCAGTCGTTATCCACCGTGGAATTGTTTCTACTATGGAACGTTTCGTGGCGCATTTGACTGAAGTTCACAAAGGGGCATTCCCAACTTGGTTATCACCAGTTCAAGGAACAATCATCCCAGTTAACTTAGACTTACATAGTGATTTTGCTTACCAAGTCAAAGAAAAATTAGTGGCTCACGGCTTACGTTTTGACGTGGATGCTCGTAACGAAAAAATGGGTTACAAGATTCGTGAATCACAAACACAAAAAATCCCTTATCAAGTTGTTGTAGGGGACAAAGAATTAGAAGAAGGCACTGTTAACGTTCGCCGCTATGGTAGCAAAGAAACAGCAACTGTAGCCGTTGACGAATTCGTAGCCAACGTAGTAGCCGAAGTGAAGAATTTTAGTAGAAATTAGAGTGATTGAATGAGCGCTTAGCTTTCGAGTAATATGCGCACGATGACGAAAATTGTGTAACAATTTTTGAGAGTCGTGCCATATTACCGAGGAAGTTGCTCATGAAATCCGGATTAAGTTAGAGTGATTGAAAGCGCGCTTAGCTCCGATAAAAATCTCAAATACGACGAAAATATTGTAAATGTTTTTGAGAGTATTTAGATTTTTATGAGGAGTTGCGCTTGAAATCCGGATTACATAAGGTACTTGAAAGAGCTACTCTTGAAAGCTCGTCAATTAGAGTGATTGAATGAGCGTTTAGCTTCCGAGTAATAAGCGCACGTTGCTTATTAAACTCTCTCTTAACACGCTAAATATTATCCAAAAGTGAGTGGGTATTGTTGCCTGCTCACTTTTGCTTTTAAAGAATCTATTTAAATTGTTTAAATTGCTTTTTTTTTTGCCGGTCATTATGTAAAATGAGTAGGTATAGTGACAAGGAAGGAACAATATCGTCATGAAAAAAATCAATAAATTATCAAAAGAAACAATGAATAAAAAGCTATCTTCCATCCCTTTTCGATTGAATGTTCTGTTTTTTATTGTGTTTGGTTTGTTTGTTGCGCTAATTGGTCAATTAGCTTATCTACAAATTTTTAACAAGGACTATTTTGTCGATCGGATTAAATCAGGAGCAACAAGTGTGGTAGAAAGTCAAGCACCTCGCGGGATGATTTATGATGCGAACGGAAAAGTTCTCGTAAGTAATAAAGCGAAATCAGCGATTATTTTTACAAAAGGTAAAAATATGACAGCTGAACAAATACTACAGGCTGTCTATCAAATAAATGATATTATTACTGTCACACCTGATAAGTTATCAAAACGTGATAAACAAGATTTTTGGTTGGCGAGTGAAGAAAATATCAAAACCGCGCGCGCACGTTTTACTGACAAAGAAAAAGAAACGGCTAAACAATTAAGTAATGCGGAAGAATATCAAATGGTTGTCGAGAAAGTGACCGATGAGGATATTGATTTTAATGACCGTCAATTAGCCGCTGCGTCAATTTTTAAAAGAATCAATGCTGCGTACGCGTTACAACCGATTTTTATTAAGAATGAAGGGGTAACGAAAGAAGAAATCGCCCTAGTTGGGGAAAATCGTACGAAGATTCCAGGATTATCAACTGGCTATGATTGGGAACGTGAATATCCAGAAGACGGTATGTTGAAAACAGTTTTAGGAACAGTTTCAACAGATAAATCAGGGTTGCCTGATTCAAGCTTAGATTCTTATTTAGCAAAAGGATACTCATTAAATGATCGAGTTGGGATTAGTTATATTGAAAAAGCCTATGAATCTGTGCTTAAAGGAAGTAAAACACGTTCTGAAGTTAAACTTAATGATCAAAATGAAATTACTGATCAACGTGAAGTTTTTGCAGGACAAAAAGGCGAAAACTTAATGTTAACTATTGACATTGATTTCCAAAATAAAGTGGAAGACATTGTTGAATCAGAGTATCGTCGTGTGATGTCTGAAGGGAAAGCCCAGTATTCAGAAGGAGCTTACGCCGTTGCGATTAATCCACAAACGGGTGAAGTATTGTCGATGGTTGGCTTTCAAAAAGATGAAGATGGTGAGTTAAGTGATGATACACTAGGAACGATTAATAAAGCTTTCGTACCAGGGTCAAGTATTAAGGGAGCTACTATTATGGCGGGGTATCAAAATGGTGTTTTACAGCCTAATGAAACCTTAATTGATGAACCTTTACGCTTTATCGATGGTACCATCAAAGCCTCATTATTCAACCCTGCTACTAATGGAGCGCAAGTACCGATTAATTCAGAGGATGCTTTAATGCTTTCTTCTAACGTGTACATGATGAAAATAGCATTACGTTTAATGGGGACAGAGTATTCTAATAAAATGAGTTTACCTGAACGTACTGATGTTTTTGAAACCTTACGTAAAACATATCGAGAGTTTGGCTTAGGAACAGAAACAGGCATTGATATTCCTGGTGAATCTTCTTGGTTATCCCCTACTAATTATTATGATGATAATGGTAATCTATTATATGGACGTATGGGTAACTTGCTTGATCTATCGTTCGGTAACTTTGATACTTATACGACCATGCAGTTAGCGCAATATGTGTCAACTGTTGCTAATGGTGGGTATCGTATTGCGCCAAGATTAGTCAAGGGGATTTACAATAATGATGAAACAGGCAGTCTGGGTACGTTAGAAAAACAATTTCAACCGACTATCTTAAACGAAATTAGGGATAAAGAAGATTTAGATATTATTCAACAAGGTTTTTATGACGTGGTAAATAGTTCTGATGGTAGACGAACAGGTTCACGTTTACAAACTAGCAAGTATAAAGTAGCAGCTAAAACAGGGACGGCCGAGACGCCAATATTGGATCCTAATGATTCTGAAAGTTTAATTAGTCTTAATAGTTATACGGTAGTTGCTTATAATTATGATGAGAATCCAGAAATTGCAGTTGCCGTAATGTTGCCACATATGAAAGAGGATAAAACGGGAACGAACTTGAATATTGCGCGCGAAATTTTGGATGCTTATTACGAGAAAACACACTAATTTTTTTGTAAAGTAGAAGTACTTAACAAAATTTGCAAAAAGGCTAGCCAACAGCAAAAAATCATGGTAATATATTCAAGTGTGAGACAACAGATGAACTCATAAAAATATGAAATGATAGTTTGGAGGGAAACAACATGCGCGTACACATTACTTTAGAATGTACTGAATGTAAAGAACGTAACTACTTATCAAATAAAAACAAACGTAACAACCCAGACCGTATCGAAGTTAAAAAATACTGTCCACGTGAACGTAAAGTTACTTTACACAGAGAAACTAAATAATCGTTACAACTATAAGCTGGCAATCTTCTTAATAGAAGGTGCTAGCTTTTTTGTCTTTAATCGTTTAATAAAAATGTTATACTAGCTATAATAAATAGTCCGAAGAATAGGTGGAAGCAATGATCCAAAAAGTAACGGCAATTAGTGAGGAACAGTTAGAACAGATAACAGCGATTTGGTTGAAAACTAATATTGAGGTTCATGACTATATTGATCCCAGTTATTGGCACAATCATCTAAGCTATTTACGAGAAGAATTACCAAATGTTACATTATTTATATCACTTAATGATAATCAACAAATGATGGGTTTCATTGGTATAGATGACGGCTATGTTGCTGGATTATTCGTCGGTAAATCCCACCGAAATCAAGGAATTGGTAAGGAATTAATCCGTGCAGCACAAGCAGAAAATCAGTCCTTAATTTTATCAGTTTATAGAAAAAATAAAGAAGCTATCGCCTTTTATGAATCACAAGGTTTTGTGATTATTGAAGAACAGATAGACAAAATAACACAAGAAAAAGAATATGTAATGAAATGGCAACAAAGTATACAAGAAAATAGATAGTTAGTAAAGGAAATAATAGCTATTTTCCATGATTAACATAAACAGATTAATAAGTTAAAAAAGAGATATAGGAGTATATTATGATTACAATTAGGCAAATTGCTAAAGAAGCTGGAGTATCTAAAAGTACTGTTTCTAGATATTTAAATGACGGCTATGTTAGTGAGAAAACAGCTGAAAAAATTAAGAAAGTTATTGAGGAAAATAATTATTCTCCCAATGAGTTTGCTAGAAATTTAAAATATGAAAAGAGTAAGTTTATCGGAGTAGTAATTCCTCGAATTGATTCTCCTTCAACGACTAGTATGTTAGCAGGAGTGGAAAAAATTTCTAGAGAACATGACTATCAGATTTTAATTTCTAATACCGACTTAGATGATCAACGCGAAATCGAAAGTATTTATAGCCTCGTTCAAAACAAAGTAGCGGGTATCATTGTTTTTGCGACAAAAATAACGGATGAACATTTAGCGCTACAAAATAAAATTGAGATTCCCATAATTTTTGTAGGACAGCAACATCCTGATATTTATTCAGTTATTCATGATAATTTTCAGGCCGGACAATTATTAGCCTCAAATTTATTAAAGTTTAATCATCAAAAAGTACGCTATATTGGTGTATCCAAAACCGATTATTCTGTCGGTGTTCAACGAAAAAAAGGCGTGGTATCAACTTTCATAGCACAAGGTATTCAAGTAGAAGAGATTGAATCAAGTTTTAGAACAATGGCCAATTATGAATTAGCTAAACAATTGCTGCAAGATAAAACTTACACGCTTTATGTAACAGCAACTGACAATATGGCGATTGGTTTTTACCGAGCAGCGTTTGACTTAGGTTTAATAGTGGGACAAGATATTTCAATTGCAGGTTTTGGTGGCTATATGTTTAGTGAATTTTTAACGCCACCGTTAACAACGATTGATTTCCATCATGAAAAAGTTGGCGAGCAAGCGATGGCGAATTTATTAGACTTAATTGTTGGTAATTCAACGATTAAGGAATCGATTGTACCAGTATCCTACCAAGAAAGAAAAAGTGTTATTAAATTGTAGTTGACAGCGCATTCATTAAATGATAAATTACAGGTAACTACTTAAGGGACCGGTCCCTTAAGTTTTTATCTGGAACAATATGGGACCGGTCCCGTAAAATGATAGGAGGAAAAAAAGTGGAAAACAACCAAATTGCAAAAAAAGTCATTGAGTATGTTGGAGGAGAAGAAAACATTGTAAGCGTGGCCCATTGTGCGACAAGATTACGCGTGATGGTACAAGATGAGTCATTAATTCAAAAAGAGAAAGTTGAATCATTGGATAAAGTTAAAGGAGCCTTTTTCAACTCTGGTCAATATCAAATTATTTTTGGAACAGGAACAGTCAATAAAATTTATGATGAAGTTTCCAAATTAGGTATTGGAACAGTAGCAAAATCAGAACAAAAAGTTGCCAACGATGGTAATTGGTTCAAACGCGGAATTCGCGTATTTGGAGATGTTTTTGTCCCGATAATTCCAGTATTAGTTGCAACTGGTTTGTTTATGGGGTTACGTGGATTATTAACCCAACCGCAAGTACTAGGTTTATTTGGTTTAGCACCAGAATCAATTAATGAAAATTTCTTGTTATATACACAAGTTTTAACTGATACAGCCTTTGCTTTTTTACCAGCGTTAGTTGCATGGTCAACGTTTAAAGTTTTTGGTGGTAGTCCAGTTATCGGGATTGTATTAGGGTTAATGCTAGTAAGCCCGTCATTACCAAACGCGTATGCCGTTGCGGCAGGAACAGCGGAACCTATTATGTTGTTTAATTTTATTCCAATCGTTGGTTATCAAGGAACGGTCTTACCAGCCTTTATTTCAGGAATTATAGGGGCTAATTTAGAAAAACGATTACGTAAAATTGTCCCGGATACATTTGATTTGTTAGTGACGCCGTTTGTTACGTTGTTGATTATGAGTTTGTTATCATTATTAGTTATTGGTCCTATTTTCCATTCATTCGAGACAGTTGTGCTAAATGCTACTGAATGGATTTTAGCGTTGCCATTTGGATTAGCGGGTATTATTATTGGTGGTTTAAACCAAGTGATTGTTGTGACGGGGGTTCACCATATTTTCAATTTCTTAGAAGTCCAATTATTAACTAATACAGGAAGCAACCCGTTTAATGCGATTATTACGTCAGGAATGGCTGCCCAAGGTGGTGCGACATTAGCAGTCGGCTTGAAAACAAAATCTAAAAAATTAAAAGCATTAGCATTCCCATCTGCTTTATCAGCGTTATTAGGAATTACTGAACCGGCGATTTTTGGTGTGAATTTAAGATATGTTAAACCATTCTTAATGGGCTTAATCGGTGGTGCAGTTGGTGGTTTCTTAGCCAATATTCTGAAATTAGCTGGGACAGGGATGTCTATTACGGTTATTCCAGGAACCTTATTATATTTAAACAATCAATTGTTCTCTTATATTTTAGTTAATGTGATAGCCATCGCTGTTGGTTTCTTATTAACTTACTTTTTCGGATTCAAAGACGAGCAATTAAAGGGAGAGTAGTATGTTAGATGGTGTTGTAAAGAGTTCTAAATATGCCTCAAGTTATCATATTACCCCGTTAGAAGGGCTGTTAAATGATCCAAATGGTTTAATTTGTTTTAAAGGAATCTATCATGTTTTTTATCAATGGAATGCAACGGGGACTACTCATGAAAATAAATCATGGGGCCATCTTATTTCAAAAGATTTGGTTAATTGGGAACGTTTAGCGCCAGCCTTAGTGCCGTCTGAATATTATGATAAAAACGGTGTCTATTCAGGAACAGCAGTTGAAAAAGATAATTTACTTTATCTGTTTTATACTGGTAATGTCATTAATGAGGATGGAAGTAAAGTTAGTTATCAGTGCTATGCAACATCAGAAGACGGAATAGTTTTTGAAAAGCATGGTCCAATGTTTGAACATCCTCCAGGCTATACGCGACATGTCCGTGATCCTAAAGTCTGGTTTGAGGAAGAAGAGCAACTGTGGTATTTAATACTCGGAGCACAAACAGAGGATGAAATGGGTACTGCTATTTATTATACGTCACGTGATTTAAAGGAATGGACTTTTGGTGGTGAAATGTTTTCACCAGAGGAATTGGCAAAACTCTCACAAAGAGGTTTTATGTGGGAGTGTCCTGATATTGTCACGCTTAATAATCAGCGTGTATTCATATATTCACCTCAAGGAATAGAAGCACAAAGTAATCGTTATTTGAATATTTATCAATCAGCTTACTTAACAATCAAAAAGAATCAACAAACGTTTATGATAGAGCATCCAGAAATAGTGGAATTAGATCATGGCTTTGAATTTTACGCGCCTCAAACTTTTGTTGATAAAAATGGTAATCAGCTGATGTTCGCTTGGATGGGTGTAATGCCACCTGAAGTCGAACAAACGCAGCCGACAATTGCAGAAGGATGGGTTCATCAGTTGACGATTCCAAGAGTATTAACTTTTGAAAACGGCAAGTTGTATCAAAGACCTGCCCAACAATTGAGCACGCTTAGACAATCTAAGCAAGTGTTTTCTATAGAAAATAAGTGGGAGATTAAGCCTAAGTCGATGGCTTTAGAAGTGGACGCTATTTTTGAAGAAGCCAGTGGTGATTTTGAGTGGAAGATTAAAGAATCGACCCAGATCACTTATCAACAAAAAAATAAGCGCTTAGTCATTTCGCGTTTAAATTGGTTCACAAAGCTGCCCGAACAACGCATTATTGAACTTGAAGATGATTTAAAAGTATTACGTCTATTCATCGATGGCTCATCACTTGAAGTTTTTGTAAATGAGGGGGAAGCCGTTGCCTCGTTACGATATTTTGATAATAGTAATAATCGTTTAAGCTATCATGGAACTAACCAAGGGCAAGTCACAATTTACGAATTAAAAGGAGAGAAATAAAATGTTGGGAGCAATAGAAGCTGGCGGGACAAAATTTGTTTGTGCCGTGAGTGATGATCAGCTTAATATCGTTGAGCGAATTAGTATTCCAACTGAGACGCCAACCGAAACATTAGCCCAAGTTTTTGCTTTTTTTGATCGATATCCTATTAAAAGTATGGGAGTTGGTTCGTTTGGTCCAATTGATATTAATGAAGCATCTGCAACGTATGGCTACATTACATCGACGCCAAAAATCAAATGGCAAGATGTTGATTTATTAGGTCAACTAAAAGCTAGATATGACGTCCCAATGGCGTGGACAACCGATGTCAATGCAGCAGCTTACGGTGAACTTATTTTGGGAGCTGCTAACGGCAAGTCTAGCTGTCTGTATTTAACTATTGGAACAGGTGTTGGTGGTGGGGCTATTGTTAATGGTGAAATATTACACGGATTCGGTCATCCTGAAATGGGGCATATTAAAGTGAAACGCATGGAAAGTGATGAATTTGAGGGGATTTGTCCGTTCCATGGTGATTGTGTAGAAGGATTAGTAGCAGGTCCTGCGCTTGAAGCAAGAGTTGGCATGAAAGGTCAGCAAGTTCCTGAAAATCATTACGTCTGGCGTACTCAAGCCTATTATATAGCTCAGGCCTTAATGAATTATTCATTGGTATTGTCTCCAGAAGTGATTGTTTTAGGGGGCGGTGTCATGCACCAACAACAACTTTTTCCATTAATACGAAAAGAATTAAAACGGTTAATGGCTGACTATGTGGCACTTCCTGAGATGGAAGCCTTTGTTGTACCCACTATGTTAGGTAATAATAGTGGAATTATTGGATGTCTCGCTTTAGCAAAAGAAAAAAACAACAAGTAGTATGAATAAGAGTTCAAAACAGTAATGTGTTTTGAACTCTTATTTTTTCTCTAATTTTTCTACGGATAAATCATTAACTATCAATATTTTCAGATTAGAATATTCTCATTTTATGTGCGCTTTCTGGCTACTAGGTAGACTATAACTCTAATTACTAATCAGTAATCGCTTAGAAAACACTTCGTTAAAAATCAGAAATTCATATCACAATAACTTATATTATAGGGCAAATATTAATATGGAGCTCATTAAAATGTTTGTAATTTGTGGGTATTAATTAAAAATAAGAAAAAGATTAAAAAAATCTCATTTTTCTATTGCGATTATCATTAAGATAAGGTAAGATTATCTTATCAAATTTTAATTTAAAGATTAATCGAATGTCTAATAGGGGGAGAATTATATGAAGAAAAAGAGAATTTTAGGTTACTTGTCAATCGTGACACTTTCTACGTTAGCTTTAGCAGCTTGTGGTAATGATAAAGGGGCTGACAAAGACAAAGACAAAGAAGCGCAAACTGAAAGTGTTTTACCGATTAAAGTAGCTAACGATGGAAAAGCAATCGATGGTCAAACTTTAGAGGTCGGCGTGGTAATGGATACACAGTTTAAAGGATTATTCTTGTGGGAATTATACACTGATGCGTATGATGCTGAATTCATGTCACCATCTCACCAATCATTATTCTCAACAGATGCTGACTTTGTTATTACGAACGACGGAATTGCTGGTTTAGAATTAGATCAAGATGCTAAAAAAGCAACCATTACTATTTTGAAAGATGCTAAATGGTCAGACGGCGAACCATTAACTGCTGACGATATCATTTATCCATATGAAATCATCGGACACAAAGATTATACGGGTGTACGTTATGACGATACAATGACAAGAATTGTTGGTATGGAAGAATACCACGATGGAAAAGCTGATACAATTTCAGGTATTAAGAAAATTGACGATAAAACAGTTGAAATTAGCTATAAAGAAGTTAACCCAGGTATGTTACAAGCTGGTGGTGGTGTTTGGTCATACGCAGCACCTAAACATCAGTTGAAAGATATCGCAATCAAAGATTTAGAATCTGCAGCTGAAGTACGTAAAAACCCTGTAACATTAGGACCATACAAAATGTCTAAAATTGTTGCTGGTGAATCAGTTGAGTACGTGCCAAATGAGCATTATTATGAAGAAACTGGTGGCTTAGATAAGATTGTCTTTACAGCTGTTCCTTCTGCATCATCTGTAGAAGCTTTAAAAGCTAAGAAATATGACTTTATGTTATCAATGCCAACAGATACATTCCCATCATATGAGAAAATTGAAGGCTACGAAAACTTAGGCCGTCAAGAGTTATCATACACTTATATTGGATTTAAACTTGGTAAATGGGATGATGAGAAGAAAGAAGTAGCAACGGATCCAAATGCTAAAATGGCTGATAAATCATTACGTCAAGCAATGGGTTATGCTATCAATAATGACCAAGTAGGTGAGAAATTCTACAATGGTTTACGTTCTAATGCTTCAACATTAATTCCACCAGTATTTGCTGGCTTCCACGATAGCTCTATTGAAGGTTACTCTCAAGATAAAGATAAAGCGAAAAAATTATTAGCTGATGCTGGCTACAAAGATACTGACAACGATGGTTTCGTAGAAGACAAAGATGGTAAACCATTGGTAATTAAATTCGCATCTATGGACGGTGGCGAAACTGCACAACCATTAGCGGATTACTACATGCAAGAGTGGAAAGAAATTGGATTAAATGTTGAATTATCAACAGGTCGTTTAATTGACTTCCAATCATTCTACGATAAAGTACAAAATGATGATTCAGAAATCGATGTTTACCAAGCAGCTTGGGGAACGGGTTCTGACCCATCACCATCTGGATTATACAGCCGTAATGCACAATACAACTACACTCGTTTCTCTAGTGAAGAAAATGATAAATTATTAGCAGCGATTGATTCAGCTGATTCATTTGACCCAGAAAAACGTAAAGAAGCCTTCTCAGCATGGCAAGAATATGCTAAAGAAGAAGCGTTTGTAATACCGACTCTATACCGTAACGAAGTGTTACCAGTTAACCAACGTGTAACAGGTCTGGACTGGTCTAACGACAACTATGATCTATGGGCTAAGATTGGTGTTAGTGAAGACGCTAGAAAATAATTAACACACTTATAAACGGAAAGTTTCGGCTTTCCGTTTTTTTTATGTTTATTCTAGTTAGTTTTATTTCAAAAACGACTAAAAAGCAGTATAATGAAAGAGTATGTAATTTTATAGAAAAGGACAGGATGTTATGAATGAAAAACTAATTAGTACCCTAAGAGAGAAGTATGAGATTACTTTTACAGAGAGTATGTTATTAGAGCAAGCCTTTACTCATTCATCTTATGTAAATGAGCATCGCAATTTGAAGCAAAGCGATTATGAACGATTAGAGTTTTTAGGAGATGCAACATTGGAGTTGTTAATTTCTGAATTTCTGTTTAATTGGTACCCTGATTTTCCAGAAGGCAAGTTAACAAAAATTCGTGCAACGATTGTTCGTGAAGAAAGCTTAGCGAAGTTTGCCCAAGAATGTGAGTTTGATCAATACATTCGTTTAGGCAAAGGGGAAGAAAATTCAAATGGTCGCAAACGTCCAGCTCTTCTATGTGATTTATTTGAAGCCTTTTTAGGGGCTTTATTATTGGATCAAGGGTTAGAAGCAGTTAGAAAGTTTTTAGCGATAGTTGTATTCCCTAAAATCGAAGCGGGTGTTTTTTTACATGAGATGGATTATAAGACTAATTTACAAGAAATTTTGCAAAAAAATGGTGATGTCATGATTAGTTATGAACTAGTAAAAGAAGAAGGACCAGCGCATGAACGTGAATTTTATGTTGCGGTTAAATTAAACAATGAAGTGATTGGCCAAGGTAAAGGGAAATCTAAGAAAAGTGCTGAGCAAGAAGCGGCACATCAAGCCATTCTTAATTTATCTGCACAAGAGTCAACTCAAAAGTAAGATTGAAAGGAGTCAATGACTCGTGTTTTTAAAGAGAATAGAAATTTCAGGATTTAAGTCATTTGCTGAACGTACGACGATTGAATTTAATCAAGGACTAACAGCAGTGGTAGGTCCTAATGGAAGTGGAAAGAGTAACATCACCGATGCGATTCGTTGGGTATTAGGTGAGCAGTCTGCCAAAAACCTTCGGGGTGGTAAGATGCCAGATGTGATATTTTCTGGAACGTCTAAACGTAAAGCCTTAAATATGGCAGAAGTGACGCTTGTATTAGACAATGAACATCACGAATTACCAATTGAATTTAGTGAAGTTAGTGTGACACGTCGCTTGAATCGTAGTGGTGACAGTGACTTCTTTATTAATAAACAAAGTTGTCGCTTAAAAGATATTACGGACTTATTTACGGACTCTGGTTTGGGAAAAGAATCATTCTCGATTATCTCCCAAGGGAAAGTTGAAGCGATTTTTAATAGTAAACCAGAAGACCGCCGTGGAGTCTTTGAAGAAGCAGCAGGAGTATTGAAATACAAACAACGTAAGACGCAAGCGGAAAATAAATTATTTGAAACCGAAGATAATTTAAACCGTGTTCAAGATATTATTTATGAATTAGAAAGTCAAGTTGAGCCTTTATTCCGTCAAAGTCAAACAGCTAAACGATATCAAGTCTTGAAAGAGCGTTTGACACAAATAGATGTGGCGGTGACGGTTCAAGATGTTGAGACCTATAAAGCACAGTGGGAAACAGCTAAGCAATCAATGACTAAAATCGACCAAGAGCTAAAAACCTTGTCGGAGCAAAAAGTCGAACATGAAGCTGCTATCCAAGGGTTACGTCAAGAGCGTGAAAACTATACGTTTTTATTAGACCAAACGCAACAAAAATTAATTGAAGTAACCGAGCAGGTCGAAAAAACAGAAGGGCAAAAAAATCTGATTTTTGAGCGTTCGCAAAATACGGAGAAGCTAGCAGCAGATTATAAAACAACAATTGAAGCGCTCAAAGAACGCGAAACCATTCTATTGGCTGAGATTAGTAAAATCACAGCTGGCATTGAAGAAAGTCTGGCTAATAAAGAGGCGCAAACCCAAAAAGTTAATGAAACTAAAGCCTTGTTAGAACGTTTCAGTCAAACAAGTGAAGAACAAATCGAAGATATTCGTAATGAGTATGTTGAAGTGATGCAAGAGCAAATCAACGTAAAGAACGACTTGAAACATTTAGAGCGTCAGTTTGAATTAGAATCATCACGCCACCAAAATGTTTTAGAGCGCCGTGAACGTATGCTCGCTAATGAACTTGACTTGGAGGAGCGTAAGGCAAACCAAGCGAAACAATTAAGTGAACACCAAGCGATGCTAAAAGAATTGTTGGAAGAGTATGCTTTGGTCGAGCGTAAACATCAATTTGCGCAAGAACAATTACAAAGCCAACAAATGAGTTTACAAAATGGTAAGAGTCTATTACAACAGGCTATTTCTCGTCAATCTACCTTGAAAGATTTACAAGAAAACTACACCGGTTTTTATCAAGGGGTCCGTGCCATTTTGAAACAAAAAAAACAATTAACTGGTATTGTAGGTGCGGTGGCTGAATTAGTAACAGTTCCAAGTGAATTAGTAACCGCTATTGACACTGTACTAGGTGGTAGTGCCCAAAGTGTCATCGTTGAAGATGAAAAAGCTGGTCGTCAAGCTATTAATTATTTGAAACAAAAACGTCTTGGACGTGCAACCTTCTTACCATTAACGACAATTAAACCGCGTACCATCAATGCTGTCCAATATGACCGTATTGTTAGTCAACCAGGTTTTGTGGGTGTGGCGAGCCAGTTAGTCAAATGCGAAGATAAAATCCGAAATGTTGTCGATAATTTACTAGGGACAACGTTAATTGCTGATGATTTAGAAAGTGCTAATAATCTTGCGCGCACGTTGAATTTCCAGTACCGTGTTGTCTCACTTGACGGAGATTTGATGAATCCAGGTGGTTCGATGACCGGTGGAGCAGTACAGAGTGGTAAAAAAGGTAGTTTGTTGGCCGTTTCTGGTGAACTAGAAACGTTAACCACACAAATTGCAGATATGGAAAGCATGTTAACGAAGCACCAACAGCGTGTCGAACGTTTATTAGTGGAAACAAGTGAGTTAAAAGAATCGCTAGCAGTTAAACGCCAAGATGGTGAAGAGGCCCGATTTAAAGAACAATCATTATCCAATGAATTATTAATGATTGAAAAAGAATGGGACAATTTGCAACGTGAAAAAGAAGGTTTTGAGTTTGAAACCAAAGATGTGACGCAGTTCTTTGAAGAATACGATACTAGTAAAGCCGCTTTGGAGCGCGAATTAACCGAATTAACGGCTAAGATGACTGAACTAGATACCTTACTAAAAACAGTTACCAATGAAGCAACGTCACTTGAAGCTAAGAGAAGTGAATATCAAGCACTGTATCATGAACAAGTCAGTGAATTAGCTATTATGAAACAAAAAGTGACGCATCAAGAAGAAACAATGACAGAACGTCAAGCTTCTTTAGGCCAATTACGTCGTGAATTACGTGCAGTGGAAGAACGTCTAGCTCTATTAACGAATCGAGAACAGCTTGATCAATTAGATCCTGAAAAGCTTGAGCAACAAATGATGGCGTTAGTTGCTGATAAAGAAGCAATCCAAGCCGAGATGGCACGTCTAAAAGTGAATCGTGACGAAACACAAGCACAATTAGATGAAGAAGAGCAAGCAAGCCTAGAAGTGAACGAATCATTACGTCAATTGTATGAAAACAAATCAGAAGTCGATGTCACTCTTTCAATGAGTGGCAGTCATCTTGATCGTAGTTTGAAATATTTACAAGAAGATTACCAAATGACGTATGAATGGGCGAAAGCTCACTATCCATTTGATTTGGAAGTGAAAGACAATGCTCGTGATGAAGTCAAAGAGTTAAAACTTGAAATTGAAGCGTTAGGTCCAATCAATTTAGAGGCAATTACACAGTATGAACAAGTAAAAGAGCGTTATGATTTCTTAACCGTTCAGCGTGACGATTTATTGACTGCTAAAGATTCACTGTTCCAAACAATGAATGAGATGGATGAAACTGTAAAAGTGCGCTTTGAAGAAATATTTGTCGGTATTCAAGCGAAGTTTAGAGAAACTTTCCCTAAAATGTTTGGAGGCGGGCATGCTGATTTAGTTCTAACTGATCCAGAGAACTTATTAACAACGGGGATTGACATTGTGGCACAACCACCAGGTAAAAAACTACAAAACTTAAGTTTATTATCAGGAGGGGAACGTGCGTTGACCGCGATTGCGTTATTATTCTCAATCATTCAAGTTCGCCCAGTACCTTTCTGTGTACTTGATGAGGTTGAGGCGGCGCTTGATGAAGCAAACGTTACACGTTTTGGTAAGTATCTAAGTTTATTTGAAAAAGAAACGCAATTTATCGTGATTACTCACCGTAAAGGTACAATGGAATCGGCCGATGTTTTATATGGTGTAACGATGCAAGAATCAGGCGTTTCAAGTATTGTATCAGTTAAACTTGAAGAATTGTCGAATGAGCTAGTTCCTGAAAGATAGTGAATAAAGGAGACAAAAATTGATTAAATTAATAGCAATTGATTTAGATGGCACGTTATTGAATTCAGATAAAAAAGTTAGTGATGAAAATAAACAGGCCATTGCAGCAGCAAAAGCAAAAGGTGTTAAAGTCATGTTATGCACAGGTAGACCGTTGAAATCGGTCTTACCCTTATTAGAAGAATTAAATTTAATGGATGAAGGCGACTATTCCATTACTTTGAATGGTGGCCTAATCCAAAGTAATCATGATGGCCACGTATTGTCTGAGATAGTGTTGGATGGTACACGTGTTCAAGATGTGTATCAATTAACTTCTTCTCTTGACTTGACGTTAGATGTCATTTCTAGAGGCACAGTATTACGTGCTACTCCGACTTCTAAGAACCATCCGTCGGTTTATCATGAGTTAAATAAAGTTTTAACGTTTGATGAAAAGCCGGTTGTGGATTTTACAGCTCACGATCATGTTAATAAAATGGTATGTACGAGCTTTGATCCTGACTATTTAACAGAACAGATGAAAAAGATTCCAACTGAGTATTTTGAATGTTACAACATCGTTCGTTCAGGTTCGTATTTATTTGAATTTGTTGAAAAAACTGTTTCTAAAGCAGCTGGTATGGCACAACTAGGTCGTATGTTGATGATTGACCAAAGCGAGATGATGGCTTTAGGTGATGAAGAAAATGATGCTTCAATGATTGAATACGCAGGCTTAGGTGTGGCAATGGGAAATGCAACTGAGCAAATTAAACAATTGGCACAATTCGAAACAAAAACAAATGATGAGCATGGCGTGGCTTATGCTATCAATAAATTTGTGCTAGAAGCTTAACGATAAGCTTAAAATAGGAGGAAATAAATGGGTATTTTTGATAAGTTAAAAAATGTCTTTAACAAAAATGAAACACCAGAACCAATCACAGAAACACAAGAAAAGATGGATAAAGGACTAGAAAAAACTAGAAAAACCTTTGGACAAATGATGAACGAATTAATGGCAAACTTTAGAAAAGTTGACGAAGACTTTTTTGAAGAGTTAGAAGAAACCTTAATTACAGCTGATGTAGGTTTTGAAACAGCGATGCGTATTACTGATGAATTAAGACAAGAAGTGAAGTTGCAAAACGCTAAAAAACCAGAAGAAGTTCAAAACGTAATCGTTGAGAAATTAGTAAGTATTTATGAAGAAAATGGTTTAGAAGAACAAAACGAAGTGAATTTACAATCAGAAGGGTTAAGTATTATCCTATTTGTTGGAGTTAATGGTGTTGGGAAAACAACCTCAATCGGTAAGTTGGCTAATCAATACCGCGAAGAAGGTAAGAAAGTGTTGTTAGCGGCAGCTGATACTTTCCGTGCCGGAGCGATTGATCAATTAATCGTATGGGGTGACCGTGCACAAGTGGATGTTGTTTATGGTCAAGCAGGTGGCGATCCAGCCTCAGTCGTTTTTGACGCTGTAAAACGCGCTAAAGACGAAGAAGCAGATATTTTATTAGTCGATACTGCTGGACGTTTACAAAATAAAGATCACTTAATGAAAGAATTGGAAAAAATTAAACGCATTATTCAACGCGAAGTACCAGATGCACCGCACGAAGTGTTACTAGTAGTTGATGCAACGACGGGACAAAATGCAATGGTCCAAGCAAAACAATTTAAAGAGACAACCGATGTAACAGGTCTAGTTTTAACTAAATTAGATGGAACAGCCAAAGGTGGCATGGTTCTTGCGATTCGTAATGAATTAAATCTACCCGTTAAGTTAGTTGGTCTGGGTGAGGGAATTAATGATTTACAACCCTTCAATCCATCCGAATTTGTATACGGCTTGTTTAAAGAGTTAATCGTAGCAGAAGATTAAGTCGAAATTTATTAATTATATAGAAGGAAAAGCGGTGTGACGAAATTAACGTCATACCGTTTTTCTATAAATACAATATTTTTACAAAAAAATTGTATTTATGCTTGCAATTTAATTGAATAAGACGTATGATATGTAAGTTGTCTCGAAAGAGATGAAAATTATCTAAAAATAATAATTCAACAATAAAAATTATTTTTAAATATTAGTTGACCTAGTCAACTAATCGTGCTATTATTTAGAAGTTGTCAGCGCAACAGCGTTGAAAAAACGAAATAAAAAAACTTTTAAAAAGTTGTTGACTTAGTCAACTGAACGTGATAAACTAATGGAGTTGTCACGAAAGACAACCGCTTAAAAAGTAGACCTTTGAAAACTGAACAATGAATAAGACAAACCAAATGTGTAGGGTGTTTTACAAAGTGTAAAACAAAACCAAGCAATTTTTAAATTTTAGTGAAGTAATTCGCTAGCAAACATAAATGAGCGACATCTTCGGATGTTATCAAAACTTTTTATTGAGAGTTTGATCCTGGCTCAGGACGAACGCTGGCGGCGTGCCTAATACATGCAAGTCGAACGCATTTTGTTTCATCGGAGCTTGCTCCACCGAAACAAAATGAGTGGCGGACGGGTGAGTAACACGTGGGTAACTTGCCCATCAGAGGGGGATAACACTTGGAAACAGGTGCTAATACCGCATAATTCTTTTGACCGCATGGTCGAATGATGAAAGGCGCTTTCGGGTGTCGCTGATGGATAGACCCGCGCTGCATTAGCTAGTTGGTGAGGTAACGGCTCACCAAGGCCATGATGCATAGCCGACCTGAGAGGGTGATCGGCCACACTGGGACTGAGACACGGCCCAGACTCCTACGGGAGGCAGCAGTAGGGAATCTTCGGCAATGGACGAAAGTCTGACCGAGCAACGCCGCGTGAGTGAAGAAGGTTTTCGGATCGTAAAACTCTGTTGTTAGAGAAGAACAAGCGTGAGAGTAACTGTTCACGCCTTGACGGTATCTAACCAGAAAGCCACGGCTAACTACGTGCCAGCAGCCGCGGTAATACGTAGGTGGCAAGCGTTGTCCGGATTTATTGGGCGTAAAGCGAGCGCAGGCGGTTTCTTAAGTCTGATGTGAAAGCCCTCGGCTCAACCGAGGAAGGTCATTGGAAACTGGGGAACTTGAGTGCAGAAGAGGAGAGTGGAATTCCATGTGTAGCGGTGAAATGCGTAGATATATGGAGGAACACCAGTGGCGAAGGCGACTCTCTGGTCTGTAACTGACGCTGAGGCTCGAAAGCGTGGGGAGCAAACAGGATTAGATACCCTGGTAGTCCACGCCGTAAACGATGAGTGCTAAGTGTTGGAGGGTTTCCGCCCTTCAGTGCTGCAGCTAACGCATTAAGCACTCCGCCTGGGGAGTACGGTCGCAAGACTGAAACTCAAAGGAATTGACGGGGGCCCGCACAAGCGGTGGAGCATGTGGTTTAATTCGAAGCAACGCGAAGAACCTTACCAGGTCTTGACATCCTTTGACCATTCTAGAGATAGAACTTTCCCTTCGGGGACAAAGTGACAGGTGGTGCATGGTTGTCGTCAGCTCGTGTCGTGAGATGTTGGGTTAAGTCCCGCAACGAGCGCAACCCTTATTGTTAGTTGCCATCATTAAGTTGGGCACTCTAGCAAGACTGCCGGTGACAAACCGGAGGAAGGTGGGGATGACGTCAAATCATCATGCCCCTTATGACCTGGGCTACACACGTGCTACAATGGACAGTACAACGAGTCGCAAGACCGCGAGGTCAAGCTAATCTCTTAAAGCTGTTCTCAGTTCGGATTGTAGGCTGCAACTCGCCTACATGAAGCCGGAATCGCTAGTAATCGCGGATCAGAACGCCGCGGTGAATACGTTCCCGGGCCTTGTACACACCGCCCGTCACACCACGGGAGTTTGTAACACCCAAAGTCGGTGAGGTAACCTTTTAGGAGCCAGCCGCCTAAGGTGGGATAGATAACTGGGGTGAAGTCGTAACAAGGTAGCCGTATCGGAAGGTGCGGCTGGATCACCTCCTTTCTAAGGAATATTACGGAATACACAGGTTAGGATTATTCATTGTCAGTTTTGAGAGGTTTACTCTCAAACATTCGTTCATTGAAAACTGGATATTGAAACAAAATTAAAACAAACCGAAAACACCGCGTTGAAACGAGTTAATAAACAAAGTTCAATAGCTAAAACATAGGGTTGATGGAGCTGACTATCGCTAGTTGGTGGAAATCAAGAGTCTAGCACGAAAGTGGTAGCAAATAAGGTTAAGTGAATAAGGGCGCACGGTGGATGCCTTGGCACTAGAAGACGATGAAGGACGGGACTAACTCCGATAAGCTTTGGGGAGCTGTACGTAAGCTATGATCCAGAGATTTCCGAATGGGGCAACCCAGCAGCTTTTATAGGCTGTTACTCCTAACTGAATACATAGGTTAGTGAGGGTGAGACGCAGAGAACTGAAACATCTAAGTACCTGCAGGAAGAGAAAGAAAAATCGATTTCCTTAGTAGCGGCGAGCGAAACGGAAACAGCCCAAACCAACGAGCTTGCTCGTTGGGGTTGTAGGACTCAGCTGTGGTAGCTGTGAGTAGTAGTTGAATCGACCTGGAAAGGTCAGCTAAAAAGGGTGAAAGCCCCGTAAACGAAACTAGTCACACACCTATGAGTATCCTGAGTACGGCGGAACACGTGAAATTCCGTCGGAATCCGGGAGGACCATCTCCCAAGGCTAAATACTCTCTAGTGACCGATAGTGAACCAGTACCGTGAGGGAAAGGTGAAAAGCACCCCGGGAGGGGAGTGAAATAGAACCTGAAACCGTGTGCCTACAACAAGTTAGAGCCCGTTAATGGGTGATAGCGTGCCTTTTGTAGAATGAACCGGCGAGTTACGATTGCGTGCGAGGTTAAGATGAAGAGTCGGAGCCGTAGCGAAAGCGAGTCTGAATAGGGCGAATTAGTACGTAGTCGTAGACCCGAAACCATGTGATCTACCCATGTCCAGGTTGAAGGTGCGGTAAAACGCACTGGAGGACCGAACCCACGCACGTTGAAAAGTGCGGGGATGAGGTGTGGGTAGCGGAGAAATTCCAATCGAACTTGGAGATAGCTGGTTCTCTCCGAAATAGCTTTAGGGCTAGCCTCGGAATTGAGAATGATGGAGGTAGAGCACTGTTTGGACTAGGGGCCCATCCCGGGTTACCGAATTCAGATAAACTCCGAATGCCATTCATTCATATCCGGGAGTCAGACTGCGAGTGATAAGATCCGTAGTCGAAAGGGAAACAGCCCAGACCACCAGCTAAGGTCCCAAAATGTATGTTAAGTGGAAAAGGATGTGGGGTTGCATAAACAACTAGGATGTTGGCTTAGAAGCAGCCACCATTTAAAGAGTGCGTAATAGCTCACTAGTCGAGTGACCCTGCGCCGAAAATTTACCGGGGCTAAACATACTACCGAAGCTGTGGATTACACCTTAGGGTGTAGTGGTAGGAGAGCGTTCTAAGGGCGTTGAAGGTAGATCGTGAGGACTACTGGAGCGCTTAGAAGTGAGAATGCCGGTATGAGTAGCGAAAGACGGGTGAGAATCCCGTCCACCGTATGACTAAGGTTTCCTGGGGAAGGCTCGTCCTCCCAGGGTTAGTCGGGACCTAAGCCGAGGCCGACAGGCGTAGGCGATGGACAACAGGTTGATATTCCTGTACCAGTTATATTTGTTTGAGCAAGGGAGTGACGCAGGAGGTTAGGTGAACCAGACGATTGGAAGAGTCTGGCCAAGCAGTGAGTTTTGTGATGAGTCAAATGCTTATCGCTATAAGAACAAGCTGTGATGGGGAGGGAAGTAATAGTACCGAAGTCACTGACATCACACTGCCAAGAAAAACTTCTAGTGAGAATATAACTGCCCGTACCGCAAACCGACACAGGTAGTCGAGGAGAGTATCCTAAGGTGAGCGAGTGAACTCTCGTTAAGGAACTCGGCAAAATGACCCCGTAACTTCGGGAGAAGGGGTGCTGAGCGCAAGCTCAGCCGCAGTGAATAGGCCCAAGCGACTGTTTATCAAAAACACAGGTCTCTGCAAAATCGAAAGATGACGTATAGGGGCTGACGCCTGCCCGGTGCTGGAAGGTTAAGAGGATGGGTTAGCTTACGCGAAGCTCAGAATTGAAGCCCCAGTAAACGGCGGCCGTAACTATAACGGTCCTAAGGTAGCGAAATTCCTTGTCGGGTAAGTTCCGACCCGCACGAAAGGCGTAACGATTTGGGCACTGTCTCAACGAGAGACTCGGTGAAATTTTAGTACCTGTGAAGATGCAGGTTACCCGCGACAGGACGGAAAGACCCCATGGAGCTTTACTGTAGTTTGATTTTGAATGTTTGTAACACATGTACAGGATAGGTAGGAGCCGTAGAGCTCGGTACGCCAGTATCGAAGGAGGCAATGGTGGGATACTACCCTTGTGTTATGACCATTCTAACCCGCGCCACTAATCGTGGCGGGAGACAGAGTCAGATGGGCAGTTTGACTGGGGCGGTCGCCTCCTAAAAGGTAACGGAGGCGCCCAAAGGTTCCCTCAGAATGGTTGGAAATCATTCGAAGAGTGCAAAGGCAGAAGGGAGCTTGACTGCGAGACCTACAAGTCGAGCAGGGACGAAAGTCGGGCTTAGTGATCCGGTGGTTCCGCATGGAAGGGCCATCGCTCAACGGATAAAAGCTACCCTGGGGATAACAGGCTTATCTCCCCCAAGAGTCCACATCGACGGGGAGGTTTGGCACCTCGATGTCGGCTCGTCGCATCCTGGGGCTGTAGTCGGTCCCAAGGGTTGGGCTGTTCGCCCATTAAAGCGGCACGCGAGCTGGGTTCAGAACGTCGTGAGACAGTTCGGTCCCTATCCGTCGCGGGCGTTGGAAATTTGAGAGGAGCTGTCCTTAGTACGAGAGGACCGGGATGGACACACCGCTGGTGTACCAGTTGTTCTGCCAAGGGCATAGCTGGGTAGCTACGTGTGGAAGGGATAAACGCTGAAAGCATCTAAGCGTGAAGCCCCCCTCAAGATGAGATTTCCCATTTCTTTAAGAAAGTAAGACCCCTGAGAGACGATCAGGTAGATAGGTTGGAAGTGTAAGTACAGCGATGTATTCAGCGGACCAATACTAATCGGTCGAGGACTTAACCAAAAAAATTGTATTTCGGAAAGTAAAGTTTTGTTTCAATCCAGTTTTGAGTGAAGGAATTCATTCAATTAAATAGTGTGGTGGCGATAGCGAGAAGGATACACCTGTTCCCATGTCGAACACAGAAGTTAAGTTTCTTAGCGCCGATTGTAGTTGGGGGTTTCCCCCTGTGAGAGTAGGACGTCGCCACGCTTTTTTTTTGGCCCGTTGGTCAAGCGGTTAAGACACCGCCCTTTCACGGCGGTAACACGGGTTCGAGTCCCGTACGGGTCATAAAGATAAATGTGCGGTAATGATGGCAAGAAGGATACACCTGTTCCCATGTCGAACACAGAAGTTAAGTTTCTTAGCGCCGATTGTAGTTGGGGGTTTCCCCCTGTGAGAGTAGGACATCGCCGTGCAAATATTAGGTTAATTCTTTATAGGATTAGCCTTTTTTGTTATAAAAATTTTTTTTTGTCTCGTGCGATACCTGCTCTATCGAGTGTTGTGCGTTTTTTATTTGATGTTGTTCCTTTAACAAGCTTTATAGATAATCGATAGTTCTTAATTCAAATATGTTAAAATTAGAATAACTGAATGACAAACAGACTTGATTAATGAAAGGAAGTAAATCATGAAACGATTATATTTGATGAGGCATGCTGAAACACTCTTTAATAAATTGGGAAAGATACAAGGTGCTTGTGATTCGCCATTGACGGAGAATGGAAAATTACAAGCTCAAAAAGCAAAAGAAATGATTAAAGAAGAAGGAATCGTTTTTGATGGATTATATTGTTCTACTCAAGAAAGAGCATCAGATACGTTAGAAATTGTGACAAATTCAAGTCATTATCAAAGGATCAAAGGATTGAAGGAATGGCATTTTGGAGATTTTGAAGGTGAAAGTGAACGATTAAATCCCAAAATAACCCCCCCAGCAACATCTTACGGAGAGTATTTTGTTGAATATGGAGGTGAATCATTTCTAGAGGTTCAGGAAAGAATGAAATGTTCTTTATTAGAAATTATGACTAACGCCAATCAATCAGTACTAGTAGTTAGTCATGGTGGGGCGATCTATTCATTTAGTCAGCTATGGCTGTCTTTTGAAAAAGTTAAAACGTTATCATTTGGTAATTGTGCAATACTAGTGTTTGAATTTGATGAAGCCAAACAAGAATTTAGTTTTGTAGAAGTCCTTAATCCTTAATCACTAAGTATCGTCAATTGACGTACATTTAAATAGTGTGTTATAGTGTGTTGGATTATTTTGATGGTTGAAGAATGGGAGGAGTGACTACTATTAAACGTTCCGATAAAATATATAAATTTGTACTTGAGCACACGTCACATCTTAATCTAAATGATTTAGATAACAATCGTGGTGTGACGGCATCAGATATCGAAAAGAAGTTGAATATTCAGCGTGCAAATGCGAGTCGTGATTTAAATCAGTTGGTAAGGGAAGGGTTGGTTTTAAAAGGAAAAGGTCGTCCAGTGTGTTATATTGCTAATCTATCAATAGACTCTGTTGAACCTTTAATTGAGAAGAAGGAAGTAAATTCAGCGCCGATTGAAAAATTAGATGTTTTTGATAATTTAATAGGTGGCACACACAGTTTAAAGTTGCCAATTGAGCAAGCTAAGGCGGCGATTTTATACCCACCAAATGGATTGAATTGTTTAATTACTGGGGCTACAGGTTCAGGTAAATCTTTTTTTGCTAAAGCGATGTTTGAATATGCTAAGGAAAATAATGTATTAGCAGAAGATAAAAAATTAGTAGTTTTTAACTGTGCGGATTATGCTCATAACTCAGAATTATTAATGAGTCATTTGTTTGGATATGTTGAGGGGGCCTTTACAGGTGCCAATAAAAATAAAGCTGGATTGATTCAAGAAGCTGATAACAGTATGTTGTTCTTGGATGAAATTCATCGGCTACCTCCAGAAGGTCAGGAAATGATTTTTTACTTTATGGATCACGGTTTGTATAATCGGTTGGGGGAAACGTTAAAAAATCAAAAAGCAAACGTTCGGATTATTTGTGCAACAACTGAAGATCCTTCTTCAGCCTTACTTAATACATTTGTCAGACGAATTCCGATTAATATTAAGCTACCAAGCTTTGAAGAACGTACACCTCGTGAAAAAGTTGATTTAGCTGTGCAAATGTTTGCGATTGAAGCACAGCGAATCGGTAAAAATATTTCATTAACGTCTGATGTTATGAAAGCTCTAATAGGTAGTGTAACCTTTGGTAATGTGGGACAATTGAAATCGAATGTTCAATTGATTTGTGCACGTTCATTTTTAACACACGTTGAGGATGATGAATTAGCGATTGATTTGGAGCAGTTACCATTAGAAATTAAGCGAGGTTTATCTGAAATTGCCAATAATCGTCAGCTAGCAGCAGAATTGACACAGTTGTTATCAGCGAATATGATTATTTCTCCAAATAATGAAGTCAAAAATAGTTCATTAGTGGACACGTATGACTTGCCATATGACTTGTATGAGGTTATCGGTGAAAAAACTAAGATGTTACAAGGAGCAGGCGTTAATCAAGAAAAAATCAAAGAAATGATCATGTCGGAAATTAATATGCATCTGTCATCTTTTTATAAAAATCATGGTTTGATGCCTGAGTCGAGTCATCATTTGGTGGAATTAGTTGATCCAGAGTTGGTAGAGCTAACAAAAGAAATTCATCAAATAGCTTCAACGGAACTAGAGTATCCGTTCCAAATTAATTTCATTTACGCATTAAGTCTACATATTAGTGCCTATTTAAGAAGAGCAGCTGGAGAACAGGCTGGAGAAACTTTAGAAAGTAATGCAGGCATTCGAGAACTCGTGACGAAACATCCTAAAGAATATCAAGTCGCTTTGAAGATTAAAGAGCTGATTGCTAACAAGTATCAAGTGTTGCTACCAGCTGATGAAATAGATTATTTGACGTTATTAATTGTCTCACTTAAAGAAAATTATCATGGTGGTAAAATTGGGATTATTGTAGCTGCGCATGGGGACGCAACTGCCAGCAGTATGGTGCAAGTGGCGAAGCAATTATTTGGCAATCATAATATTACAGCTGTCGATATGCCATTAGATATGGCACCTAAAGTGGCTTATCAAAAAATAATCGAAGCGGCTAATACGATTCAATATAGTAGTGGTTTAATCTTATTGGTAGATATGGGTTCGTTGTTGACATTCGGAGAAGAAATAGCACAAGAATTAAATGTCGATGTGCGAACACTAGACATGGTAACGACCTCACTAGTCCTTGAAACAGCGAGGAAAACCGATTTACTCGATGCTGATTTGGAATCTCTTTATCAGGCGCTATTACGTTTTAATGGGTATGGTCAACGCCCAACGGATATTAAAGCTAACACGGTTCAGACGGTTCAAGAAAGAAATGAACCAAGTGAGAAAGCGATTGTCGCTATTTGTGCTTCAGGTAAAGGAGCAGCTGAGCGAATGAAGTCATTAATTTTAGAAAATTTAGAAGATATAGAAACACAACATTTATCAGTTATTCCAATTTCAGTTTTAAATATGAAAGAACGTATTAAAGAAATTCAGAAAGACTATCAGTTATTAGCTGTAACGGGGATTGTCGATCCACGTATCAATGTTCCATTTTATTCATTGGATTCATTATTGACCGGTAAAGCGATTCATTCGATTCGTGAATTACTCGTCAACGACACACTAATTACTGATAATCAGCCTATGTCAATGGAGCAAACACAGCAATTGTGTCTAGATTATTTATCAGATTATTATACGTTTATCAATCCTCATAAAGTATTACCCATCTTTTGGGAGTTTACTGAGACTGTTTTTGAAAAGGTTTTGCGTAAGCCGGTTACAGAGTATTTGTCATTTGTTAATGTTGTGTCACATTTAGCTGGTATGTTAGAACGAGAGATTCGTCATGAGCCAATCAGTGTTGATGCGGGCTTGTTAACAGAAGCCAAAGAAACAAAGTTATATCAAATTATTGAATTTGAGAAAAAAGAAATTGAACAAAGTTTTAATATAACCATTAGCCAAGAGGAAGTGTTTTATATTTTTGAAAATATTAAAAACACACTAGACTTAAGTGTATAAACGACAGAAATAACAACACACAAAAGCAACACACAATAATTGTGTGTTGCTTTTGTGTTGTTCAGGAAATGCTAATAGTGTAATATCAAGGGTTATAACAGACACACTAAAGTTGGCACGTAAATTGCTTTACTATAGATGTGTATGAATTAATTTGAGTAAATTTTTGTCAGTAAAGGACGAGAAAGATGGATATTCAATTTGTACGAATCGATGATCGGTTGATTCATGGTCAGGTAGCAACTGTCTGGGTTAAAAAATTTAATATTGAACGGATTTTGGTTGTGAGTGAAGAAGTGACAAAGAATCCAGTGAGAAAAATCATGCTTGAACAAGCTGCTCCTCCTGGTGTTTTTGTAAACGTCATTCCTCCATCAAAGCTAGTCGATATTTATTTTGATCCGTTGTTTATCTCAACTAAAGTGATGCTATTATTTACGAATCCTCATGAATTAGTGAGTGTCGTGAAACAAGGCGTCGTTTTTCCCTCGGTTAATATCGGAGGAATGAGCTTTGCAACAGGGAAAAAAATGTTAACTAATGCAGTAGCCGTTAACCAAGCAGATCTTGAGGCATTCGAGTATCTAGCGACTAAAGGAATTGAACTGGAAGTCCGGAAAGTTTTTTCTGATTCAAAACAGCAATTAATGGATTTAATTAGTAAAAAGAAATTATTTTAATCAGTCAGATTAATTCAAACGCCACAAGAAATTTTATACATTTGTAATCAAATGATTAGGAGGGAGAAAACAGATGGTAGGAATTATTTTAGCAAGTCATGGTGAATTTGCTCAAGGTATTTTACAATCAGGTTCAATGATTTTTGGTGAACAACAAAACGTTGCAGCTGTAACATTAATGCCAAGCGAAGGTCCAGATGACGTTAGAGCTAAGATGGAAGAAGCAATCGCATCTTTTGATGATAACGAAAGCATTCTATTTTTAGTTGACTTATGGGGAGGCACTCCATTCAACCAAGCCAACCATTTATTAGCAGGTAAAGAGGATAAATGGGCAATCGTAAGTGGCTTAAACTTACCAATGTTAATCGAAGCTTATGCTTCACGTTTTTCAATGGAATCAGCACACGAAATCGCAACTCAAATTGTTGGAGTAGCAAAAGATGGCGTGAAAGCGAAACCTGAGGAATTAGAACCTGTAACAGAAACAGCAAAAGCTGAAGCACCAGTTCATCAAGGCGCTATTCCTGAAGGTACAGTTTTAGGAAATGGTGAAATTGATTATGTTCTAGCACGTATCGATTCTCGTTTATTACACGGACAAGTTGCAACTGCATGGACAAAAGCAACAAAACCAAACCGTATTATCGTTGTATCAGATGCGGTGTCTAAAGACGATTTACGTAAGAAATTAATCGAACAAGCAGCTCCTCCAGGGGTTAAAGCAAACGTTATTCCAATCAGCAAAATGATTGAAGTTGCGAAAGATCCACGTTTTGGTGATACAAAAGCATTATTATTATTTGAAACACCTCAAGATGTGTTAGCAGCAGTTGAAGGCGGCGTGAAACTTGAAGAAGTTAACGTTGGTTCAATGGCTCACTCAGTTGGTAAAGTAGTAGTAAACAAAGTGTTATCTATGAACAACGACGACGTAGCAGCGTTTGAAGCATTAGAAGCTCAAGGCGTTAAATTTGATGTCCGTAAAGTACCTAATGATTCTCGTGGCAACATGGATGAATTAATCAAAAAAGCTAAGACAGACTTAGCAAACGCATAATAAATAATTAACATATAGGAGGCTTATCATGAGTGCATTATCAATGATTTTAGTTGTATTAGTTGCCTTTCTAGCTGGTATGGAAGGAATATTAGATGAATTCCAATTCCATCAACCGTTAGTAGCATGTACATTAATCGGTTTAGTAACAGGTAATTTAGAAGCAGGGATTGTTCTAGGTGGAACATTACAAATGATCGCGTTAGGTTGGGCTAACATTGGGGCAGCAGTAGCACCCGATGCAGCATTAGCATCTGTAGCGTCAGCAATTATTTTAGTTTTAGGTGGACAAGGTGTTAAAGGTGTACCAGCTGCGATTGCAGTAGCGGTTCCTTTAGCGGTAGCAGGTTTATTCTTAACAATGATCGTTCGTACGTTAGCGGTTCCTATCGTTCACATGATGGATAAAGCAGCTGAAGAAGGAAACTTCAAAAAAATCGAATTCTTACATATGGCAGCAGTTGCTATGCAAGGTGTTCGTATTGCAGTTCCAGCCGCAGCATTATTATTCATCCCAGCAGAAACAGTTCAAGGTTTCTTAGAGTCAATGCCAGCATGGTTAACTGATGGTATGGCTATCGGTGGTGGTATGGTAGTAGCAGTAGGTTACGCTTTAGTAATCAACATGATGGCTACAAAAGAAACATGGCCATTCTTCGCTATCGGTTTTGTGGTAGCAGCATTATCAGAAATCACTTTAATCGGTTTAGGTGTATTAGGGGTTGCAATGGCGTTAATCTACTTACACTTATCTAAAACTGGTGGTTCTTCAAACAGCAATGGTGGAAGCAACACTGGTGATCCACTAGGCGATATCTTAAACGACTATTAATAAACCTTGAAGGAGGACAAAACAAATGGCAGAAAAAATTCAATTAAGTAAAAAAGATCGATTAGCTGTTGCATGGCGTTCTACATTCATTCAAGGTTCTTGGAACTATGAACGTATGCAAAATGGTGGTTGGGTTTACTCAATGATCCCAGCAATCAAAAAATTATATACAAACAAAGATGATCAAAAAGCGGCTTTAAAACGTCACTTAGAATTCTTTAACACTCACCCATATATCGCTTCTCCAATCTTAGGTGTAACATTAGCCTTAGAAGAAGAGCGTGCAAACGGAGCTGACGTTGATGACGTCGCTATCCAAGGGGTTAAAATTGGTATGATGGGACCTTTAGCTGGTATCGGCGATCCTGTCTTCTGGTTTACAGTTCGTCCAATGTTAGGTGCTTTAGGTGCCTCACTTGCTATGGGTGGAAACATCTTAGGACCAATCTTATTCTTCGTCTTATGGAACTTAATCCGTTGGGCATTTATGTGGTACACACAAGAGTTTGGTTACAAAGCTGGTAGCAAAATCACTGAAGATTTATCAGGTGGTTTATTACAAGATGTTACTAAAGGTGCGTCAATATTAGGGATGTTCGTACTGGCAGCGTTAGTGCAACGTTGGGTATCAATCAAATTCCAACCAATTGTTTCAACAGTTGACTTAGACAAAGGTGCTTATATCGAGTGGGATAAACTACCTGCTGGAGCAGACGGAATCAGAGCAGCATTTGAACAAGTAAATAGCGGTTTATCTTTATCAGCGCAAAAAGTTACAACATTACAACAAAACTTGGATCAATTAATTCCTGGTTTAGTTCCATTATTATTAACATTATTCTGTATGTGGTTATTGAAGAAAAAAGTATCTCCAATCGTAATCATCTTAGGATTATTCGTAGTAGGTATTTTAGGTCACGTAGTAGGATTACTATAATAATGATTGAAAAGCTCGAGACTTTCTCGAGCTTTTTTTCATCAACTGACTATGCTACAATGGGGACAATTAGCAATTAGAAGCGAGGGAAAAATCATGGTGCAATCACTTAATACAAAAGTTGACTTGGTAATGGATGCAACAGCATATACAGGCTTAACTGACTATGGGAAAATTATGGTTGGGGATAAGGGATTTGAGTTTTATCATGACCGCGATGTTCGTAAGTTCATTCAAATTCCATGGGAAGAAGTTGATTATGTCACTGCTTCAGTAATGTTTAAAGGAAAATGGATTCCAAGATATGGTATTCAAACGAAACAAAACGGGATGTATACATTTGCATCAAAAAATCCTAAAAAAGTATTACGAGCGATTAATGTCTATATTCCAGCTGATCGTATGGTACATTCTTTAAGTTTTATGGATGTCATGAAGCGAGGATTGAAAAATACCTTTAAGAAGAAGTAACAGAAATTTTTATGATTAAAACTTTTTGGCTAGTTGTAGAATCAAGTTAGCCACCCTAAAATAAATAAAAAACACCATGGTAAAAAAATCATGTATCATTGAAGTACTCACTCAACAATGAAAGGAATTTTTACCATGGCTCAAATTAAGAATAACACAAAAAAATCAAGCTATAAACACCTTTCCTTCAAGGAAAGACAACTTATTGAATTCTGGCATAAGGATGGTAAATCAAATAGAGAAATTGGTAAACGGTTAGGTCGTCATCACCAAACGATTGCTAACGAGCTTAAACGTGGTACCACAACTCAAATTAAAGAAAATAAGAAAGTTAGGCAACTCTATTTTGCTGATACAGGACAAGCCGTTTATACAAAAAACAGGAAGCGTTGTGGAGCTAAATCCAAATTAATAAGTGCTTTTGACTTTATTAATTATGCTTGTAAACAAATCATTGAATTTAACTGGTCACCAGATGCTATTGTGGGTTTTGTTAAATCCTTAGAGGATTTTGACAAACCTACAGTCTCCACTAAAACACTTTATAACTACATAGATAGTGGCATTCTACCAATAAGAAACCACCATCTTAAAATGAAGCTTAGGTTATCACCGAAAAAAAAGAGAAGCCATCAGCATAAAAAAGAGCTAGGAAAATCAATTGATCTACGGCCAGCTTCGATTGATAGTAGACAATCTTTTGGTCATTGGGAAATAGATAGTGTTCTTGGAGCCAAAACAAAAGATGACAATGCTTTACTCACTCTCGTTGAAAGAAAAACACGCTACATGGTGACCGCTATTTTAGATGACCATACTGAAGAGTCTGTTTGCTATGCATTAAAACAACTAGAAAAGCAGTTTGGTCATTTGTTTCCTCATGTATTTAAATCAATCACCGCTGATAACGGAAGTGAATTTATCTCATTACAAGACACCTTAAACCATGCGACAGATATTTACTTTGCTCATCCATATTCCTCTTGGGAACGTGGAACAAATGAGCGACATAATGGATTACTTAGAAGGTTTATTCCGAAAGGAACACCGATATATAAGTATTCAAAACAATTTATTCAGCAAGCTACTGATAGTATCAATTTTTTACCACGTAAGTTGTTAAACTATCGACAACCAGTCATACTATTTTTAGAAGAATTGGAAAAAATTAAAACCAAAACCTGATAGTAAAAGAGGTTTTGGTTAAAATAACATTGATATTTAGATTTTTTTACCTAAGTGGCTAACTTAATATTGCAATTTAGAGATTAAAACTTTTTATTGATGGGAGCATAGTTTCGACTATGCTTCTTTTTTGTTTCAAAATTACTCAACTAAATGACAATTTTATGATTGATGACTATTATTGAAAAATCATTTGTATAAGTGTTTATTAGGTGGAATTTCACAGTTGTATATAAATAAGTTAAAAGTAAACGGTACAAAATTATCGTTTTTTTATTTTTTTTAAACAATTTAGGATAAAAAGGTTAGAATAAAGAATTATATAATACTTATTAGTTAACAAGTGTCAAAAAAGTCAAAGAAAGGAGTATGAGATTGGAAAAGAAATCGACAGATTTGTTAAGCGTATCCTCTAGCAAAGGTAGTTTCTTAAGGTTAGTGTTTGAAAGAATAAGTAACGGCTTATTTTATTTTGTCACGTTGTCGATTATTATCGTTTCGGCGGTTTTATTATTTGATAAAACTAGCAATAAAACAGTAGCTGGTTATTCAATGTTAGGTGTGTTAACCGATTCTATGTCACCTAATCAACAAAATATTTATGAGGATAGCTTTCGTTCAGGCGATGTTTTGATAACTAAAAAAACAACGGCTAGTGAATTGGCAGTAGGTGACATTATTACATTCAAACCTAATTTAGCAAGCGATACGTTAGTGACCCACCGAATCATCGAGAAAAAATCGATTGAAGCGGATGGTAGTCAATATTTTGTGACAAAAGGCGACAATAATAATTCAGCGGATCTTCCGATTCATGAGCAACAAATTGTAGCTAAAAAGGTTTTGATTATTCCAAAACTAGGTTCATTCATCTTATGGGTACAACAGAACTTATTATTAGCCGTTATTAGTGTAATTAGCTTTTTAGGCATTATCCAATTAATTAATTATTTAATCAAAAAATAAAGGAGAAAAAACGATGAAAAAAAACAAGAAAAAATTATTAGCAGGTAGCGCTTTAGGTTTAGTTTTATTATTTGGTGGAACATATGCTTGGTTTACTAGCCAAGACGAGGTAACCAACCACTTTGAAGGACAAATTGCTGGAAATGATATCCAAATTGTCGAAACCTATGAACCTGAAACTAACTGGGAACCAGGTGAAGAGGTAAATAAAGATGTAGCGGTTGCTAACGTTTCTGAATACAATGCGTTTACACGTGTAGCATTTGACGAGATATTAAAACTCTTGAAAGATTCATCAGAGGTTTATTATAACGGCCAAACTTATGTGAACAAAGCAGGTGAAACGATAGAAGTTGCAATGCCACTTGTTATGAATAGCTCAATGGATTATTTAGCTAAAGGGTACACTGATGTGACAGCTAAATTGGCAACAGAGGTCAAAGACATAACAGTTAACGGAAAAACTTATAAATTCCAATTATTTGAAAAAGCAGCGATTGGAACTGCTAACCAATTTTCTTATGGTGCGGTTTGGATGTCAGGTACTGAGCAAGCAAAAGCTTATATCGGTAATACTTCAAACTTAATTGCTAGAGCAGCTGATGGGACATTAAGTTTTAATGGGATTGAACCAACTATTTCGGTAGTCGACAAAACGTATGCGGATGCATTAACTGCAAACTGGACTAATCCTGTTTACGGTAAAACACCTATCAATGACTTAGTATTCAAATCTGCGACTGATGATAATATCGAATTGAATTTTGTAAATGTTACGAATATACCGACTGAAAAAAAATGGTTCTTCAACCAAGCGGATGGTTATTTCTACTTTGTCGGTAAGGTAGCTTCTGGTGATTCAACGGCTCAACTATTAGATAGTGTTAAATTATTAGGTTCAGCCGGAAACCAATATAGCTTATTTACTTTTGATTTGAATGTTAAGGCCGAAGGAATTCAATCAATTTCTGAGGCAGTGACAGATAACTGGCCAACGGCTTCAAGTGAATTATCAAGCTTACTACAAACATTAGCTGATAACTAATTCCATAAAGGTTAGGAGAGATATTTGTGAGTAAACATTTATCAAAGTACTATCTCGTGTTAATTGGACTACTCCTAATATTTTTCGGCAATATTCCATCAGTTGCGAGTGCAGCAACTGGTGGAATTGTTTTACCTAAAGGCATGGTTATCGGTGACGAAACAGGCCTCCAGGTAAAACCAAGTGGAAAATATATGGTTGAAATAAACAATGTTCTGCCAGGCAATAAATGGCAAACAACCATCACGATAAAAAATGAAGAAAAAAAAGACAGTTATTTTTTAACTTTTCAAGTGTTGCCTCCTACTTTACAAGTTGGACCGATTGATTTTTCAGAAGCCATTGCCATGAAATTGTTCTATGATGACAAGTTGATTTATGATGGGGCGGTATCTGGCAAAGGAAAGGATCTAGATATTCAATCAGAAGCCTTGGCATTAGGAACATATCAAGTTGGTGAAGAACATCAGTTGCGAGCAGAATTTGAAATGGATAAAAGTTATACGAAAGAGGATTATATTCAAAAAAGTATCACTGAAAATGTTTGGCAATTTAAGGCGATTAAAGACAATGGCACGTATACAAATAAGCCACCTACGCTTGCAGATTCAACTAAACCTTCTGCTAGTAAGATTGCTTCCTTAGCCGCCAAGTTTCCGAAAACAGGAGAAATAAGTGGCTACGGATGGTTAAAAGGATTCCTTGGACTGATTATTATATCACTCGCAGTCTTCTTGTTTCTTAAAAAAGAAAAGAAAAAATACTTGAGTGAGAGTTATTGGAAAGGGGATCATTAAGATGTTGGATACTATTAAGTTTTCAATTAGAAGGTTGCAGGCTAATAAAATCATGATGTTGTTAGTGCTAGCTTTCTTACTTATTTCTTGTGGTTTCTACTTTACTTATGCCTGGTTTGCTGATGATGACAAAGTGACTAATCATTTTGAAGGGAATCGTTTAGATGTTGAGTTGGCGGAAGTTTTTGACTCCCCGATGAATTGGCAACCAGGAACAACGACCGTCAAGGAAATTCGTGCAGTCAATACTGGTATTATGCCAGCCCTTGTAAGGATTTCTCTATATGAGTCATTATTAATGTTTAAAGTTGATGTAACGGATCAAAGTGGCAATGGTAATTTAATGATTAGCCAGCAAGCCAATGATCCTGTGGTTAAACTTGACGATGTGAAAACTTGGGAAGCAGCTGCTAAACAAGGGGGCACTTATTACCTTAATAATCACTATTATTTAGCGAAAGAAGCTAAGATAGGTAATCAAGCAACCGGAAAAAATCAATACATGTTAGAAGATAAAAATCGTGAATCGAGTGAATTTAATTATTTTGAAATTATGTTTAATCGTTTAATTAATCAGTCTTCTGAATCATTTACTAAAGATTATTGGCGTTACGAAAAAGGGTATTTCTATTATTCGGAGGTGTTAATGCCTGGTGAACAATCGGAACCTATCGTCAGTCAGGTTTTATTGTCAGCACAAGCGCCAAATCGTTTGAAAGGTTCACTCTACCAGTTAACTCCCCATTTAGAAGGACATGATGTGACACCGTCCATTTTTGCTGAGTGGCAACTAGAAAGTAACAGTGAGATGCAAGCACTTTATCAAACCTATATGAAAGAATAGAGGAGAAAAATGAGACTTAATGATGTGAATAAAAAAAAGATTTTGTTATCAACAATCTTGGCGCTCTTATTAATAATCGCTACCTCTATTGGTAGCACTTTTTCTGCTATGAAAGATTCAGATAGTGTTGATAATCAATTTAGAATAGGAAATCTCCAAACGGAAATTATTGAAGAATTCCCACCAGTTGAGACGATTACTCCAGAGACACCTTATAAAAAAGAAGTCACGGTAAAAAATACGGGTGATGTTCCCATTTTTATTAGAGTATTAGCGCATCCTTATTTGACTTATAAAGAACAATTAATCCCAACGGTAACGGATGATGGTAGTAAGCTCTTAGAAGTCGATTATAATTTGTCTGATTGGATTGACGGTCAAGATGGTTATTTTTATTACAAAAAAGTAATTGAGCCAGAAGAAATCACGCCATTCTTATTTTCAAAAGTGATCTTTCATTCATTCGAGCAGATTGAAACGTTGGCGGGTGTAAACTTCGCTGATTTGAAACTAGATTTTACTATCAAGGTCGAAGCAATTAATACGTCTAAATTTGCATACCGTGATGCGTGGTGGCAAGGCGAAATCAAGTTACCAGAAGTTGATGCGTTGCTACAACCATTTGTCACAGAATAAAAGTAGGTGAGAAATATTGAAGAAAAGTAAGCAGACAAATGTTTTGATGGTGATTATCATGCAAGTCATCATGATACTAGGGTTTATGAGTCAACTGCCACAAACAAATGAAGCAGCTGTAGAAAATGAGCCCATTATTTCTAAAACAGCAAAACCAGTTGAGGGAATGGTCAATCAATGGGATGTTACACTAAAGGTTGAGAATCTCCCTGTTGAACGACCAGTTGATGTCGTGTTAGTGGTTGATATCTCTTCAAGTATGAAATCAGCGGTATTATTAAATGGTAAGTTAACGACTCGGATGGAGGCTATGCGTGCGGGGATTACTACTTTTACTAAGAGTTTTTTAGCAAGACATCCAGATAATCGTATTGCGATTGTACCGTTTAGTGATAGGCTAGGGACTATACAAAGTTTTAGTCATTCTCAAACAGAAGTAGTAAATTATATTAATAAATTACAAGTTTTTGGAGCGACTCATATTCAAACTGGTTTGAACAAAGCAAAAGAATTATTGAAGGCACAGCCTATAGAAGTTAATGGTAAGAAAGTATCAAGAAATATTATTTTAGTGTCGGATGGAGTACCTAATATTAGTTTTCTTCCGAAAGATAAGAATGATATGCTACCCTACGTAAACGGGATAGATCGAATGGATATGGAGGCTAGTGATAGTGAGGTAAAGTATTACACCAAAAAAACAATTGGTGAATTTGATTATGCCAATAATGCGGGGATAGGAGGAGATCCTACTCTATTAATTTCTAATAATATCCCAGATATTAATATTAATCCTGCGATTAAGCAGCAATATCCTAATGCAACGTTTAGTACCTATTATTCACATATTAACTCGACGATTGCTGAGGCGAGTATCATCAAAAATAGCACTCATCCACTAGATTCATCTAGTAGTTTGGTAGATAATATTTTTTCAATAGGATTAGACAAAGCGAGCTTAGGAGCTCATGCTCCATACATGGAAGAAACGTTATCAGGTGTTTCAACATCTGGTGATTATTTTAGTGTCACCTCTCAAGAATTTGCGTCTATCTTAGATAAAATTGAACGTAATCTAAATGGTTTATTTAAAGAAGCAGTCATTCATGATCCAATTGCGACCGGTTTTACACTTGAAGGCGAAGTTTCCAATCAAAATGCTAGTCACGGAACAGTTACAACAACGGTCAATAATAATACGAAACAACCCGAACTTACATGGAAGTTAGATAACTTAAAATCAACTGATTATCAGTTTAGTTTAACGTATCGTTTAAGTGCGAATCAAGCGGTTTTAGGTGAGGGGATTATCGATTCAGATGGTTTAGCTGAAACCAATGGGATAACGACGTTTACTTATGTTAATTCAGTAAATGAACAAAAGGAAAAGCAGTTTATTGTCCCTAAAGTTCGTCCAATCATTGTTTCTTTAGAAAAAGAATTACTGAATGAAACCGGAAAAAAAATCCCTGATTCAACTAAAGAATTCAATGTTAAATTAGGAGAAGATGAATTTACAACAAAAGATAATTACCAATTATTAGCGAATAATCAAGTGGTTCGTATCGTTCATCCCTGGAAAGCAAATGTTAATTATTCGGTAACCGAAACCTTACAAGCTGGAGAAGAATATGAGACGACCATTAAGGTTAATAATCAGACCACTAGTGGACTCGTTACTAAGTTTAAATTTGCCTCAACTGAACCTAATTATACGCATCAACATATTATAGTGACCAATCAACAAATCCTTAGGGTTAAACAGGTAAAACTTAATGTTCGGCAAGTGGTACTGAATCCTAATGAAGATTTAGTGATCCCAACAAGTGGCTATATGCAACTTGCTTTTGACCAACAACAAGAGCCGAGTTATTTCTTGCTGACTGGCAGTACGTTGGTTAATGAAGCGAATAACATCACGCAAGAGTTGTTTACCCATCAACAATTGTCTTTAAAAAATAATAAGATATTAGAGTTATCAGACATTGTACCAGAATATTATGATTTATATGGTTACCTAGTCACAAGTGAAGATGGAAAACTTATTACTGAACATGTTTCCGATAATCCCACGCTTGTAAAAAATAAACCACAAGTCATCCTTGATTATTCTGAGAAAACAGAATATTGGATTACTTTCTTCATTGAGCCTAAGTTAAGTCCTAATGAAAAATATCCGCGACCTTATAGTTGGGATTATCGTGTCAATAAATTTAATTCAGTGATGTAAAATTTTAGATTAGCTATTTAACAATCGTAAATAGCTAATCTTTTTTAATGCACGATATTTGAAAAAAGATAGTTCATAAGATAAGATAAGTTAAACTAAGGGGGAGAGCATAATGTACCGAGATTTTTTAAAGAAAAACAGGCTATTTAAGCTCGAATTGTATCAACAAATTGGCTTGACGAATAAGTTTGAGGTGCCGACCTTTTATTTAGAAACGAAGTTTAATGCTGATTATTCGACAATTTCAAGAAGGGTGAAGGAATTAAATGAAGACATTCACACCATTACGGGAGAGTATTTAATTGAGCTTGATTTACGTGCGACTCGTTTAAAGGTGGCTAACTATGAAACATTTGAAAAAATTAGACAGCAGTTAATTGCGTATTACTTATCGTTTTCGGGAGCGTATAGTCTGTGCCAATTAATCTGTAATGGCAAACGCCGAGTCACCATCCAACAAGCGGGTCAACAGTTACACATGAGCATTGCCCATATTTACCGTGTTTTAAAAGAGATAAATGCCATTGCAGCCAAATATCACGTAGAAATAAAAAAAGATGAGCAAAATCTCTTAAGGCTTTTTGGAGATGAATTAAGGGTGAGGGTCTTTTTTTATGTCTTTGTTTCTCAAAATATTTCGATTAATAAGCGTGAGGTAGTTGAAAACAGCTCGTTACTAAATCAAGTGCCCTTTTTTAATCAAAGAAAAGAAGTGATGAGTGAAATCAATGTTTATAAGTTAGAAATTTTGCTGGCTGTTTTTAAAAATAGAATGGTCAATAAATGCTATTTTGACTTAATGGAAGGTGAGGCGTTGTTTTCTGTCGATAATGAAATTGTGATTCAATTTGACCGCTTCTTTGAAGGTTCGTTATTATTTGATAAACAACTTCAAAAAAATGAAGTGGCTTATTTTATCTTATTTATCTATTTCTTTGTGCCAGAGTTTTTTGATGATGAATTGCTGGCGACTAATTATCACAAATTCGAAATTAATGATGCTAATAAAGCAACCTCACAATTGGCAGTTCAAGAGTGGCAACGCTATTTAGAACTTGAACTAAACTTAACCGAGCAAAAACGTTATCGATTGTATAGTTATTTGTTATATATTATTAGTTATCGCCTACAGTTATCCGCTTTTGAATTTGAACCTTTTAGTCAATATTTTGCTCATGAGGTTATTCTGAATTCTCCTATTCGTCAAGATTTGGAAAAAATTGCAGCCACCAGTTTAATGGCGAACCCTCATCCTCAAATGTCACCTGCTGACGAATTATGGAAGATAAATTTTTCTTGCCTCTTTTATTTACCTACACAAAAATTTTTAGAAAAGGTCATTAATGTGGGCCTTTGTTTTAAATTCCAACCAAATGAAGAACAATTTATTATGCAAAAACTCAGATATATTTATGGTGACTCGCTCTACATTAGCCACGACATTGAAAATGCTGATATCATTATTTCTGATAGTTACTTATTAGATAGTGATAAACCCATTATCTTTGTAGAAGATATTTTTAATCGTCAAAATTTTATGTTAATTCTGACTAGAATTAATGAGGAGATTATTGGGCAGTTCTACTAGAACGTCAATCTTATTATTAAATTAATGTTTGTCGAAATAAATTATCCTAATAAATCTGTTCTCTTCGAGAAAAAGCTAGGTAAGAATGGTTTTAATATAGCCTTATATTTGATATAATAACGTTGATATCGTTTCTAGAAAGAAGGTCATAAGATGATTCATCGTATAAATAAGCTTAGAAACAAAATGAAAGAAGCAAATTTAGCGGCATTTTTAGTGACAAGTCCATATAACTTAAGATACGTTTCAGGTTTTACTGGCACGTCTGGGTTAGCAGTGATTACGTTAGATAATGCTTACTTTGTTACAGACTTCCGTTATACTGAACAAGCTAGCACCCAATGTGAAGGCTATACCATCGTTCAGCATACTGGTCCAATCTATGAAGAAGTAGAAAACATTGTCAAAAAGGAAAACTTAGCGAACATGGCATTTGAAGAAGTGCATATGTCTTACTTCACTCATGACGTGATTTCAGAATTAATTTCATGTGAATTAGTTCCCGTTCAGGGCATGATTGAAGAGTTGCGTGAAGTCAAAGAAGCGTCAGAAATCGAAACGATTAAGTTTGCATGTGGAATTGCAGATAAAGCTTTTGCCCACATTCTTGATTATATCAAACCAGGTATGAGCGAAATTCAAGTGGCAAATGAAGTAGATTTCTTTATGCGTTCTTTAGGGGCAACGAGTGTGTCATTTGAAACAATTGTTGCGAGTGGCGTTCGTTCAGCAATGCCTCATGGTGTAGCAAGCAACAAAATTATTGAGCAAGGTGACTTGATTACTTTAGATTTTGGATGTTATTATGAAGGGTACGTTTCTGATATGACACGTACATTTGCGATTGGTGACCCAGGTCAACGATTGAGAGAAATCCATCAAATGGTATTGGATGCTCAATTAATGGTAACGGAAGCGGCTAAACCAGGTATGACAGGTGTTCAATTAGATGCAGTGGCACGCGATTACTTTGCAACTAAAGGCGTAGCAGAAGCGTTTGGTCATTCTACTGGTCATGGTATCGGCTTAGAAATCCACGAAGGTCCAAATGTTTCACGTTTAGCTGAGAAAGCTTTTGTACCAGGTAATGTGATTACTAACGAACCAGGCTTATACTTCCCAGGTGTCGGCGGTGTACGTATCGAAGATGATCTTTTAGTAACAGAATCAGGCGTTGAAATATTAACTCATTCACCAAAAGAGTTAATTATTTTGTAAGATGCTTTAGTATAATTTAGGAGGAAAACAATGATTTCAGTAAACGATTTAAAAACAGGTTTAACTGTTGAAGTAGACGGAGGCATTTGGCGTGTAATGGATTTCCAACACGTAAAACCAGGTAAAGGAGCTGCCTTTGTTCGTACAAAATTAAAAAACTTACGTAACGGTAGCATTCAAGAAAAGACTTTCCGTGGCGGCGAGAAAATTGCTAAAGCACAAATCGATAACCGTAAAATGCAATATCTATATGAGTCTGGTGATAGCCATGTCTTTATGGATACAGAAAACTACGAACAAATCGAATTGCCTACAGAAGCAATTAAAGATGAGTTAAACTACTTATTAGAAAATAGCATGTGTAACATTATCATGTATGGTAACGAAACAATCGGTGTTGACTTACCTAACACTGTTGTCTTAGAAGTAAAAGAAACAGAACCTGGAATTAAAGGTGATACTGCTTCAGGTGGTTCTAAACCAGCTGTTATGGAAACAGGTTTAGTGGTTAACGTACCATTCTTCGTTAACGCTGGGGACAAATTAGTTGTTAATACAGTGGATGGTTCATATACTTCTCGTGCTTAAGAGCATATCTGAAAGGGGATAGTAACATGGGACAAAATACGGATTTAATTTTAGAAAACCTAAATGAAAATACAGGTGGCGAGATTGTCATTGCTCCTGAAGTTTTAGAAGTGATTATCGGTATTGCTGCTGCTAAAGTCGAAGGTGTTCAAGGAATGCGTGGTAGCTTAGCGGCCAATGTTACCTCACTTTTAGGGAAAGAATCTCATCGTAAAGGCGTTACCTTAAACGTTTTAGATGATGGAATCGCTGTTGATTTATATTGCTATTTAGCATACGGCGTTTCTGTACCAAAAGTTGCCTTACAATTACAAGAAATTGTAAAACAACAAGTATTAAACATGACAGATATCGAATTGTTAGAAGTTAACGTTCATGTTGTTGGTTTAGTCACTGAAAAATTAGCAACACCGTCATTAGAAGAATTGTTAAGTATGGAAGAAGAAGAGGAGGAATAGTGTGGAGTTAACTCGTCGTCAAATCAGAGAGAAAGCTCTTCAAGCGCTATATCCATTTGATTTTCAACAAGAAATTACCAAAGAAGATGCTATTAGTTATGCTTTAGAAATTGGGAACCATGCCTTGTTTGATGAAGAAACAGGGATGTTCATTCCAGAATATCTAGATCAATTAGTATCAGGGGTCATTGAGCATCAAGCGGAAATTGATCGTAAAATTGAAGAACATTTAAAGAGCTGGAATATTGCTCGTGTGGCAAAAACTGATTTAATTATAATGCGAATCGCAGTTTATGAAATGTTGTTTGAAGAAACACCTAACCGTGTAGCTTTAAATGAAGCTATTGAATTAGCTAAAATGTACTGTGATCACAAATCGCCTAAATTCGTTAACGGTGTGTTATCGAATGTGATGAAACAATTAGATAGTGAAGCTAACTAATATTCAAATGAACAACCATCAATCTGCATGCTGTAGGTTGATGGTTGTTTTGTTTTAAAAATATTAAAATCTCGTAAAAAATGTAAGAAATCAAGAGCTTTTTAGAAACATTTAGTCGACAAATCATTGGAACGGTGTTAAATTAGAAGATGTTTGATTTTTCAGTTAAGGTGACCGAGAACAGCACGTTTTTTGTTTAGAAAACATACTGGGTCATCATGCTGTAACAATTTTTAGCGTGTTTCCTTTATAGGATGCTTCCACTTTTTATGGTAAAATAAAGACAATGAGTTAAGAAAAGCCATATGATTAATTAAGCGAATGTGGGTGGAAAATAATGACACAACAATATTTGTCAGTAACAGCCTTAACTAGATATATAAAATATAAATTTGAGCAAGATCCTTATTTAGAGCGTGTGTATTTAACAGGAGAGTTGTCTAACTTCAGAGCTAGACCTAATGCCCATCAATATTTTTCAATCAAAGATGCAAATGCTAAAATTTCAGCGGTGATGTTCAAAGGGGCTTATTCAAAGCTTAAATTTGAACCTAAAGAGGGAATGAAAGTTCTAGTCATTGGCCGGATTACGTTATATGAGGCATCAGGTCAATATCAGATTACAATCGAACATATGGAACCTGATGGCGTCGGAGCGTTATATCAAGCATTTGAAGAGATGAAAGAAAAGCTATCTAAAGAAGGATTATTTAATGCGCCTAAAAAGCCATTAGTCAAGTTTCCTAAACGAATTGCGGTAATTACAAGTCCTAGTGGCGCGGTTATTCGTGACATTATGACAACCGTTAAACGTCGTTATCCGATAGCAGAGCTAGTTATTTTCCCAACGTTAGTTCAGGGGACAAAAGCGGCGCAAAATATTGCGGATAATATAAAAAAAGCGGATAGTTTAGGTAATTTTGATACGATGATTGTCGCGCGTGGTGGCGGTTCAATTGAGGACTTATGGCCATTTAATGAAGAAATCGTGGCACGAGCTATTTTTGCCTCACAGACGCCAATTATTTCATCAGTCGGACACGAAACGGATGTTACCATTGCAGACTTTGTTGCAGATGTCAGAGCAGCGACACCAACGGCAGCAGCTGAATTGTCAGTTCCCAATTTAACCGAAGAACTGATGAAAGTTCGCGAGAAAGAAAATCGTTTGATTAAAGCGTTCAACACGTTATTACGCCATAAGCAAGAACGTTTGAACAAATCACAAGATTCTTATATTTTCAGACAGCCACAGCGCTTGTATGAAAGTTTAGAAATAAAGTTAGATAGTGTTCGTCAGCGTTTTTATCAACAAATGCAGGCGATGATTCAATCGCAAGAGCGTCAATTAAATGACGTAACACAACGTTTGCAGTTAGTGAGTCCAAGTCAACAAGTTGAGCAGTCTCAACAACAGTTAGATTTTTTAAAGGAAAAATTAATTCGCAGTATGACGTTGAAATTAGAAAAAAGCAAAATGGAATTAACTAAAGGGATGCAGGCTTTAGATATGTTAAGTCCCTTAAATATTATGAAACGTGGTTATGGTTACGTAACGGATGAGCAAGGCATCGTTCATTCAGCAGAGCAATTAACCGAAAAACAAGAAATCACCATTAATTTTACGGATGGTAAAGCACTGGCAGAAGTCAAATCAATAGAGTATATAAAGGAGTAGAAGATGGCAACAAAAAAAGCAGAGCCTACATTTGAAGAGGCGTTAAACCAATTAGAACTAATTGTGAGAGAATTAGAACAAGGGGATATTCCTTTAGAGCAAGCGCTAGGTAGTTTTAAAGAAGGTATCGGATTAAGTCAATTTTGCCAGAAAAAATTAGCTGATGCTGAAGAAATGTTAACGAAAATCATGAACGAAGAAGGCCAAGAAGTGGTTTTCCAAGAGAGTGAGGGCGTCAATGTCTAAGACGTTGGCACTTTTTTCAGCGCAACATTTACCTCAAGTAGAAGAGCATATGTTCTCATTTGTGAAACACTATGCGGATGAAGCAACCTTACAAACAGCGATGAGTTATTCGCTGGAAGCAGGTGGTAAAAGAATTCGTCCACTATTAGTATTAGCAACTTTAGACTTATTGCAAGTCCCGATAACGGCTGCCCATTATCAAGTAGCGGGTGCTTTAGAGATGATTCATACCTATTCGCTTATTCATGATGATTTGCCAGCGATGGACAACGATGATTTACGTCGTGGAAAGCCAACGAATCATAAAGTCTTTGGTGAAGGGATGGCGATTTTAGCTGGTGATGCGCTCTTAACCGAATCATTTCATATGGTGGCGCAAGTAGCGTTACCAGCTGAGGTGAAAGTGGTTATCCTTGAGCAATTAGCTTTGCAATCTGGCTCAGCCGGTATGATTGGGGGCCAAGTAGGGGATATTGAAGCCGAAAATCAACAAATTAACTTGGAACATTTAGCATCTATTCATCGTCGTAAAACAGGTGCGTTAATTAAGTTTGCTATTGATAGTGCGGCCATCATGGCGCAAGCCAATCAAGCTGTCAGTCAACATTTACATCATTACGCTGAACAGTTTGGTATTGCCTTCCAAATTAAAGATGATATTTTAGATGTGATTGGTGATGAAGCAGTTATCGGCAAGAAAGTTGGCTCTGACGAAACATTAAACAAGAGCACGTATACGTCACTATTAGGACTTGATGACGCAGCTAAGAAATTAAGCGAGCACATTGAAAGTGGTTTAGCATCATTAGAAGCTATCACTGTGCTTATGCCTGCAGCTGATACAAGTCTATTAGTCGAACTAATAAATAAATTAAGGTGAACAACATGAAAAAAGAACGAGTAGATGTCTTAGTGGTTAATCAGGGTCTAGCCGAAACGCGTGAACAAGCTAAACGCTTAGTAATGGCTGGCATGGTATATGACCAAAATAATGAACGAATGGATAAACCTGGGGTAAAGATTCCGGAAACATCAGAATTACAACTTAAAGGAAAAGGCCTGCGTTATGTCTCACGTGGTGGTTTAAAATTAGAAAAAGCGATTGAAGTATTTGATATAGAGTTTGAAGGTAAGACAGTCTTAGACATTGGCGCATCGACGGGTGGGTTTACGGATGTGGCTTTACAAAATGGGGCAACATTAAGTTATGCTTTAGATGTTGGTCACAATCAATTAGCTTGGAAATTACGTCAAGATGAACGTGTAGTGGTGATGGAAAAAACGAATTTCCGTTATTCTAAGGCAGAAGACTTTGACCAAGGCTTACCAGAGATTGCGACAATTGATGTCTCTTTTATATCGTTAAAACTTATTTTGCCTGTCTTAAAAACCATTATTCAAGAAAATGGTCATGTGATGGCCTTAGTCAAGCCTCAATTTGAAGCTGGTCGCGAATTAGTTGGGAAAAACGGAATTGTACGTGATCCTGATGTACATCAGATGGTTCTATATGAGATGGCGCATTTTATGCAAGAAGAAGGCTTTGAGATCGAAGGAATAAATTATTCACCGATTAAAGGCGGCGAAGGTAACATCGAGTTTATCGTCTATTTAAGAGCAGTTGCTGAGGTGGATAAAAAAGATAGTTTAGCGTTAGAAACATGGGTGAAACAAATCGTTGACGAGGCGCATCACTCATTATAATCATTAATCAAGCAAAAGTAGGTGGATAGATGTTAGAAGAACTAGTCATTAAAAATTTTGCGATTATTTCAGATTTACGGTTGTCCTTTGAAAAAGGGATGACCGTTTTAACTGGTGAGACCGGTGCCGGTAAATCGATTATTATCGATGCAGTTGGCCTATTAGTTGGCGGACGTGGTTCAGCTGATTTTATTCGCCACGGGGAAGATAAATCGATTTTAGAAGGGCAATTTTTTGTCAATCAACGTGTTTTACCAGAACTGCAAGAAGTAATGGAAAACCTAGGAATTGAGATGGATGATCCGACGGTGATTATTTCACGAACACTTTTTAGAAGCGGAAAAAATATTTGTCGTGTTAATAATCAACTAGTCAATACGACGGCATTGAAGCAAATTGGACAATACTTAGTCGATATTCATGGTCAGCATGAACACCAAGAGTTGATGAATTCTGAGCGTCATATCGGTTACTTAGATCAATTTGCTAGTCAAGAAATTCAGCCGGTTTTAACTGAGTATCAAACAGCTTTTCAACAACAGCAAACATTAGCTCGTCAATTAAGACAGCTAGAAACAAATGAAAAAGAATTTGTTCAACGTATGGATATGTTGAATTTTCAGCGTGAAGAAATTGAAACCGCAGAAATAGTCATTGGTGAAGAACAAAAATTGCTTGAAGAACGCCAAATGTTAGTCAATCACCAAAAAATTACGGATGCCTTAAACATGAGCTATCAGTTTATTCAAAACGATGAGATGAATAGTTTATCCAATATCGGTCAGGCGATGTCAGAGCTAGAAACAATTAGTGATTTGACCGAAGACTTTAAAACTTTATACGAAGAAGTGTCGTCTAGTTATTATCAATTAGAAGAAGCTGCTCGCACGATTCAAAGTGAATTGAGTGGCATGGAGATGGATGAAGAGCGTTTGAATCATGTCGAAGAACGCTTGAATACTATTCGCCAAATGAAACGTAAGTACGGGGATTCTGAAGAAAGTATTTTGGAACATTATCAAAATGTTGTAAAAGAATTGGACGAATCAATGTTTAGTGGTGCCAAACAAGAACGTCTTGAAAAAGAATTAGACGCAGCAAGTGAGCAAGTATCGGACTTAGCGGATCAATTATCAACGATTCGTCAAGCTCATGCGGTCGTATTAGAAGAAGCAATCGTTACCCAACTAAAAGACTTGTATTTAGATAAAACGGTCTTTAAAGTGGTGGTTGAGGAAGTGAAACCGTATGAACTAGGTCGTGATATGGTCACGTTCTATATTAGTACCAATCCTGGTGAAGAACCAAAACCGTTAACGAAAGTTGCTTCAGGTGGCGAGTTGTCACGTGTCATGTTAGGAATGAAGAGTATTTTCTCTGAATCACAAGGGATTACTAGTATTATCTTTGATGAAGTCGATACCGGTGTTAGTGGCCGAGTTGCTCAAGCTATTGCTAATAAGATTCATCAAATTGCGACTGACTCGCAAGTCTTATGTATTACGCATTTGCCACAAGTAGCCGCTGCAGCGGATCATCATTACTTTATTGAGAAAAATGTGGTCGATGAACGTACACAAACAACTGTTTATCCATTAGCTGAAGTGCAACGAATTGATGAGGTTGCTCGTATGTTAGCCGGTGAGGTCATCACAGACTTATCAAAACAACATGCGAAAGAACTCTTAAATATGTCAACAAATTAGAAAAGAGGCTGTGACATAAGTCTCTAAAAAAACCCCTGATAAATTTGGCAATAAAGCCAAATTTATCAGGGGTTTTGGTATAATAAAATAAAAAAGAAGCACGGTCCGACCCATGCTTCAAAGAATCCTAGAAAGGACCAAAAAATGTATTCTAATTATAACATGAATCAGTTAAGTTTGGATATTACAACTTCATATATTCCAGAAAAAAATAATACGGCTTGGTTTATTAACGAGCTAGTTGAAACATTAAAAATCAAAGAATCTTATTTATTCGGAAGACCACGTCAATATAATTTATCTGCTATGTTAAAGCTGGTCTTATTTGCGTACACACGCAGTGTTTTTAGTAGTCGTAAAATTGCTCAATTGGCTGAAGAGAGCCTACCGGCTCGTTGGTTAACACAAGAAATGATGCCTTCTTATCGAACGATTGCACGCTTTAGAATATCTGATGAATTAGAAGGTCTTATTAATCAAGGCTTGGAGCAGCTAACCGCTTATTTACGTCAACAAAACATGATTGATGATGCCATTTTTATTGATGGAACTAAAATTTTAGCTGATGCCAATAAATTTAGTTTTGTTTGGAAGAAAAGCACGATTCGTTTCGATGCGATGAATCGAGAAGCAACCGTCTCTTTAATGAATGAATTAAAAGAGGCTTATTCGTCGTCTCATATACCAGATGGTTCTAATCTGTCTTTAGATATGGTTGATGAAGTTCTAACTCGTTTAGAATTCAGATTAGAAGAATTAGAAAAACAAATTGAAACAACACCTAAGCTTTCTCCCAACCCTGCTAAACAAGAACGACGTTCTTTAAAATCAACTAAAAGAAAATTAGCTGCACGTCGAGCTAAAATGCTAGAACATCAAAAGCAATTTAAGACTTTCGGGAAACGAAACAGCTTTTCAAAAACTGATCACGATGCCACTTTCATGAGAGTAAAAGAAGATCACATGAAAAATGGTCAGCTTAAGCCAGCTTATAATCTGCAAATTGCTACGAGCAAGCAATTTATCGTAGGCTATGATGTTTACCAAAATCCAACAGATACTAAAACGTTAATCCCTTTCTTAGAAAAAATGAATTTAGCAGAAAAGGATGCAATGTATATAGTAGCAGATGCAGGTTATGGTTCAGAAAGTAACTATCAATATCTAGAAGACAAATTATCTCAACATACCTCATTAATCCCGTACGGGACAATGTTGAAAGAAAATAGTAAGAAATGGCAGTCAGATGATAAAAAGGTAATGAATTGGTTTTACGAAGAAAAAGAAGACTATTATATTGACCCAAAAGGAGTCCGTTTTAATTTTAATAAGTATCGAAAACGCACAGACACAGACGGTTTTTCACGTGATTTCAAGGAATATGTGGCAGAAAAATATGACGAAAATCGTGAAGAAATTCCTGCTGCGTTAACAGCCAAAGGCCACATAAGAAAAATAATGATTAATCCTTCATGGGAATATTATAAAGCGAAGCAACGAGATTTTCTTTCAACGAAAGAAACTGGAAAAATTTACGCTAAACGTAAGATTGATGTGGAACCAGTTTTCGGACGGATGAAGGCTTCTTTGGGCTTCACTCGTTTCTCTGTGAGAGGACTTGGAAAAGTTCTCAAGGAAACCGGTATTGTTTCCTTGGCGCTAAATATGATGAAATTAGCGTCTTGGGAGACGCAGAAAGACATAGAAAATAGAAAAAATCCGAAACAAACGAAAAATAACACTTTTTGTCCGTTTCGGATTTTTTATTTTAGACTAATAACACTAACTTTTGTCACAGCCTCTTTTCTAATTTATTTTTATTCTCCAAAATAACCACATTCGTCAATTTCTAATAAGTGTAGAATCATAGAAGAGGTTTCTTCGATTGAACGGTTCGCGACATTAATCACGATACAGCCAATCATATCGTACAATTTTTGAGCATAGGCTAATTCTTGGTTGATGTTTTCAATATCGGAGTAAGCCGTATTTGGGTCAAGTCCATAAGCAATCATGCGCTTTTGACGAATTTTGTTTAGAATACTTGGGTCGTTGGTTAAACCAACAATTTTTTTCGGATCAACTTGCCAGATTTCTTTTGGTAAGGTAGCTTGTGGCATGATTGGTAAGTTTGCAACTTTTAGATTTTTATTGGCTAAGAATAAGCTAAGCGGTGTTTTAGACGTGCGAGAAACGCCTAATAAGACGATATCAGCTTCTAAAAAGCCTTTTGGGTCTTTGCCATCATCATAGGTAACGGCAAACTCCATTGCGTCCATGCGCTTGAAATATTCTTTGTTTAAGGTATGCGCTGCTCCGACTAATTTGGTTGGATGAATCGCTGTACGTTGTTCAATTTCATTAACCAGTGGCGACAAGATGTCCAAACAAAATAGTTGTTTTTGTCGACAAAAGTCATTAACATATTGCGTGAATTCATCTGTAATTAAAGTGTGGATAATCATTGCATTTTGTTTTTTTGCGTTATTTAAAATCTCTGATAAATCATGTAAGTCCGTGATAAAAATGTTTTTTATAACATTGAACTCTACTTGTTCATATTGGGCAATCACGGCATTGGCTAAATTTGAGGCTGTTTCGCCCGCACTGTCTGATAAAATGTAAATAAATTGTTTTTCGATAGACATCAGATTTGTTCCCTTCTTGCATTTAGATTCATCTTATTATAGCATAGATATAGCAGAGAAAAGGATGGTTGCTTTATGAAAGAAAAAAAGATTGAAAAAGCATTGGCTATTATGAAAAAAGCCGGATTCAAGTATACCGAACGTCGCCAGGCCATGTTAGTTTTTTTAGAATCCCAAGATAAATATTTATCTGCTAAAGATGTCTATGAATTCATGAACGACGGCTATGAAGGCATTAGCTATGATACCATTTATCGTAATTTAAAAGATTTTACCGAACTACACATTTTAGAAGAAACCGAATTTGAAGGGGAGAAACGTTTCAGATTCCATTGTAATCCAGATGGTCATTTGCATCATCATCATCATTTTATTTGTACAAGTTGTGGGGCGACTCAGTCAATTGATATGTGTCCAATGAACTTCTTTAAAGAACAATTAGTCGGTGCGGAAATTCAGGGTCATCGCTTCGAAATTTTTGGTAAATGTGCGGAATGTGCGAATAAATTACAAGATATTCAAGAATAATGTTGACGTTAAAACACCAGTTAGCTATAATAGTTAAAGGACAGTTTTAGTTAGTCACTAATGAAAAACGGTTACTTTTTAAGCTCGGAGGGAGGGGAATTTAATGTCAAAAACAGTAGTTAAGAAAAATGAAAGCCTTGATGATGCTCTTCGTCGCTTCAAACGTTCCGTTTCTAAAACAGGTACTTTGCAAGAATACCGTAAACGCGAATTTTACGAAAAACCAAGTGTTAAACGTAAGAAAAAATCTGAAGCAGCTAGAAAACGTAAGAAGTTTTAATCTTCTGAATGGAGCTGATAAAGTATGTCTCTATTAGACACTTTAAATCAAGATATTAAAGTAGCAATGAAAGCGAAAGATCGCGATAAATTGACTACTCTAAGAATGATTAAGTCATCATTACAAAACGAACAAATCAAAGAAGGTCGCGAATTGACCGCTGATGAAGAGTTAACCGTGTTAGCTCGTGAAGCGAAACAACGTCGTGATTCGATTGAAGAGTTCAGCCAAGCAAATCGTCAAGATTTGGTTGATAAAGTAACCGGTGAACTTAAAATAGTTGAAGCTTATTTACCTCAACAATTAACTGAGGAAGAGATTCGTGACATTGTTTTAGAAGCGATTAACGCAACCGGAGCAACTTCAAAAGCGGATTTTGGAAAAGTTATGGGGGCAGTGATGCCTAAAGTGAAAGGTAAAGCCGACGGTAACCTAATTAATAGTACTGTCAAAGCCTTATTAAACTAATAATAGAAACCATCTACTACGGTAGGTGGTTTTTTTCGTTTTAGATGCTACGTTATCTAGGCGTTAACAGTAGTTGGATAAATTTCGAAAATAATAGTTGAATTTCATTTTAATAGAAATTACGATGAAGAGGTAAAGATGAGATAAACTTACTGGAATGAGGTAAACAGAATGAGAAAAGAGATATTTAGTAATGTAACTATTAGCTATATGAGAAGAACTGGCGCGTATGGTCCAGAAAATGCCATCATGATGGAACAGTTAAAGAGTTATTTAAAAACTCACCAACTTTTAGATTATGATACAGTGATTTTAGGAATTGCTTTAGACAATCCACAAGAAGTTTCTGAAGATAAGTTAAGATATGATGTTGGCGTATTGGTAGATGACCAAAATGTCATTGACGGATTGGAACATCGTAAACTTGAGGATAGTACCTATGCAGTTTTTGAAGTGGCTCACACAGTAGAAGGTGTTCAAAATTTTTGGGCTAACTTAGCCGATTTAACAATTGGACTTAAAGTGGACTTTCAAAAGCCGATTATCGAAAGATATGCATTCGAAAAAATAACACAACATCTTTGCGAATTTGGTATTCCGTTGGTGGCTGAATAGGTAGAGAAGGAGTAACTACAGTATGAATAATAAAGCATTAATTTTAGGTGTGTTGTTTGTCATTGGCTTGTTACTTATCCCGATTGCCAGTGTGATAGAAGGTTTTAGTATTAGTCGTAAGGAAGGATTTTGGCAAATAGGGATATTATGCTTGATGGCGTTAGCGATATATTTTAGAAACAAGCTACGTAAATGATATTGTTCAATAATCGATTGATTTTATTTTTTTACCTAGCGAATTGTTCGCTCAAATGTTGAGAACATGTTATGATGAAAAAAACGAAAGGACTTGATAAACGATGTTAATTCGTGCGCTTAACTTGAGTGATCGTGAAGTTGTTGAGGATTTAATTACGCAACATGTGGCAGAAGTGGGCTATGTCGAGACAGAGTTTAATGAGGAACTTTTACAGTCAAGTGAGGATTTTTGGAAAAGGTTAGGTCAGGAAGGATATGGCTATTGGGGTGTTGAAATCAATCAAGAATTAGTGGCGATAGGTGGCTGTCGGCCATTAAGTGAGGCACAGGCACAAGTTGGTGAAATTCAACATGTATATGTCAAACCAGCTTTTCGAGGTCGTGGTATTGGCGCTGAATTGTTGCAGAAGATTATCGAGGAAGCGAGTCAACATTATTCAAGACTCTACATTGAAACTCATCATAAGCTGAATAAGGCGAATCGTTTGTTTGAGCACTTTGGGTTTAAGCAAATCCCTTATGCGCTAACCTCCCACGCCCCGTTCGAGATGGATTGTTGGTACGTGAAAGAAATTGGTGTGCCACAAGCAACCAATTGATTTGATAGATATTATTAATTCGTATGATGACTGAAGAAACAGACCAAAAGTTGGTGTGTTTCTTTTTTTATATTTGCTATCTATTTTCTAGTTACGTATAATAGATGAAGCACTAACTAATGAGAGGATGAGTGGATTTGCGTAATCCAATGATGCACCGACCTGTAGTGAAACAAGAAATTGTCGATTTCATGCGAAACAGACAAAAACAATTAACAGGTCCTTTAAGAGAAATACAACGAGTAGCCAATGAAAATGATGTCCCGATTATTCCCCACGAAACAGTCGTTTTTTTGCAGTTTCTATTGAAACAATTAAAGCCAAAAGAAATTTTAGAGATTGGGGCAGCCATAGGTTTTTCAAGTAGTTTAATGAGTGAATATGTCGTTGAAGGCGGGCATGTGACGACAATTGACCGCTTTGATGTGATGATTCGTAAAGCAAGAGCTAACTACAAAGCGCTAGGATTAGAAGATAAAATCACGTTATTAGAAGGGGACGCGAAAGATATTTTGCCAACCTTAGATAAGAAATATGATTTTATCTTCATGGACAGCGCGAAGTCTAAATATATCGAGTTCTTGCCCTACTTATTAGACTGTTTAGAAGTTGGTGGCGTAATTATGATTGATGATGTTTTACAAGCCGGCACGATTTTACAACCAATCGAAGAAATTCCGCGTAACCAACGCACGATTTACCGTAAGTTAAACTTATTGTTCGATACGGTGTTAGAACACCCAGACTTAACAAGCAGTTTGATCCCATTAGGTGATGGCGTCTTGTTAATTACTAAGGACAAAGAAAAAATTGAATTATAAACAAAAGCCAGCGACTCGTTTTGAAGTGAGTCACTGGCTTTTTGCTTACGCTAAATTTTCGGATTTCATGCGAATGTAATAAAATTGCTGGACGAGCGCGGATTCAGTGTCTATTGTGTCCGCTAGCTTAACTAATGTTCGTTTGCCAACACGTCGGTCAATCAAAGACAAGAGTTTTACTAAGTCATGGTCGGAAGTTAGGCTCTCTTCAATCGATTCGTTGAAGTATCGTGCTAAGGCTTCAAAGAAATCATATTGAGCAAAAACACCTTCTTTAGCTAACTCCTGTTGGGCAAGTTGTTGCAACTCAATCGAAGTGTTCTGTTCTAGCTCATCTTCGTTTAGGTATTCGGAAAGTGCCAATGTCTTTTCAAATTCTTTGGCTTCAGTTGTCAGTGTGCACATATTGAATATTTCTTCTTTATCAAGCGTAATAACTGCTCGTCCTAATTGGTCATGTGCTTTGCGGTAATTAATAATATGAAAATCAAGCCGTCCTTGTAGGCTGTCACATGTTAAACTTTTCAGTTGTTTTTTTGCTTTAGTCCATGTCATTTGCACCATACGAAAACTCCTTTTTAGTATAATGATTAGTTTAATATAAAGAACCTAAAATGAAAAATCATCGCAATAAAAAGGCCCTAAAATTGACGATAGCCCTCTCTAATGAAAGAGAAGGCTATCTAACTATTCAATATTTAATACTTAAGGTTGTTCCTGACTATTGCTTGTTTTGATTATTTCTCATTTAAACAATGCAATCCCTACCGACTATTACATCCTTGTAGCCCTAAAGCTACGCCAGTGTGATTAAATTTCATTAAAATAGATCAAAATGTTGCATATGAAATATTCTTCGTATGAACCTATCATAGCATGGCAGCGATTAAATTTCAAAAAATGATGTAATTATTTAGGTATTCTTAATAATTACTTGGCTCGATTTTGATGAGTGGATAAACAAAAAACGCTAGAAACCAAAGTTTCTAGCGTTTGTTAGCGTCACAGGAGGGATTCGAACCCCCGACCGTCCGCTTAGAAGGCGGATGCTCTATCCTGCTGAGCTACTGTGACATATCTCAAGCAACATAGTTTATTATAGAGAACTTAGTTTAGTATGTCAACCATTTTCCGATAATTATTTAAGTATGAATTTTTTGTTAATTATCGTATGTATTATAGACAAAAAAGACGAAAAAGTATAAACTATTGGGTATAAAGGAGTAATAAAAACATATTCAGACAAATCATGTAAGGAGTGATAAATAGGAATGGAAGTTGTTGATGAAAAAGTTGATCCAAGAATATTAAAAACTAGAAAAAAATTAAAAGAGGCATTTCTAGAGCTGTTATCTAAAAAGAATATTAATGAAATCAATGTAAAAGATTTAACAACGAAAGCTTCTGTGACGCGTGGGACATTTTATCTGCATTTCAAAGATAAAAGCGTTTTCGCAGATGAGATGATGACGCAATTTATTGAAGATTTACTTGAAAGTTCACTGGTTATTGATGATAAAGGTGTGAAAAGATTTTCTCTACAAAAATTTTTAGAACACGTTGAAGCTCAACCAGAATTACTATCAACATTATTAAACGATAAAGAGGCATTATGTTATCGTGAGCAGTTTGAAGAAAAGTTATTTAATTATATAAGTCAGTACAGACATCAGATGCAAGCATCTGAGCTGACAGTGCCTAAAAGTGTATTAATGAATTACTTGATGTTCACTTTCCTAGGGTATGTTGATGGTTGGTTAAACGAAGGGAAAATGTATGCGACACATTTTATGGCAACAACGTTAGTGAAGATTTTGGATTCGGAATTATTACAAGAAGCTCGTTTAACTGATTTTTTTGTGTGTTAATTATTTTTTAAAGAGAGGATGGTTGACCATTCTCTTTTTTTTTGGTACAATTCTAATGTTGTAATTGTGGCACCACAACTACAACCGCACAGAGTAAGTTCTAAGACCATGGTCACTTATGATGGCGAGTCTAAGTAAATATAAGGAGGTGCTTACGAGCATGTACGCAATCGTTAAAACAGGTGGTAAACAATACAAAGTTGAAGTGGGTCAAGCAATCTACGTTGAGAAATTAGACGTTGAAGCTGGCGAAAAAGTTGTATTTGATGAAGTTGTCTTAGTTGGTGGAGAAACTACTAAAGTTGGAGCTCCAACAATTGCTGGCGCAACTGTTGAAGGAACTGTTGAAAAACAAGGAAAACAAAAGAAAGTTGTGACTTTCAAATACAAACCTAAAAAACACACTCACCGTAAACAAGGTCACCGTCAACCATACACTAAAGTGATGATCGACGCTATCAACGCTTAATTCATTGATTAGAGGTTAGCCAAATGATTAAAGGAACATTTAAACGAAATAAAGAGAATCAAGCAATTGAAGCTTTTGAAATTTCAGGTCATGCTGGATCAGGACCATACGGCAGTGATATTGTTTGTGCAGCTGTGTCTGCGTTAACTTTTTCAACTGTTAATGGTATTGCGAAACTTAGCCAAGTGGAACCTTTAGTTGATATGGATAACGACAATGAAGGCTATTTGTATGTGACGCTAAAAGAAGATTTGTCGGATAAAGAACTTGAGATTTCTCAACTCTTATTAGAAAATCTTTTATTAGGTTTACAAGATATCCAAAATGAATATAATCAATTTGTGATGATTCAAGTTAATTAATACCACAGGAGGTGCATACTATGTTAACAATGAATTTACAATTCTTCGCCCACAAAAAAGGTGGTGGTTCTACAGCCAACGGACGTGATTCAGAATCAAAACGTCTTGGAGCTAAAAGAGCTGATGGACAAACTGTAACAGGTGGTTCTATCCTTTACCGTCAACGCGGAACTAAGATTTATCCTGGTGCTAACGTTGGCCGTGGTGGAGACGATACTTTATACGCTAAAGTCGACGGAGTTGTACGCTTCGAACGTAAAGGACGCGACAAAAAGCAAGTATCTGTATACCCAGTAGCTCAATAATTATTGAACTGACAAGCTCAATCCCTTATATATCAAGGGGTTGGGTTTTTTTTGTTTACGAAAACAGCTCTATGACGATATTTTTAGTGTGTTAAATTAAAGCATTACGATTTCTGAAATATTTTCAATTGTTTCATTTTCTTTTTCGGATAGACGCAATCGTTATAGGTTGTTTTTTTGAAAAAATATTACCGATTTTGATTGAAAGTCAAATTTTCCTTTGTTATACTATAGAGGTGATACAAAATTAAATAACTAACGGTTGGGCATAATATGCTTCAAGGGTTTATTTCTTCAAGGGGTGAGAAGAATGACGACTTTTGTGGTGTGTGCTCATTTTTTATTTAAGCATACTTCATTTGAAGTATGCTTTTTTTCTTGGAAAGGGAGTGAATATTATGAAAGAAGCGTTGAAAAGATTGCAAGAGGCTGAAAAAGATAATCTTTATAAGAAAGAGCAATTGATTGAATCGTTAAATCATTATGAAGAAGAAAAAAAACAGCTATTAGCAGATGAAAGACAATTGGTAAAAAAAGAACTTACACAGTTAGTTAAAGAAAAAGAACAGTTAGAACAAAGAAGAATGGAAAAAGAAGAGCTGCGATTAAAAGAAAAAAATATGCAATTAAAAGAGCAGCTAATTGCTCGATATGCTCAAAATAATCAAGAAGCGGTTCAAGCAATCATCGAAAGGGTGAAACAAACGTATGGCCGTCACTAAAATGAAAAAAATGACAGTGATAACAGAGAGTAAGGACAAAGATACTGTCTTACAAACAATACAAGGCTTACAAAATGTAGAGATAAGAGACATTTTTGCAGACTCGTTAAATCATGAATGGTTAGCTCAATATTCTGAAGAAATGACAGTTCAAGACTCTTTGATAAAACAACAAGACCTACAAATACGTCTAAAAAAAATTGAAGAAATATTAATGTTTATAGAACATCACGGTGATAGTAAAGCCAAAAAACAACGATTAAAACGCTATGAAACAGACCTTCAAACATTGGAAACGCAATACGATGAAGTTTCGATTGAAACAGAATTGGATGAGATTATTGGGATTAAGCATCAATGGCTAGAAACCACAGAAAAGAAAGAGAGTTTACTAGAAGAAGAAGCCTATTTATACAAATGGCAAAATCTAGAAGTGTTACCTGATGAGGTAACAACTCCAATCAAAACGATGGAATTAGGAGTTCTAGGTAGTGAGAACTGGGAAGAATTTGAAAGTAAAATGCAACACCTTAGCTATATTCATCTTCAAAATATTTATCAAGATGAGAAGGAGACGTATGTTGCTTTTGTTTACTTAAATGATATTCAACAAGCAGTGATTGATATTTGTCGATCGTTTAGTGTCAAAATAGAACACTATAAGGAAGAGGTACTTCCTAAAGAAAAGTTAAGGGCTGTTAAGCAAGAAATAGTAGACAATCATCAGATTAGAAAAAGATTAACCAAAATGATTGGTCAAAAAAAAGCATTAGTCCAACAAATACAACTGGCAGAAGAGGCTATTTTAGCAAAATTACAAAGAGAAAAAGTAGTACAAAAAGCCATTAAAACCGAGCAACTATTTGTTGTCCAAGGGTGGATAGGAGAGCCGGATATCCCCTGTTTATCGAATCACTTGATGACTGTTTTTCCAAAAGATGAACTTTATTTAACATTTGAAGAACCCACTGCGCTTGAAATAGAAAAAGAAGTTCCAACTAAGCTAAGTAATCATCGCTTGGTTAAACCGTTTGAAATGTTAACGGAGATGTATAGTTTACCTAAATATGATGAGATAGACCCAACGCCATGGTTCGTTCCTTTTTTCCTAGTCTTTTTTGGAATGATGGTTGCTGATGTAGGCTATGGTTTATTAATGTTTGTGGGGACATCATTGGCACTTAAGATGATGACCTTTCCTAGAGGGACTAAACGCTTTATGGAATTTTTTAAGATTTTAGCTGTTCCGACGATGATTTGGGGGGGAATTTATAATTCTTTCTTTGGTGTGAAAATGCCTTATGAGCCTATTCTATCGACAACTGAAGATGTTATTACAATTTTGTTGTTGTCTGTTATTTTTGGCTTCATTCAAATAATGATGGGACTCATGTTAAATGCAAAAGAAAATATTCGGAAGAAAAACTATTTGGCGGCTGTTTCAGAAGGTTTTGCTTGGCAAGGAATTTTGATTGGAATTGTCATTAGTCTTTTGGGGAAAATAATATTACAACAACCAGCACTCTTTACGATAGGAATTAGTCTAACCATTATTAGTGCCATAACCATTTTGTTATCGCCTCTTAAAGGTAGTCATTCAAAAGTAAAAGGATTAGCAAAAGGTGCCTACAATTTGTATGGTTTGACAAGTTATATTGGGGATTTGGTTAGCTACACGCGATTAATGGCATTAGGTATTTCTGGTGGTAGTATTGCCGCTGCGTTTAATATGTTAGTCAATTTTATGCCACCGATCGCTAGATTTAGCATTGGGATTATTTTAATCATTGCCTTACATGGTCTGAATATCTTTTTATCATTACTAGGCGCTTATGTTCATGGCGCACGATTACAATATGTGGAATTCTTTGGTAAGTATTACCAAGGTGGAGGAAAAGCGTTCACTCCACTAAAAACAAGTGAAAAATATGTCAATATCGAACAATCAAACGATAATATGTAAATCAGATAGGAGAATAGTATAATGATGGATTTTTTAATTAACAACAACGGTGGTATGATTTTTGCAGTATTAGGGATGGCAGTGGCTACTATCTTTTCAGGGATAGGTTCAGCTAAAGGCGTAGGTATGACTGGGGAAGCAGCAGCTGCTTTATCAACAACTCAACCAGAAAAATTTGGACAGGCCTTGATTTTAGAGTTATTACCAGGAACACAAGGGTTATACGGTTTTGTTATTGCGTTTTTAATCTTTATTAACATGGATGCTAGCATGCCTTTAGAACAAGGCTTAACGTTACTAGGTGCTGCTTTACCTATTGCATTTACTGGCTTATTCTCCGGAATTGCGCAAGGTCGAGTAGCTTCAGCAGGTATTCAAATTTTAGCTAAAAAACCAGAGCATGCGACTAAAGGAATAATTTATGCTGCTATGGTTGAAACGTACGCTATTTTAGGATTTGTTATTTCATTCTTATTAGTGTTAAATGCCTAAATCATTAGAAGGAGGCCTATCAACAATGGATGCTATTGAAAAAATGATTGCACGAATGAATGAACAAGCTGAAAATGAACGTCTGCTCTATAAACAGAAGAGACTAAGCGAAATTGAAGATAAATTTAATAGAGAACAAGCGTTTATTAACCAAGAAAATGAGCAACAATTAAAAAAACAAATACAAATCGTTGAAAAAAAATATAAGCAACAGCGTGATCGACAGCAAGTAGTATTTCGTCAAGAAGCCTTACATCATAAACAAGAAGTATTGACACGTTATTTTGAAGAGGCCATTGAAAAGATGAACGCTTGGTCACAGGATGACACACAGACTTTTTCAGAACAACTGTTGCAAACTATACCATTAACTACGCCAATGACTATTCAAGTGGGTGAACTATCACGAGCATATTTGAATCAGGATTGGGTGTTACGGATGAATCAGCAATATAACAGGCAGATGCGTTTGCTTGAGGAAGTAATTCCAAAACAAGCAGGCTTTATTTTAAATGATCATGGTGTTCAGTATAATTTTATATTTGAAAATTTAGTAAAAGAACTACAACCAACTATGGGCGTAGAATTGGCAAAGCGCTTGTTTGATTAAGGAGGTAAGGAAGACATGAGTCAACTGACCTATCATGAAATTAATCCGTTAGTTCGAATTAAAGAACTAGAATTAATTACAAAAGACGAATTTGAACGAATGATTGAAGCTGAAACGATGGAACAACTAGCTTCATTATTGAAAGATACCCACTATTCCTCTTATATTTATCCTGGTTTTGAGCATGAGTTTGAGCAAAATTTGAATAAAGAAATTGAAGAAGAATATCGAGAAATAATTGAAATTGCTCCTGAAAAGGAAGTTATATGGCTTTATACCATGCGTTATACGTTTCATAATTTGAAAGTCTTAACAAAAGCGAAGAGGTTGAATAAAGAACTAAATCAATTGTGTATTTATGATGGTTTTTATTCAATTGAAACGCTTAAGCGTGCCATTCAAACGGGGTATTCAACACAACTACCTACGACTGTTGCAGAAAGCATTAGAGAAGTCACGTTACATTTGGAAGAATCGAAAGTTCTTCAAGGAATAGATGTTATTTATGATCGATATTTTTTGAAAACACAAAGAGAATTAGGTGAAACGCTAGGATATCCAGAGTTATTAAATGAGATAATCAGTTTTATTGACTTGACGAACATCGAGACAACTGCTCGAGGTATCTTACAAAAAAGAAATCGAAATTTTATGACTGGGGTTTTATCTAGTATGGGTTCAATTTCTAAAGAGTCACTTTTAACCTTTGCGGATAATCGAGAAGGTAGCTTTGAAGCATTCATTGACTTTTTACATAATTCTGACTACGCACAAGTTATAGCTCCAGCGTTATTAGAAGGAGAAATTGCGTTTAATTTGTTAGGAAAATTAAAAGATGACTACTTAACACAACATTATGAAGGTGCCCAAACACAGGCTTTTGGTCCACTTCCGCTATTGGCGTTACTTAATGCCAAGGAAATCGAAATAAAAAATTTAAGAACTTTAGTAATTGGGAAAAAATGTGGCTTTACTACTCAACAAATTAGAGAAAGGATGAGACGAGTTAATGACTTATAAAGTAGGCGTTATCGGAGATAAAAATTCAGTCTTACCCTTCAAACTATTTGGTTTTGATGTTCAAATTGTAACTGATGGCCAAACAACTAGGCGAACTATTGAAGAAATGGTGCAAGCTAATTATGGTGTCATATATATAACTGAAGCATTTGCTTCTTTGGTACCAGAAACCATCCAACGATATGAAACCGAATTAACGCCAACTATCATCTTAATTCCCAATCATAGAGGAAGTTTAGGGATTGGCAAACAGAACATTCAGAAAAATGTTGAGCGTGCAGTCGGTCAGAATATTTTATAGAATAGGAGAGGTCAAATTTGCAAAAAGGAAGAATCGTAAAAGTTTCCGGACCATTAGTAATGGCAGAAAATATGTCACACGCGAGTATTCAGGATATTTGTTATGTCGGTGATTTAGGCGTTATTGGTGAAATTATTGAAATGCGCGGTGATGTGGCAAGTATTCAAGTATATGAAGAAACAGCAGGGATTGGTCCAGGTGAACCAGTAGAATCAACCGGAGAAGCTTTATCAGTTGAGCTAGCTCCAGGGATTGTGTCACAGATGTTTGATGGTATACAACGCCCACTTGATACATTTATGGAGCTAACAGGTAGTCATTTTTTAGGGCGTGGAGTGAAAGTTCCACAGTTAGATCATCAGAAAAAATGGTCATTCGTAGCGACAACCCAACCGGGTGAATATGTAGAGGCGGGTGACATTTTAGGAACAGTTGAAGAAACCAAAAGTGTGGTGCATAAAATTATGGTCCCATTTGGTATCCAAGGAAAATTAATCAAAATAGATTCAGGTACGTATACCATTGATGACGTGATTGGTGTGATTGAAACAGCTGGCGGTGAAGAAAAAAACATAAGCATGCTGCAGAAGTGGCCTGTTAGAAGAGGTCGTCCGGTAAAAGAAAAATTAAATCCAGATCAACCAATGATAACGGGACAACGTGTTATTGATACTTTCTTCCCGGTGACAAAAGGTGGAGCTGCAGCAGTGCCAGGGCCCTTTGGAGCAGGTAAAACTGTAGTGCAACATCAAATTGCTAAATGGGCTGATGTAGATATTGTCGTGTATGTGGGATGTGGTGAACGTGGGAATGAAATGACCGACGTTTTAAATGAATTTCCAGAACTTATTGACCCTAATACGGGCGAATCGTTGATGGAACGTACAATTTTAATAGCGAATACTTCTAATATGCCAGTAGCGGCACGTGAAGCCTCTATTTATACAGGTATTACAATTGCGGAGTATTTCCGAGATATGGGCTATAACGTGGCTATTATGGCTGACTCAACTTCTCGTTGGGCGGAAGCCTTACGTGAGATGAGTGGTCGTTTAGAAGAAATGCCAGGAGATGAAGGTTATCCGGCATACTTAGGTTCACGTTTAGCGGAATACTACGAGCGAGCAGGTCGAGTCTTAACGCTAGGATCTGATAATCGTGAAGGTAGTGTGACAGCTATCTCTGCGGTTTCGCCTTCAGGAGGAGATATTTCAGAACCAGTGACACAAAATACACTACGAGTTGTAAAAGTTTTTTGGGGACTAGATTCGACATTAGCACAACAACGACATTTTCCTTCTATTGACTGGCTACAAAGTTATTCACTATATTTGGACACAATAGGAAAATATATGGACCAAGTCATTCAAGAGGACTGGTCTGGTTTGGTAACGGAAGCGATGGCATTGTTACAAGAGGAGTCACAATTAAATGAAATTGTTCGCTTAGTGGGAATTGATGCTTTATCGGACAAAGATAAATTAACTTTACAAGTAGCACGTTCGCTTCGAGAGGACTATTTACAACAAAATGCGTTTGATTCGATAGATACGTTTACTTCTCGTGAAAAGCAATTTAAGATGTTACGAAACATTCTTCAGTTTGGTCGTGAAGGGCAAAACGCCATCAAGTTAAATGCTTATTTTTCTGAAATTATGAATGGTAGTGACACATTAAGAGACAAAATTGCTCGTAGTAAGTACCTACCAGAAGAAGAACTTGTTAAGTTAGATGAGATTCAAACAGAAATTTTTACAACAATGCGTGAGATTCTAGCCGAAGGAGGGATGAGTATTGATTAAAGAGTATCGTACGATTAGTGAAGTTGTCGGTCCATTAATGGCTGTTGACCGAGTAGAAGGCGTCAAATATGAGGAGTTAATTGATGTACGTATGCAAAATGGTGAGATGAGACGTGGGCAAGTGTTAGAAATACACGAAGATAAAGCGTTGGTTCAAATTTTTGAAGGAACGGCCGGGATTAATATGAGAGACTCATCAGTTCGTTTCCTAGGACATTCATTAGAGCTTCCTGTGTCTGAAGACATGATTGGACGTGTATTTGACGGTTTGGGTCGTCCCAAAGATAATGGCCCCGCTATTTTACCTGATAAGATGATGGACATTAATGGTGAAGTAATTAATCCAATGGCGCGTGATTATCCGGATGAGTTTATTCAAACAGGTATTTCCTCAATCGATCATTTGAACACGCTAGTTCGTGGACAAAAGTTGCCTGTATTTTCAGGTTCGGGTTTACCTCATAAGGAATTAGCAGCGCAAATTGCTAGACAAGCAGCTGTTTTAAATACACAGGATGACTTTGCTGTAGTTTTTGCGGGGATTGGCATTACATTTGAAGAAGCTGACTTTTTTATGGATAATTTCCGACAAACAGGTGCGATTGATCGTTCAGTTGTCTTTATGAATCTAGCGAATGACCCAGCAATTGAAAGAATTGCAACGCCACGAATGGCCTTAACGGCGGCTGAATACCTAGCTTATGAAAAAGGGATACATGTTTTAGTCATTATGACAGATATGACTAATTATTGTGAGGCCTTACGTGAAATTTCGGCTGCTCGTCGTGAAGTACCAGGTCGTCGTGGTTATCCTGGTTATCTCTATACAAATTTAGCGACATTGTACGAAAGAGCTGGACGTATTAGAGGGATTGAGGGATCAGTGACACAAATACCTATTTTATCTATGCCAGAGGATGACAAAACGCATCCGATTCCCGATTTGACAGGCTACATTACAGAAGGACAAATTATTTTATCACGTGAATTGGATAAAAAAGGTTACCAACCGCCAATTGATGTCTTACCATCACTTTCTCGTTTAAAAGATAAAGGAACGGGTGAAGGGAAGACGCGTAAAGATCATGCAGCCACAATGAATCAACTTTTTGCAGCTTATGCCCAAGGGAAGAAAGCAAAAGAATTAGCCGTCATTCTAGGCGATGCTGCACTGTCAGATGTGGATAAAATCTATGCAAAATTTGCAGAGCGCTTTGAAAAAGAGTATATCAATCAAGGGTTCGAAACTAACCGTACGATTATTGAAACGCTTGAGTTAGGTTGGGAGCTACTATCAATGTTGCCAAGAACCGAGTTAAAACGGATAAAAGATGATATGTTAGACGAGTTTTTACCTAAAAAGGATGTGTGATAATGTCTATCATGAATGTCAATCCAACACGGATGGAATTATCTAGATTAAAAAAACAGTTGACAACAGCAACGCGAGGACATAAACTCTTAAAAGATAAGCAAGATGAATTAATGAGACAATTTATTTTGCTAGTGAAAAAAAATCATCAGCTTAGAGATGAGTTGGAAAATCTTATGCAACAAGCGATGGAGAGCTTCATGTTAGCGAATGTTGCGATAAATGAAAATTTTATTGAAGAATTGTTTTTATTACCTACAGATGATATTTCGGTCGATATTGTTGAAAAAAATATTATGAGTGTTACAGTTCCCATCATGAACTTTTCTTATCCAGATGAATTTGATGAAGACGCGCTTGATTACGGTTATGTCAATTCAAATGCCGATCTTGATGCTGCAATTGAAAAATTTTATGATTTTCTTCCGCAACTATCTAAATTGACAGAGATGGAAAAAACATGCCAATTAATGGCAGATGAGATTGAGAAAACGAGGAGAAGAGTCAATGCACTTGAGTATATGACGATTCCCCAACTTGAAGAAACAATTCAACATATTAAGATGAAACTAGAAGAGAATGAACGAGCAGAAATTACTCGTTTAATTAAAGTGAAGAATAAAGAAAACACTGTTGGTTTATGACCGCAGTGTTTTTGATAGGGAGTAAGTGTAAACTATGCGAATAAGGAAAAGAAAAAAAGGTCGAGCATTATTGCCACGTTTTGGACCAGCGTCTATCTTAGCATTGGGTTTTATTGTTGTGATACTAATAGGTGCTGTGGTTTTAACGTTGCCTTTTTTTTCTACAAGCAACGAGCCGACACCGTTTATTGATGCGCTATTTACGGCAACCTCAGCAACCTGTGTTACAGGGTTATCAACTCTAAATACAGCAGAGCATTGGAATAGCTATGGAGATTTGGTCATTTTAATATTAATTGAAATTGGTGGGCTGAATTTTATGATGTTACCTATTGTTTTCTTCACCATTTTGAAGAAACGGATTCAGCTAAGTACAAGGATTATTATTAAGGAAGCTTTTAATTTAGATCAAGTTTCTGGCGTTATGAGTCTAGCTTTATATGTATTAAAGTTGGCAATCACCATTCAAACTTTAGGAGCTTTATTACTCGCTATTGATTTTATTCCTCGATATGGCGTATTAAAAGGATTATGGTATGCTCTATTTCATGCGGTTTCTAGTTTTTGTAACGCCGGATTTGATTTATTTGGGGATAGTTTAGTTCCGTTTCAAAATAATCCTTATGTTATGCTAGTTGTTTCTGGCTTAATAATTTCTGGAGGATTAGGTTTTATTGTTTGGAAAGATTTAAATGACTTTATTAAAAGTCGACGACGATTAAGCCTACATAGTAAAATTGCGTTAATTATGACTACCGGATTATTAATTGGCGGGTTTGTCTTTTTTTATTTTTCAGAAGGAAACTCTCAAGAGCCACTGACCGAGCCTAATAAAGCATCTCGTATAATTAATAGTTTATTTTTGAGTGTTACAGCTAGGACGGCAGGTTTTGCCTCCGTTGATTATGCACAGTTATCTCATGCTAGTATATTAATGACGATTGTTCTAATGTATATTGGTGGGACATCTGGTTCAACGGCAGGTGGTTTAAAGACTACCACTTTTGGCGTGTTATTAATTCAAATTATTTCTGTTTTAAAAGGTCGACCTCATGCGGAGTTTGCAGGAAGACGGATAAAAGAATCTGTCGTAGTAAAGGCGTTGATGTTATTTGTTATAACGTTAATGGTGTGTGTTATAGCAATGATGATACTATCCGTAACGGAAGATTTGCCAGAGTACATGGGTTCGGAGTATATTGCGTTTGAAGTTATTTCAGCTTTTGGAACAGTAGGTTTGACAATGGGGCTAACGCCGATACTCTCACTGCCAGGGAAAATAGTGATTATTGTTTTAATGTTCATCGGACGTGTAGGCATAATGACGGTACTGTTCTCATTATTAACAAAATCTCAACAAAAAGAAATACCTATTCAATTTCCAAAAGAAAATGTCATGATTGGTTAAGACGAAAGCCCCCTCTGTTTGCAGAGGGGGTTCTTTTTTACATACTATAAATTAATGTTGATTGTTCCTATCACAAAATAGCCAGTTTAACCCTGAAAAAAATCATTTGAAGAATATGTTTGTTTTTTAGATGAATCAAAAAAAATTTTTTAGGTTTGTTTCTTTTCAAAGCTCAGTAAAATAATCGGATAATATCAAAAAACTCTTTAAAAGCCAGAGAATTACGGTAATTATTAATTTATAAAGGCTTGCATTTCCGCTAAAATAGCTTCTTTAATCTCAGAGCTTGCAAAGGAATGTTCCATTGCATAGTGATTCAATCGTATAAAATCTTCTTTGGTTAATCCAAGATGTTCTCTTAACAGGTCATATTCCTTACTTAAAGTGGTATTTGACACCGTCTTGTTGTCAGTATTCAAACAAAAAATAACTTGATTTTCTAACCATTCTTCTAGTGGATAATCTGAAATTTTACCAAGGGCGCGTGTTTGGATGTTGCTAGTTGGACAACTTTCGATACAAACCTGATGTTCTGCACAAAAACGTTGAGCTTGCACGTTACCTTTTAAGGCAATACCATGTCCAATTCGTTTAGCACCGGCCTCTATTGCTTGATAAACATTTGCTACACATCCACATTCGCCGGCGTGAAGGGTTAGTTGGACGGAGTATTTTTCTACTAGTAACTTTAATGTGACTTCATAATCAGTGACATAATTTTCTAATTCAGGGCCGGCGAGATCGATACCGACGATTTTTGATTGTCTTGTCTCTAAGGCGTTAATAAATTTCGCACCTAGACTAGATAATTCTTCATTACGCATGCCAGTAATTAATAAATTACCGGTAATGTTATAAGATTGTTCTGCTAAAGCCACCCCTTTTGCAACAGCTTCAACGACTTGCTCGATTGTTAACCCTTTTTTGGTGGAAAGACTTGGTGCAAAGCGGATTTCAAGATAGCGAATGCCATCGCTTGCTGCTTGTTCCATCACATCAAAAGCTGCAGTAGATAGGGCCTTTTCTGTTTGTAAATAAGGAAGAACATAGTTAAACGTTTCTAAATAATCTTCAAGGTGTTCGCAATTAGCTGGTGCTTGCATTTTTTTAGTGACTTCAGCCAAGTCTTCTTCAATAGATAAGTGATCGGCTAAGGCAATTTTTTGTAAGGTGGCAGGGCGGATTGAGCCATCTAAATGGCAATGTAATTCAGCTTTTGGAAATTGGCGAATAAAATCAGTTGTAAACATCTAAATTCCTCCTTCAAGTAAACATGTCGCAAAATATTTTAATATTCATTCTAACAGAAATTTAGCGATTGTCTATTCATAAAGTGAAGATAGTTGAATTAGTGTGAGGTTATCGTTATATTATGTATAAAAATAAAGGAGGAGAAAGTATGGAGTTGATTGGTGAGTATCTAGAACAAGTAGATGAAAAACGTCGTGAGGCTTTTGAACGTTTATATAGAATAGTGAAGGAAAATTTACCTGAAGGGTTTGAAGAAGTGAAAATGTATGGCATGATTAGTTTTGTTGTGCCATTAGAACGTTATCCTGATGGTTATTTAAATCGCATGAATGAACCGCTACCGTTTATTAGTTTGGCGTCACAAAAGAACCACATAGCAATTTATCATATGGGCATTATGGGAAATGAATCACTGCTGACTTGGTTTCAAGAAGCTTACGCGCAACAAGTTCCAACGAAATTAAATATGGGAAAAAGCTGTATTCGTTTAACCAATCCAAAGCATATTCCGTATGACTTAATCGTAGAGTTGGTGCAGAAAATGACAGTTGATGAGTGGATTGCACAATACGAACGTTTCAAGGGATGCTAATCAAAGATAATGCCTGACTATCTTTGTGACAATGACTTTTATTAATTCTTAATGAGTTATCATGTCTGATAATGGTATAATGTATTAGATAGAGAGGTGGTATTAGATTGGAAAAAATAAGAAATATGAATTGGCAACGAATTAAAAATGACTCTTGGGTGACCATGCTTTTTCTAGCGACTCAAATTATCGTCTTTGTCGTGATGACCCTAGTTGGTTTAACGCGTGGCATGGGAATAAGTGGTACGCAAGATGTTGGTTTATTATATGAATTTGGCGCATTAAATGCACATGGTATTATTTTGTATCATGAGTTTTGGCGTTTTATCACACCGATTTTTATTCATATCGGTCTGACTCACTTATTGTTTAACTCAGTCTTTTTATATTTTGCGGGTCGTGATTTAGAAGCAATTATGGGACATTGGCGTTTTTTCTGTTTTTATTTATTAGCCGGTATAGGTGGTAATATTTTTAGTTTCGCATTTGCCAACCCTGCGTCAATTTCAGCGGGTGCAAGTACAGCGCTATTCGGGATATTTGGAGCATTCATTGCGCTAGGAAGAATTTTCCCACATAATCCTAAAATTCAATATATGGCAAAAAATATGTTGACCTTAGCTGGTATTAACTTATTGTTCAATATCTTTGCGAGTAATATTGATATGTTAGGACACGTTGGTGGGTTAATTAGTGGTCTGCTATTGGGCTTTGTTTTTTCTGCACCACAATTATTAAGTCAACGTTTTAGCGCCATGCGTGATGACAATATTCATCGTCGAATTGCCTGTGGTTTAGGCTTTGTCCTAATGCTGGTTGCGTTAATCATGTATTCATTACAAAAATATGGCATGTATTTATAATTTTTAATAAAAGACTACAAAAAAGTCTGATGAATCTGTATAATAAAGGAAGTGTGGAGATGAGAACGCTTTACGATGTGCAACAGTTATTAAAACGTTTTGGCATTTATCTTTATACCGGTAAGCGTCTTTATGATATTGAATTAATGGAGATGGAATTAATTGATCTACACGATGGTCAAATGCTGGATGAAGATGAGTTCGTGGCAGCTCACCGCGTGTTAAGACGTGAATACGAAAATGAATTGAAAGCGCAAACTAGCAGGGAGGATTAAGTGTTGGAAAAGAAATTAATTGGGATTGACTTAGGTGGTACGACTATCAAGTTTGGGATTTTAACCCCTCAAGGAGAAGTTCAACAAAAATGGAGTATTGAAACAGATATTTCAGAAGAAGGAACAAAAATTGTCCCTGATATTATTGAAACAATTAAACACCGTTTAGAGTTATATAATATGACAACGGATGAATTCATCGGAATTGGTATGGGAACCCCAGGTGCTGTAAATATTGAACAAGGTTCAGTGATTGGTGCGTATAACTTAAACTGGAAAACAGAACAACCCATTCGTCAGCAAATTGAATCTGCTTTAGGGATTCCGTTTGTTTTAGATAACGATGCTAACGTCGCAGCCTTAGGTGAGCGTTGGATGGGTGCTGGAAATAATAACCCTGATGTTGCCTTCATGACGCTTGGAACAGGTGTTGGTGGTGGAATTATCGCGGAAGGTAACTTGTTACATGGGGTAGCAGGTGCGGCCGGTGAAATTGGCCATATTACCGTTGACCCAACAGGTTTTGAGTGTACATGTGGTAAGCGTGGATGTTTAGAAACAGTGGCTAGTGCAACAGGTGTCGTACGTGTCGCACGTCAATTATCAGAAGAATATGCCGGCGAATCAGAATTGAAATCAATGATTGATGATGGACAAGAAGTAACAAGTAAATTAGTCTTCGATCAAGCTAAAGCCGATGATCCATTTGCTGAGATGGTAGTTGACAAAGTTTGTTTCTACTTAGGTTTAGCTTGCGCCCATATTGGCAACATGTTGAACCCGTCAGATATCGTAATCGGTGGTGGCGTGTCAGCAGCAGGTGAGTTTTTACGTGAGAAAATTCAACGCTATTTTGATGAATTTACCTTCAAACAAGTCCGTGAAAGCACAGCAATTAAATTAGCTGTTTTAGGTAATGATGCGGGTATTATTGGAGCAGCATCACTAGCGTTAACATTTAATGAAGAGAAATAGAAAAGAGGAACATCAGTGAATTACTTAACAATTATTTTATTAATCATCTTATTAGCAATGATTGGTCGTGAGTTATATTTAAAATATATGGCTAAAAAGTCAGCAAAAATGGTTTCTCAAGAGGAGTTTAAAGAACACTTTAGAACGGGTCAATTAATTGACTTACGTGAGAGTGACATTTACCGAGCTAGTCATATTTTAGGTGCACGTAACTTACCTTACTCAACTTTCAAACAAAGTTATGTTGGATTAAGAAAAGATCGTCCCGTCTTACTATATGATCAAAGTAAAACAATTAGCGTTCGTATTGCAAACTTCTTAAGAAAAGAAGGGTATACTGATATTTATATCCTTAAAGAAGGTTTTGATGGTTGGACAGGCAAAGTCAAACATAAATAATAAAAAACTCGCTACTGCATACGCGGTAGCGAGTTTTTTTAGATTGGAAAGCTAATTTCAACTAAATGATCAGTACGTACCATATCAAGCTTGTTTAAAGTTTGATGGTTAGGTTCAAGACGGTCTAGAACATATTCGATTTCATTATCTTTAATTTTTCTTTGTTTATTTTGAATAGCGATTTCTTTGTGTGTGCGGGCCTCTGAGTAGATGACATTTGTTTTCCCTAACGTATACACTTTCACTAATAAACTGTCAGTGTTCGCTAATTGGTTATTGACTAATTTAGCATAGCTGTTTGTTACATCGACTAATTTCATATGTGTCACTCCCTTAACTACTGTTTATAATTATATTTTACAGTTTTTTGGAGATTTAATAAACTAAAAACTATTACTAAATTAAAAACTACACAAGAATTTTTTCTTGTGTAGTTTGCATTTAATTAATCGCACGAACAGCAATGGTTTCGTCTTCGTTAAGATAAGCTTCGTAATGTGTTTTGTTTGGCTCATCTAGGAAGACTTGTGCTAAGTTATCTTCAATTTGTTCTTGGATGACACGACGTAACGGACGTGCACCCATTTGAGGATTGTAACCTAAGTCGACTAATTTTTCTTTAACGTTCTGAGGTACGTCAATTTGTAAGTGTTGGGTTGCTAGCATATTGTTCACATCATCAATCATTAAGTTAACAATTTGTAGCAAGTTATCTTTTGAAAGAGCTGAGAACTCGATAATCCCATCGAAACGATTTAAGAATTCTGGCTTGAAGAAATCACCTAGTTGAGATAAAACAGAGTGGGTTTTGCCTTCTCTAGCTGCCCCAAATCCAACGTTAGCTTCGACTGCTCCAGTTCCAGCATTACTTGTCATAATGATAATGGTGTCTTTAAAGCTAACAGTTCGTCCTTGTGAATCGGTCAAGCGACCATCGTCTAAAATTTGCAAGAACATGTGCATCACATCTGGATGTGCTTTTTCGATTTCGTCTAATAAAACTAAGCTATAAGGAGATCGACGCACTTTTTCGGTTAATTGACCTGCTTCTTCATAGCCAACATAGCCAGGTGGTGAACCGATTAATTTAGCCGTACTATGTTTATCCATGTATTCACTCATATCAAGGCGAATCATGGTATCCGTTGAACCGAATAGCTCAAAAGCTAATTGTTTGGCTAGTTCAGTTTTACCGACACCAGTTGGTCCGACGAATAAGAAGGAACCAATTGGGCGATTCTTTTTATTTAGACCAATACGATTACGGCGAATTGCTTTGGCTACTTTATCAATCGCTTCATCTTGACCGATGACATGACGTTGCAATTCTTCGGCTAAATGTTTCAATTGATTTTGTTCTTTTTCTTTTAAGTCCCCCACTGGTATACCGGTTTTTTGTTCGACAATCACCTCCATGTCTTTCTCGGTCACGGTTGGCATATCTTCTTCGGCGATTTGATTTTCTTTTAATTTTTCTAAATGAGCAATCTGATCACGGTAATACGCTGCTTTTTCAAAATCTTCTTCTTTAGAAGCTTGTGTTTTTTGTTCAACCGCATTTTGTAAGCGACGTTCAATCAACTCAGGGTCAAGCATTTGAATGGTCAGATTTTTCTTGGAACCTGATTCATCGAGTAAGTCGATGGCTTTGTCAGGTAAGAAGCGATCTTGAATGTATCGGCTAGATAAGCTAACGGCAGCTTCGATTGCAGCGTCATCGTATTTAACATGATGATAGTCTTCGTATCGTTTTTGAATTCCTTTTAGAATTTCTAAGGTTTGTTCAGGGGTCGGTTCATCTACTCGAACAGGTTGTAGACGGCGTTCTAAGGCAGCATCTTTTTCGATTAAACGATACTCTGCTAGAGTAGTTGCACCTACCAGTTGAAGTTTGCCACGAGCAAGGGCTGGTTTTAATATGTTGCCGGCATCCATACTACCGTCACCTGCTGAACCTGCACCGACTATTTCATGAATCTCATCGATAAACAAAATGACGTTTTGATTTGCTTCGACTTCATCCATTAATTGTTTCATGCGTTCTTCAAATTGACCACGGATACCAGTTCCTTGCACTAATGATACGACATCTAATTGAATAACTTCTTTATCTTGTAGTTTTTGAGGGACTTCGTTATTAATGATTTTTAATGCTAATCCTTCAACTACGGCAGTTTTACCGACACCAGGTTCGCCGATTAAGACAGGGTTATTTTTTGTTCTTCTATTTAATATCTCGATGACGCGCGTAATTTCTTCGTCACGGCCAATAACTGGATCAATTCGACCTTGGCGCGCTTCTTCGGTCAAGTTAAGACCATATTCAGCCAAAAGACTTTGATTTTGTCCAGGACCTTGCGGTGGTTGACCAGGCGCTTGGTTTTGAGTAGGAGGCGTTTGACGTATATTACTTTGATTGAATTGTTGTGACAGTGCACGGTACCAATCATCAATTGAACTAAAACCATAAGGGTCCTTATTCATCGTTGGTGGCATGGTAGTGTTCGCTTGATTTAATTCACGATAACATTTTTGACATAGATATACTTTGTTTGTTTGACTCCCTGTCATAATTGAAAGGGTGATGGTTGCTTGATTTTGTTTACAGTTTTGGCAAAGCATAAGTGTCACATCCTTTTTTTGAAATAGAGATCAGAAGGTTAATTGACCTTTTTTGACCTTTGAAATAATTATACTGACTAAAGAATAAAATTTCAAGAATTAGGCCTTTGGATGAAAGTTTGAAAATAAGATAATTAACAAATAGAGATAAAATGTAAATAAGTTATGTTAATTTCATGAAAATTTCACAAAATAACCTTAAATATAAATTTTTTGTTAATCCTGTCAAAACTAATGTATGAAAGCGGTTTAATCACGATAAAAAAGTTGTAAGGATTCAAAAAAAATGGTAATGTTAACAATTGAAAGGGATATTATTGAGCAATTGAAAATATCCCCAAAAAAATTGTTGAAGACAAAGGAGAACGAACAATTATGGAAAAAAAAGAATTTCACATTATCGCTGATACAGGAATCCACGCTCGTCCAGCTACTTTATTAGTACAAGCTGCAAGCAAATTCACTTCTGATATCAACTTAGAGTACAAAGGTAAAGCAGTAAACTTAAAATCAATCATGGGCGTTATGTCTTTAGGTGTTGGCCAAGGTGCTGATATCGCTATCACTGCTGAAGGTGCTGACGAAGTAGAAGCTATCGCTGCAATCGCTGAAGCAATGCAAAAAGAAGGTTTATCTGAATAATGTCTGAGATGTTAAAAGGTATCGGAGCTAGTGATGGTGTAGCTGTTGCTAAGGCTTATATGTTAATCGAACCTGATTTATCTTTTACTAAAACAACAGTTGAAGATTCTGAAGGAGAAGTTAGCCGCTTAAAAGCTGCTTTAGCAAAAGCAACAGAAGAAATCACTGCTATTCGTGAAAAAGCCGCTGCAACATTAGGTGAAGAAGAAGCGCAAGTTTTCGATGCTCACTTAATGGTATTAGCAGACCCAGAAATGGTTGGTGCTGTTGAATCAAACATTAATGATAACAAAGTTAATGCTGAATCAGCGCTTAAAGAAGTAACTGATATGTTTATCACTATGTTTGAATCTATGGAAGATAACCCATACATGCAAGAACGTGCTGCTGATATTAAAGACGTTACTAAACGTGTCATTAGTCACTTATTAAATGTTAAATTACCAAACCCATCAATGATTGATGAAGAGGTTATCGTGATCGCTCACGACTTAACACCAAGTGATACAGCACAATTAGACCGTCGTTTTGTTAAAGCATTCGTTACAAATATTGGTGGTAGAACATCTCACTCAGCTATTATGGCTCGTTCTTTAGAAATTCCTGCAGTCGTAGGTACGATGGAAATTACTAATTCAGTAGTTGAAGATCAACTATTAGCTGTTAACGGTATTACGGGTGAAGTTATCGTTGAACCAACGGAAGAAGAACAAGCAGTTGTTAATAAAGCTGGTGAAGAATATGCTGCAATGAAAGCTGAATGGGACAAACTAAAAGATGCTCAAACAGTAACAGCTGACGGCAAACACTTTGAATTAGCTGCTAATATTGGAACACCTAAAGATTTAGAAGGTGTTAACAATAACGGTGGTGAAGCAGTTGGTTTATACCGTACTGAATTCTTATACATGGATTCTCCTGAATTACCATCTGAAGATGCTCAATTTGAAGCATACAAAGCGGTATTAGAAGGAATGAACGGCAAACCAGTTGTGGTTCGTACAATGGATATTGGTGGAGATAAAGAATTACCTTACTTACCATTACCACACGAAATGAACCCATTCTTAGGTTACCGTGCATTACGTATTTCATTAGTAGAAGATGATATGTTTAGAACACAATTACGTGCTTTATTACGTGCATCTGTATACGGTCAATTACGTATTATGTTCCCAATGGTTGCAACCTTAAAAGAGTTCCGTGCTGCTAAAGCAATGCTTGATGAAGAAAAAGCTAAATTGATTGCTGACGGTGTCGCTGTTGCAGATGATATCCAAGTGGGTATCATGATTGAAATTCCTGCAGCTGCAGTTATCGCTGATAAATTTGCAAAAGAAGTTGACTTCTTCTCAGTAGGAACAAACGATTTAATCCAATATACTATGGCGGCAGACCGTATGAACGAACGCGTTTCTTACCTATACCAACCATATAACCCATCAATCTTACGTTTAATTAAACACGTAATCGATTCAGCACATGCTGAAGGTAAATGGGCTGGTATGTGTGGTGAGATGGCTGGCGATCAAACAGCTGTTCCTTTATTAGTAGGTTTAGGATTAGATGAGTTCTCTATGAGCGCAACAAGTATCTTAAAAACACGTAGCTTAATGAAACGTTTAGATTCAACTAAGATGGCTGAATTAGCTGACAAAGCAATCAATGATTGTGACACAGCTGAAGAAGTTGTTGCTTTAGTTGAAGAATATACTCAGTAATTAAATTAAACTCGAAGATCAATTTGATCTTCGGGTTTTTTGTTTATTTCATATTTTGAATTTGGTAGGTCAAATTTGAGTTTTCTTAATGCATAATTGAACTATTGTGAATGGGAATCTTGTGATATTCTGAGATTGTTCGAAGTAATTCTAATAGGGATAGGTCATTGGAGTTATTTTTAAAAAGGGTTACGCTTGTTATTGTCTGATAACAGGGGTAGCAAAAATAAAAAGGTTATTCATATAAAAAAAGCTTTCGAGTCCTTTAAGGGGGCTTGAAAGCTTTTTTGCCCTACAAAAACATAATAAATACAACGTTAGACTGAGGCTTTTAGTACTAGATATGGTATATTAGATTTAATAAATTATCGGATGAATAGGTTGTTAACTTGGTATGATTGAATAGAGATTGTGGGGGTTTATAATGAAGGTGGGTATTTTTACTGATACATACTTTCCGCAAATAAGCGGAGTATCGACATCAGTCAAAACATTAAAAGGAGAGCTTGAGCAGTTAGGGCATGAGGTTATTATTTTTACAACAACTGACCCTCATGCTATAGATGACGAACCAGACATTGTTCGTTTGCCAAGTATTCCATTTATTTCATTTAAAGATAGAAGGATGGTCATTCGTGGGTTGATTCATGCTTATGAAGTTGCCAAAGACTATCAATTAGAGTTGGTTCATACGCAAACCGAGTTTGGAGTAGGATTATTAGGTAAATTTGTGGCAAGGAAATTGAATATTCCTATTATTCATACATATCACACCATGTACGAAGATTACTTGCATTATATCGCGAAAGGTATCATTGTCCGTCCGCAACATGTTCGAATTATGACACGTAAGTTTTGTCACCATCTTGATGGAGTGGTTTGTCCTAGCCAACGTGTTGAAAACAAGTTACATGAATACGATATTAACTTGCCAATGAGAATAATACCGACGGGGATTGATTTAAAGCAATTTAGTTCCAATTCTTTAGATTGCGTGAGTTTTCGACAACAATTAGGGATTGCTGAAGATAAGACTATCTTATTGTCGTTAAGTCGCTTATCTTATGAAAAAAATATTCAAGCAATTATTCACGGGATGCCAGAGATTGTTGCTGCGAATAAGACCAATCATTTAGTAGTGGCTGGTGATGGTCCTTATCGTGAAGAGCTTGAGCAATTAGTTGATGAACTTCAACTTGATGATGCTGTGAGTTTTGTGGGGGAAGTAGATAATAGTATGGTGAATCAGTATTATCAATTAGCCGACTATTTTGTTTCTTTATCTACATCAGAGTCGCAAGGATTAACCTATATTGAGGCATTGGCTGCTAAAACACCCATTATCGCCAAAGAAAATGATTATTTGAAACGTTTAGTGACAAATGAAGCGATGGGGCTATTATTGCCAAATGAAGAATCTTTTGCTAAATGTTTTATTGACTATCAAGCTAAAGAGGTCAATCATGCACCAAAATATTTTGAAGAACAATTGAACGTAATTTCTAGTACGACGTTTGGTAAGAGAGTTGAAACGTTTTATCAAGAAATAGTTAGGTTAGACCAATCAAGTAAGTTAACACAAGATGTTGAGGAAGGTGTGGCTTTTAAGCCAAAACAACTTGTTAATAAAACCTTAAAAATTATTAGAAGAACTAAGCGATTTTAAACACTTAGTTCTTTTTTTTTTGCGCATAAATAGGTATGATATGAGTAATGAAGGGGGCTACAATTATGAAAATTGGTTTTATCGGCACAGGCGTTATGGGTGCCTCTATTATTAAACATTTAATGCAAGCAGGTCATGACTTAGTGGTCTATAATCGAACGAAAGCCAAAACAGACGAATTAGTGTCTTTAGGTGCTACTTGGGCAGAAACGCCTCAAAAAGTGGCAGAAACTTCTGACCTAATCTTTTCAATGGTTGGCTATCCACAAGATGTGGAAGAAATTTATTATGGGGAAACAGGCATCTTTGCAGCGGATGTTACAGGTAAAATCTTAGTTGATATGACAACGAGTACGCCAACCTTAGCTGAACGTATTTATGAGACAGCTGAAGAACGCGGTGCAAGTAGTTTGGATGCGCCGGTGTCAGGTGGCGATTTAGGGGCTAAAAATGGGACACTAACGATTATGGTTGGTGGCGACGAAGTTACCTATGCACAAGTTGCGCCTGTTCTTGCAACATTTGGTAAGACGATTAATTTACAAGGTTCAGCAGGTAAAGGCCAACATACGAAAATGGCCAATCAAATTATGATTGCTGGGACAATGACAGGGATGACTGAATTGTTAGTCTACGCAAAAGCAGCCAATCTAGATTTAGAAAAAGTTATCGCGACCGTTGGTGGAGGAAGCGCCGCTAACTGGTCATTAACCAATTATTCTCCTCGAATTTTAAAAGAAGATTTTACGCCTGGTTTTTTTGTGAAGCATTTTATTAAAGACTTAAAGATTGCTTTAGATGAGGCAGAGAAAATGCAAATTGAATTACCAGCCACAAGATTAGCGAAGGTCTTATACGAAAAATTAGCAGCAGAAGGCTATGAAAATAATGGGACCCAATCTTTAATTAAATTATGGTGGGATTAACTAATTAATTAAGAATAATTATAGAAAACTTTTATAAATTCTGTTATTATCAATGCATATTAGACAACTTTTTGATACAATGTAACAGGAAGCGAAATTAAAGGAGGCTTGCCTTATGAAAAGTTCAAAACTAGTAGCCATTCTTAAACGCTTGGATGCTATGACAGAAACAACTGAAACTGAAGTACAAACTCGCCGTTTCGAAAACGAAGGTGTTGAAAAATGCTTAGTTAGCTATGACCCAGCGACAAGTACGTTTGAGTTGACAGAATCAGGATCACAAGAAGTTTATCAATTTGACGATATTGACTTTGTTGCGATGGAAATTTTTGAATTATTAGACGCATAATTAATTTAAGGAGCTATGACACCCACGTCTTAGCTCCTTAAATATTAAATAAAATCAGTCATTTAAGTAAAGGAGTAGTAGGATGAGTGAGGGAGTTATTGAATTTCCAGAGAATTATCATAATCATCTAAATTTGGGTGAAACTGCCTTTCAAGAAGAACGTTACAATGAAGCTTTAACACATTTTCAGGCGGCTTACAATATGGAAAATGAACCCACAGCTAATAGATGGTTAGTCAAAACAGCGTTAGTACTTAATGAGTTCGAACTAGCAAGTAAAATTGCTGAGGAGCGCTTAAATGATTATTTAGCTAATTCTGAGTATTTAGTCATGTACTTAGACGCATTAATTGGGCAAAAGAAATTTCAACGTGCACGCCTATTTATAGAAGTATATGCAGATTCTGAAGTGAAAGCCCAGCAATCAACCGTGCTACAACAAGCTGAAGAACATGCGCTACGTTTTGATAGTCGGAAGATTCAAGAAAATATGACTAAATTAGCGACGTGGTATCCAGAGCCACATGAAATAGTTGCTTTTTTAGATAGTTTGAATGAATTGCCTTATGAAAAATTTATGGAGCGAGTATTAGCGATTTTAAAAGACAAACGCCATTCGTTAATGTTACGTAATCAGTTGTTGAATACGTTACGCTTACTTAAAGTTGAAAAAGCTGTTCATATTATTGATTATCAAGAACAAACACGCGAAGTCACACCAAGCACGCTAGAGATTATGGGACGTGAGCAAACTTACTTACAAGTATCAGCGATTCTTAATAAGCTAGTTGGTGAACAACCCAACGTCTTGAATCAATTGTTGGCAGATCAACGACGTTTCTTTAATATCGTATATCCGTTAGCTAAGAAAGACATTCGCTCGGTTGAAAACTGGTTAAGTGTGACTTTAGCACCTTATAACGGACTTGTCCGTTTACCAATTGATGAACAAGCGCTAGAAGAGGTAGCGGAACTGACCGTTTTTAACCAAGTATTAGCTAAAATGGGTTTAAAACCATAAGAATCAAGGGGATTTTGAATAAGTGTTTTACATTTAACTATTAATATTGTATAATTTGAGGGTATGTAAACGAATAAACTACTATGTGGAGGGACTATATACATGACAGCCAAATGGGAAAAAAAAGGCACAAATGATGGAGTTTTATCATTTGAAATTAGCCAAGAATTAATCCAACCAGAATTAACAAAAACTTTTAATAAAGTGAAAAGAAATATCTCAGTACCGGGATTCCGTAAAGGGAAAATTTCTCGCCAAATGTTCAACAAAATGTACGGCGAAGCAGCTTTATACGAAGATACTTTAAATGCTTTATTACCAGCAGCATACGATGCAGCGGTTAAAGAAGCAGGAATTGAGCCAGTTGCTCAACCATCAGTTAACGTAACCAAAATGGAAGCTGAAGGCGCTTGGGAAATCACTGCTGAAGTTACTGTAAAACCTGAAGTTAAATTAGGTGAATACAAAAACTTAACAGTTGAAAAACAAGACCGTGAAGTAACAGAAGAAGAAGTTGACGCAACAATCGAAGAAAAACGTCAATCATTAGCTGAATTAGTCTTAAAAGAAGACGCTGCAGCTGAAGCTGGCGACACTGTTGTTATCGACTATAAAGGAATGAAAGACGGCGTAGCATTTGACGGTGGTACTGCTGAAAATCAATCATTAGAATTAGGTTCTAACACATTCATCCCTGGATTTGAAGAACAATTAATCGGCGCTAAAGCTGGCGATGATGTTGAAGTGAAAGTGACTTTCCCTGAAGAATATCACGCTGAAGACTTAGCTGGTGCTGAAGCAATTTTTGAAGTGAAAGTACACGAAGTTAAAGGTAAAGAATTACCAGAATTAGACGATGAATTTGCTAAAGATGCAGATGAAGAAGTTGAAACATTTGCTGAATACAAAGAAAAAGTTCGTGCGTCTCTAGTTGAAGCTAAAGAAAAAGCGGCTAAAGAAAAAGTGGAAGAATTAGCAATCGAGCAAGCTGTTGCTAACGCTGAAATCGTTGAATTACCACACGTAATGGTTCACGACGAAGTACACCGTGCAATGGATGAGTACTTAGGAAACATGCAACGTCAAGGAATTTCTCCTGAGTTATACTACCAAATCACTGGTACAACTGAAGCTGACTTACACAAACAATTTGAAGCTGATGCTGACAAACGTGTGAAAACAAGCTTAGTAATCGAAGCAGTTGCTGCTGCTGAAGGTTATGAAGTAACAGAAGAAGATATCAACGCTGAAATCAAAACATTATCAGAAACTTACGGTATGGAAGAAGATGCTATCCGTAAAGCATTAACAGCTGAAATGTTAAAACATGATATCGTATTGAAAAAAGCTTTAGACGTTATTACTGAAACTGCTAAAGAAGCTTAATTCATTATCAAGTAAAAGAGTGAAGGCCTTCGTTCCTTTACTCTTTTCTTTTTCTATTTATAGAAAGTAAATGATTTAATTCTGGGTCATTTTATGATAGACTGATATGAAGAGTACGGTAAGGAGGCCAGAAAATATGTATGATGAAACAATGGATGGGAACAATACAGTACGCTGCTCATTTTGTGGAAAAGCACAAGACGAGGTACGTAAGATTGTCGCTGGTCCCGGTGTTTATATTTGTAATGAATGTATTGAACTATGCAAAAATATTATGGACGAGGAATTCTACGAGTCAACAATTCAAGAATTTTTAGAAGTTCCTAAACCAAATGAAATTTTAGATTTCTTAAACAACTACGTAATTGGTCAAACACGCGCGAAAAAAGTCTTATCAGTGGCGGTTTATAATCACTACAAACGTATCACCGCAATGGAAACAGATGTTGAAGACGATATCGAACTACAAAAAAGTAATATTTGTTTAATCGGACCAACTGGTTCAGGTAAAACCTTTATTGCCCAATCATTAGCTAAAACATTAGACGTTCCATTTGCAATTGCTGATGCAACAAGTTTAACTGAGGCTGGATACGTTGGGGAAGATGTTGAAAATATCTTGCTAAAATTATTACAAGCAGCTGACTTCAATGTTGAACGTGCTGAACGTGGGATTATTTATATCGATGAAATTGATAAAATTGCCCGTAAGAGTGAAAATGTCTCAATCACTCGCGATGTTTCCGGTGAAGGCGTACAGCAAGCTTTGCTGAAAATTTTAGAAGGAACTGTTGCGAGTGTTCCGCCACAAGGTGGACGTAAACACCCACAACAAGAGTTCATCCAAATCGACACAACTAACATTTTATTTATTGTTGGTGGGGCATTCGATGGTATCGAAAACATTGTCCGTGAACGTTTAGGTGAAAAAGTCATTGGTTTTGGCACATCATCTAAGAAATTAGACGAAAACCAAAGTTTAATGCAAGAAATTATCCCAGAAGACTTATTGAAGTTTGGTTTAATTCCTGAGTTTATAGGACGTTTACCAGTAATGGCGGCGTTAGAGAAGTTAACTGAAGAAGATTTAGTTCGTGTGTTAACGGAACCTAAAAATGCATTAGTGAAACAATACAAAAAACTATTCGAAATCGACGGTGTTGAGTTAGACATCGAAGAAGACGCGCTTAAAGCAATCGCCAACCAAGCGATTGAACGTAATACTGGTGCGCGTGGTTTACGCTCAATTATGGAAAACGTGATGATGGATATCATGTTTGACATTCCACATCGTGAAGACGTGGAAAAAGTTGTCGTAACTAAAGCAACCGTGGAAGAATTAGCAGAACCATTATTAGTCCTAAAAAGTGAAGCAACAGAACAAGCTGCTGAGTAGGTAGGACAATAGTTCGTTACAAAAGTTGATTGTTGGAAGGCCAGAAAGTGCGATCAAAATCATTGGCGCATCAAGAGACGGACTTCCAACTTTTTTTATGAAGTATAAGAGGTGAAAAAACATGCAAGTAAATCAAGCGGAAATTTTAATCAGTGCGGTAGCACCTAAACAATATCCAGATACAGGCTTACCTGAAATCGCGTTAGCGGGTCGTTCAAATGTTGGTAAATCTTCATTTATCAATACGTTGATCAATCGTAAAAACTTAGCGCGTACCTCAAGTAAACCAGGTAAAACGCAAACCTTAAACTTTTACTTAATCGAAAACCAGTTCCATTTTGTTGACGTGCCAGGTTACGGTTATGCCAAAGTGTCGAAAGCGGAAAAAGCGAAGTGGGGACCAATGATCGAAACGTATTTCACACAACGTGAAGAATTACGTGCCGGTATCGTAGTTGTTGACAGTCGTCATGCACCAAGTAAAGAAGACATTCAAATGTATGAATTCTTGAAATATTACGATATCCCGACTATCGTAGTCGCAACAAAAATCGATAAAATTCCAAGAGGCAAATGGAATAAACATGAGTCAATGGTCAAAAAAGGCCTAGGCTTCCAACCAGAAGATGACTTTATTTTGTTCTCATCTGAAACCAAACATGGTAAAGAGCAAGCTTGGCAAATTATTGAAAAATATTTAGATTTATAGTATTTTTATTAATTGGGACAAATCAAGTTGTGACCAACGGGCTCACAACTTTTTTTATGGCCCTACTAGTTATCAACGAGTGAAAAAATAAGCGGCATGCGCTATAATTAAAGGCAAATGATAGCGAACGACAGGCGCTTATTTGAAAGGAGATTCTATGTTCCAGAAACATAAACCGACCTGGATGTTGGAAGCTATTTACCAACTAACTCCGGAACAATTAGCTAAACATAATATTAAAGGCATTTTAACCGACCTTGATAATACCTTGATTGCTTGGAATAACCCAGAAGGCACAACTGAATTACATCAGTGGATGAGCCAAATGAATGAAGCAGGCATTAAAGTAATGGTCGTTTCTAACAACAATCCTGAACGTGTTCGCAAAGCTGTGGAACCAATCGGCTTAGAATTCGTAGCTAAAGCCATGAAACCTTTTAGTAAAGGGATTAGAGAAGGTGTCGAAAAATTAGGATTAAAGCCTGAGGAAGTTGTGATGGTCGGCGATCAAGTGATGACCGATGTCCGTGCTTCAAACGGAGCGGGCGTTCGTTCGATTTTAGTTAAACCAATCGTCAATACAGATTCTTGGAAAACCCAGTTGAATCGTGCGATGGAAAAAGTGGTCATGAAATCATTAACGAAACAACATCAAGACATGAAGTGGAGAAGTGATTTAGGATGAGCGAAGAATTATTAGAAGAGATTAAATGTATTGGTTGTGGCGCAACCATCCAAACAGAAAACAAAGATGAGTTGGGTTATACCCCTCAATCAGCGCTTGATAAAGGTTTAGAAACAGGCGATGTTTATTGCCAAAGATGTTTCCGATTAAGACACTATAACGAAATCCAAGATATTAGTTTAACTGATGATGATTTCTTACGTTTATTAAATTCAATCGGAAACGAAGACGCGTTAATCGTGAACGTGGTTGATATTTTTGACTTCAACGGTAGCTTAATTCCTGGTTTACACCGTTTTGTCGGTAATAACCCAGTGCTTTTGGTAGGTAACAAAGTTGATATTTTACCGAAGTCATTAAAACGTGGTAAGTTAACGCAATGGATGCGAGAACGTGCGCATGAAGTTGGTTTACGTCCCGTTGATGTTCATTTGACAAGTGGTAAAAAACCAGCTGAAATGGCTGAGCTATTAGCGAAGATTGAAGAATACCGTGATGGTAAAGACGTGTACGTCGTTGGGGTAACTAACGTTGGTAAATCAACAATTATTAACGGGATTATCAAAGCAACAGCTGGCGTGCAAGAATTAATCACAACGTCTCAATTCCCAGGAACTACGCTAGATAAAATTGAGATTCCATTAGATGATGGCCACTTCCTAGTGGACACACCAGGGATTATTCATCAACATCAAATGGCGCATTATTTAAGCAAAAAAGATTTAAAAATTACAAGTCCTAACAAAGAAATTAAACCGAAAACGTACCAGTTAAACGCTGGTCAAACCTTGTTCTTAGGTGGTTTAGCACGTTTTGATTTCATTAAAGGTGAACGCAATTCATTTACGGTTTATATCGAAAACAATTTAGATTTACACCGAACCAAATTAGAAAAAGCCGATGCTTTTTACGAAAAACATGTGGGTGGCTTATTAACACCACCACATCAAGATGATGTAGCGGACTTTCCGGAATTAGTTCGTTATGAATTTTCAATTGACGGTCCAACTGATATTGTTTTCTCAGGACTTGGTTGGATTTCAGTTAAAGGTAAAGCCGTAGTCGCTGGCTATGCGCCAAAAGGTGTAGCCGTAGTCGTCCGTAAAGCATTGATTTAGAGAAGAGGAAAACATAAATGGTCTATTTAAAAGGTAAACAAAAACGTTTCTTACGCAGTCAAGCACATCACTTAAGCCCAATTTTTCAAGTAGGTAAGGGTGGTATTAACGACGCAATGTTAGCACAAATTGACGAAGCGTTAGAAAAAAGAGAATTGATTAAAGTCAATTTATTACAAAATACTGATGAGGTAGCTGAAGACGTGGCAGCAGCGATTGAAGAAACAATCGGCGCGAATGTCGTACAAATCATCGGTCGCGTATTGGTAGTTTATAAAGCATCAAGTCGTGAAAAATATCAACAGCTTTCAGTATTAGTTAACAAAATGAGATAATAGGGGTGACTAGTATGCATCGAATTAATCAATTGTTTTCTGAACCTTTAACGCAAGTCAAGGTCGAAGTAAGTCCTTTAGAACAACGCAAACGAGTGGGCATTTTGGGTGGAAGTTTTAACCCGGTTCATAACGCGCATTTAATGATGATTGACCAAGTGCATCATCAATTAGGATTAGATGAAGTCTATTTGATGCCGACTAACATTCCCCCTCATAAAGAGGGTAAACAAACGCTCGACAGTAAGCACCGCGTTGCTATGTTAGAATTAGCAGTAGCTGAATTTCCACATATTGGTATTGAAACCATTGAATTAGAGCGACATGAAAAAAGTTATACGTTTGATACTATCACGGCATTAACGAAGCGCCATCCGGATGTTGATTATTTCTTTATTATTGGTGGCGATATGGTGGCAGACTTGCCTAATTGGTATCGCATAGAAGAATTAAAACAAATGGTACAATTTGTGGCAGTTCGTCGTCCAGGCTATGAAGTTGAAAGTGATTACCCATTAATTTGGGTCGAAGTACCACAGATGGATATTAGTTCAACGACTATTCGCAACAACATAGCAACCGATTGTAGTGTGAATTTCATGCTACCTTTACCGGTCATTGATTATATCAAGAAAGAAGGCTTGTATCGTGATTAACTATTCTCAAGCGTATATAACGCTGACTCGTGATGAGTTATTAAAACGTGTCGCTTCACAAATGAGTGAGAAACGTTTTAAACACGTGTTGGGGGTGGAGCAATCTGCCTTAGAACTTGCTGATCAGTATGGTGGTAATCTTGAAAAAGCAAGTATTGCCGCGCTCGTTCATGATTATTGCAAAGAGCGTCCCAAAGCTGATTTTCTAGCGTATATGACCAAGTGCTCGTATCCAGTTGATTTAATCAAATTTGGCAATGAAATATGGCATGGTGTGGTTGGTGCCGATATGATTCGTGATGAACTTGGGATTCACGATGAAGAAATTTTAAACGCAGTCCGTCATCATACGACGGGAGCTGCCAATATGAGTCTATTAGAACAAATTATTTATGTAGCTGATTATATTGAACCCGGCCGTGACTTTCCAGGTGTTGATGAAGCACGTGAGAAAGCCAAGACTGATTTAAAAGAAGCAGTTGCCTATGAAACACAAAAAACATTGGCGTATTTAGTCAAAAAAGGTGTGCCAATTTATTCTAGAACGCTGGAAACCTATAACGTTTGGGTGGCACAACTTGAGGCTTAGGCCTAATAGGAGGAACTTATGATTACAAGTGAAGCATTATTAGAATTAACAGTCCGTGCAGCGGATGATAAAAGAGCAGAGGATATTATGGCCTTAGATGTTCGCGGTATTTCTTTATTAGCAGACTATTTCGTGATTTGTCACGGGAACTCTGAGAAACAAGTAAGTGCGATTACATCAGAAATAGTAGATAAAGCACACGAAGCTGGCGTTGAAGTTGGCCGTGTCGAAGGTAAAGATAAAGGTAAGTGGGTTTTAATCGACTTAGGTGACGTGATTGTCCATGTCTTCCACGGAGAAGAACGTGACTTCTATAATTTAGAAAAATTATGGTCAGACGCACCTTTAGTTGAAATCACTGAATGGGTAGCATAAAATGACGTATGAAAATTTTGCCTTCGTTTATGACGAAGTAATGGATACAACGCTTTATGAAGAATGGTTAGATTTTTCAAAGCGTCATTTAAATCCAGATACAAAAGAAGTATTGGAATTAGCCTGTGGTACAGGAGCGCTAGCCGTTGAGTTTGCGAAAGCGGGATATGAAGTCACAGCGCTTGATTTGTCAGAAGAGATGTTGATGGTGGCAAGTGCTCGTGTGGCGAATGAAGATGAGGAATTAGATATTCAATTTGTTCAAGGTGACATGATGGATTTATCAGAAGTCGGAACCTATGATGCGATTACCTGTTTTTCTGATTCGATTTGTTACATGCCAGATCGTCAAGCCGTTCAGCAAGTCTTTGATACGGTTTATGATGCCTTAGAAGAAGGTGGCAAGTTCATCTTTGATGTGCATTCATTACATCAAGTGAATGAAGTGTTCCCAGATTATTCTTATCATTATCAAACGGAAGATTTCGCCTTTTTATGGGACAGTTTCCCAGGTGAAAAAGAAAATAGTATCGAACATTTCTTAACATTTTTCGTTAAAGACGAAGAAAACTTCTTACGTTTTGATGAATTACATCAAGAAAGAACCTATTCAATCGAGAATTATTATACAATGTTAGAAAATGCTAACTTTACTGCGATAGAAACATATGCAGATTTTGAAGATGACATTCCAACCGATGAATCAGCTCGTTGGTTCTTTGTTTGTACCAAATAATAATTAAAACCACAAGAGGCATCTAAGCTTCTTGTGGTTTTTTACATAAATTCGTTATATTGCGAGCGGCTACAATTAAACGACCGTTCAAATCATCAGCTTTTTCGCTGTCATTACTATTACATTGATTAACAGTTACCATTGCTGAAAGATCATAAATTTTTTCTACTATACCAGTGAATTCTTTATTGAATAATGGGCTTTTGCATGTATAACTTTCACCAATAGTTAGTTCAGATATTTCCATAGCTATTCCTCCAAAAAATAGTATAAGTGAATAGTAACACTCCTTATAAGTTTTGTAAAACGTTTAATAAAAAAACTTAAATACTTAAGAAAACGTTAATAATTAAAGGATAACAATTGTTTATAGAACGAATAATAGTTAAGAGTTTGTTAAGTCAATGAGATTATTTACCGATAAGTCTTGCATTAATTCTCTGTATAGTGTAAATTTATTAAGGATAGAAAAACATTTATTGATATTACATGTTTTAATGTTCGTTTTTATCTAATAAAAATAAAGGGAGTTCTCAATATGAAAATTTTCGATTATGAGGATATTCAATTGGTTCCAAACAAATGTATCGTTAACAGCCGTTCGGAGTGTGATACAACGGTAACTTTAGGCAAGTATTCATTTAAAATGCCGGTTGTACCTGCTAATATGCAGACAATCGTGGATGAAACCATTTCAGAATGGTTAGCAGAAAATGGTTATTTCTATATTATGCACCGTTTTGAAGAAGAAAAACGCGCGCCGTTTATCGAGCGCATGCATGCGAAAAATTTAATTGCTTCTATTAGTGTGGGAGTGAAAGATTATGAGTATGGCTTCATTGATGAATTAGCTGAGAAAAAACTAAATCCAGAATTTATCACGATTGATATTGCACATGGACATTCAGACTCAGTGATTTCAATGATCAAATATATTAAAGAAAAATTACCAGAAACCTTTGTTATTGCCGGAAACGTCGGTACACCAGAAGCTGTTCGTGAGTTAGAAAATGCTGGGGCTGATGCAACAAAAGTTGGGATTGGACCTGGTAAAGTCTGTATTACTAAAATCAAAACAGGTTTTGGAACAGGTGGTTGGCAATTAGCAGCCGTTCGTCGTTGTAGTAAAGCTGCTCGTAAACCTATTATCGCAGATGGCGGTATTCGCACTCATGGGGATATTGCGAAGTCTATTCGTTTTGGTGCAAGCATGGTGATGATTGGTTCATTATTTGCAGGTCACGAAGAATCACCAGGTGAAACAATTGTAGTCGATGGCGTTGTGAAAAAAGAATACTTTGGTTCTGCTTCAGAATTCCAAAAAGGTGAGAAGAAAAACGTTGAAGGTAAGAAAATTTGGGTGAATCATAAAGGTTCATTAGCTGATACGTTGAATGAGATGCAACAAGATTTACAATCATCGATCTCTTATGCAGGTGGTCGTGACTTAGAAGCGATTCGTAAAGTTGATTATGTGATTGTGAAAAATTCAATTTTTAATGGTGATACTATTTAATAACGCAAAAAGCGCTAGAATTCAATTTCTAGCGCTTTTTTATGATGTTTTTCAAAATAGGATACATGATACTAACGAAAATCACACTAATGATGGCGTTAATGCCGGTAATATATAAGGTCCCAAAACTACTAGCAACCGCGACATCTAATGTAGTACCTAGCCATAAACTCATCACTAAATTTTTGAAGAAGGTCATGATAATTTTGGCAAGAGCGCCAGTAATAATCGCCATAATATAGTTATATTTATTCGGCTTAAATAGCGTGAAAACGGCCATTGCTAAGCCAGCCACGATGAAACTTTCTAACACGAAATATGGTGCTTCTGTTGCATAGCCGTTTAAAATATCAAAAATCGCAAAACCTAATGAGCCGACAAGTGCACCTGGAACAAACCCCAGTAGCAATGTAGCAAGTAAGAAGACGCTACTACCAAAATGGACAAAGGGACTTCCTACTAGAGCAGGTAATGGAATCCGTATACTAGTAGCAATTGTCACAAGACTTGCAAAAACACCGACTAAAATAATTAATCGTAGCGACCAACGATTCGATTGTTTAACAGTCATTGTCGACCCTTCCTTTGCTTGTTTCACGGTAAGCACCGTGCCAGATGTAGCCTGTTTTTGAGTTTAAGTAGACACCGTGCTTGATACCTTGATGAACATATGCTTTAGAAATCTTGATTGCGGTCAGTAAACTAGCCCCATTAGCTAAATTTGCAGCAATGGCCGCCGAAAAAGAGCAACCCGCTCCATGATTGGTATCTACGTTTAACTTGGGTGAGCAAAAGAGAGTAAAGTCATAGCCGTCATAAAATAAATCACAGGCTTCATCACCAAGAAGTCGAGCGCCACCTTTAATGACCACTGATTTAGGTCCTAGACTTAAAATGTTTTTGGCCGCTTGCTTCATATCTTCTAAGTTCTCGATTGTTACTCCAGTTAATATTTCAGCCTCAACTAAATTTGGGGTGACAATGGTTGCTAGTGGTAAGAGTTGCTCTATCATGCGAGTCAGTAATGATTGTTGCAATAAGTTATCAGTACTTTTAACAGCTGCTACTGGATCAATCACTAACTGTGTTGTAGAGAAATCTTGAAGTTTATCTGATATTAGAGAGACAACTTCAGGTTGGGTTAGTAAGCCTGTTTTCACTACTGGAATATCTCCACCAGAAAAAGCGGTGGTTAATTGATCGTTAATCGTGGTTAAGGGGATAGGAAAGAGGTGATGCTGATTAGTTTCGAAATCAACCGATAAAATACCAGTAATGGTGCTAATACCAAACAGATTAAATTCTTCGAAGGTTTTTAAATCTGCTTGAATACCTGCACCACCACCGGCATCAGAGCCGGCGATTGTCAGGATTTTTTTCGTCATGTTAGTCCTCCACTTGAACGCGGTCTTCCGCGTGGAAAAAGGCACCGTGCCAAACATGACCGACAAACGGATTAATGGTTACGCCATTTTGGATGGCGCTCGTTACGAAGTCTTTTGCTAGTGTGACAGCTTCAAGAGGGGTTAACCCTTTTGCTAAGCCGGCAGTTGTCGCTGCAGCAAACGTACAGCCAGCACCGTGATTATGATTAGTTTCGATTTTTGGACTTCTTAATTCAACAAAGTTTTCACCATCATAAAACAAATCAATGGCTTCGTTCTCGTCAAAGTTCTTGCCGCCTTTAATCACCACGTTTTTAGCGCCTAATGCGATGATTTTTTTAGCTGCGTTTTTCATTTCAGATAATGTTGTAATATCATCCATATCTGCTAAAAATTTAGCTTCTAGTAAATTTGGAGTGGCGACTGTCGCAAGTGGGATTAATTTTTCTTTTAATCTCACCACATTTTCAGGTTGTAATAATTCAGTCGTTCCTTTGCAAGCCATAACAGGGTCAATCACCACATGTTCTACTGCGTATTTTTCAATATAATCAGCTGCTAAATCAATCGTTGTGATATCACCTAGCATGCCTGTTTTTAATGCATTAATGTTTTTACCAGCGAAAATAGTAGTTAATTGTTGCTCAACTAAGGTTGGCTCAATTGGTGTCACATGATGTGACCAGTTAGTTTGAGGGTCCATGGTCACAATGCTAGTGATGGCATTAAACCCGTATACCCCATATTCTTGAAATGTTTTTAAATCGGCTTGTAAGCCAGCACCGCCACTAGAATCAGAGCCAGCAATTGTAAGTACATTGGGAATCATTAGTTACGTCCTTTCTGATGACCATTGTTTTTTATTTAGTTTAGCCGATAAAAGACTTGCTTAAAACATCCAATTACGATATATTGGACCCATCCAATTTTAGCGTTTTGTATAGGAGGAAGGAAATAATGTTTGGAAAACTAGATCGTACGCTTAATCAACCGTTATATCAGCAATTGATGATCCTTATTAAGAAAAAAATTCAAATGGGTGAATTGGTGGCTGGCGACCGATTACCATCAGAACGTCAACTTTCCGAACTGTTAGAGGTTAATCGCTCAACGGTTATTAGGGCGTATGATGAGTTAGCCGTTGAAGGTGTACTGACACGTAAAAGAGGTAGTGGTACACTTGTTAGTCGAGAGACATGGTTACAAACGCCACGTCAGCTGAACTGGAAAAAATATTTGGCTGTTAACGAACAAGTTACAACACCTGCCACTCATTATAAAAAGCAACTACAAGATAAGGTACAACTCAATCCGTCATCAATCATCGATGGTTATACGGGAGATCTACCACAGCAAATGATTCCCTCATTTAATTTAACAGAGATGAAATGGCACGACTTTTTGGCTGCAAGTAGTGATCAAGAACCTTTTGGGTTAATAAGTCTTAGACAAGCTCTGTCTAACTATATTAATCAACAATTTGGTTATAAAATGAAGCTAGAAGAACTTTTGTTGACAGCTGGTGGGCAGCAAAGTTTGTTTTTTATTATGAATGCTTTATTGCAATCAGGTGATACGGTAGCGGTTGAAGCACCATCATATTTTTATTCATTACCAATGTTTGATAATTATGGCATCAGGACCGAAGCGATTCCTCTAGACTCAGAAGGGATAAATTTAAACTACTTTGAAGCGTTACTGGAGTATCAAGCGATTAAGATGCTTTTTGTTACCCCAAATTATCAAAATCCTACTACTATTACCATGAGTTTAGAGCGCAAAAAAGCGCTAGTTGCCTTATGTGAACGACATCAAATTATTATAGTAGAAGACGATGTATATGGGTTATTAGGTTATCAAGATCAACATCTTCCTTTATTAAAGTCATTGTCCCCGGATAATGTGCTTTATGTTGGTTCCTTGTCAAAAGTACTTGGAAAAACCATTCAACTTGGCTGGATTAATGCGCCCAGTCGAGTGTTAGAAGCACTCATTAAAGTGCGGGAAGAGTGGGAGCAACCGTTATCTATTTTTCCACAAATGCTAGTGAGTCAATTGATGGCAGCGCCTGAATTTTCTTTATTAGTTGCCAATTTACGCCAGGAACTTTTTCAAAAAGTCTCTACATTGTATCAGCTAGTGACATCTGAATTAGCCAATCAATTTAGCGTTAACTTACCGAGTGGTGGTTATTATTTATGGTTAACGTATCAGGGACGCCTCTTAACAATTAGTGATTGGCAATTTTTACTTGAGCAAAATATTTTAGTGTTTCCAAGTTTTTTACTGACTGAGCATGCTCAAAGTATTAGAATTAATGTTGCTAACCTATCAGAAGAACAAATGAAAATACTTGTAAAGGCATTGAAAAACCATTTTGAATAAATGATTAAACTTATGAAACACGCCACATAATCGGCGGTTTTGTAAGTTTTTATTTTTTATCACAATCTATCGATACAACAGCGATTTAAATGCATAAAGAACATTTTATGAAAAAAATACTTGCAATCTTTTTTATTTTAAAATATACTTTGACTATCAAATGATTTGACTATCAAAGTATTCGATAGTCAAAGTATTTTGAAAAAATTCATGAAGGAGTTTCAAATGGGAACAGATCTTGATTTAATTAATTCCGCTTTAGTGGCTGTCTTTAATGACATCTTAACCATTGAGGAATCTGAATTACGAAAAAGTCAATTTGACGATATATCAATCAAAGAGATGCACACTATTGAAGCGATTGGACTTCATAATGAACGCACGTCATCTGAGGTTGCTAAACGTTTATCAGTAACAGTTGGGACGCTAACCGTTGCGATTAACAATTTAGAGAAAAAAGGTTACGTCGAACGTGTTCGATGTGAATCGGACCGTCGAGTAGTAAGACTTAAACTGACGAATCGTGGCCGTTTATTTTATCGTGTGCATGCTCATTTCCATAAAAAAATGGTAGAAGCTGCGTTAGCCGATATGGATGAAGATGAAAAAAATGCCTTAATCAAAGGATTAGGAAATTTACACAATTTCTTGAAAAAAAGCTATTAAGTAAGGATTAAGGAGATGCTAGATGAACTATTCACGTATTACGCAATGTGCTCATTATGCGCCAACAACTGTCGTTCATAACGACGATTTGGCAAAAATGATTGATACGAGTGATGAATGGATTTATCAACGAACCGGCATCAGACAACGCCATGTTGTAACGAATGAGAACACCTCTGATTTGTGCGAAAAGGTAGCGTACCAGCTACTTGAAAAGAGCGGTTTAACAGCAGAAGAATTAGACTTTATCATTATTGCAACGGTGACACCTGATTATCAAATGCCTTCAACAGCTTGTCTAGTACAAGGGTTGATAGGTGCAACGAAGGCTTTTGCTTTCGATGTGACCGCGGCGTGCTCAGGTTTTGTCTATGCACTAAGTTTAGCCGATAAATTAATTCAGAGCGGCACTTATCAAAGAGGTCTCGTGATTGGGGCAGAAACAATGTCAAAAATCATCGATTGGACAGATCGTTCAACCGCCGTGTTATTTGGCGATGGTGCAGGTGGCGTCTTATTAGAAGCTAGCCCAACTCGTCACTTTTTAGCCGAGCAGTTACAATCTGATGGCAAACGTGCGCAAAGTTTAACAGCGGGTTATCAAAATAACCAAAGTCCTTTTGCAACAACGACTGAGTTAATTAAAGAGTCGATTGTCATGGATGGTCGCCAAATTTTCGACTTTGCTTTAAAGGATGTTTCAAAAAATATCCGACAAACAATTGAGAGATTAGAAGAACCGACGATTGACTATGTCTTAGCGCATCAAGCAAATAAACGCTTATTAGATGCCATGGCCAAGAAAACTAAACTACCTAGAGAAAAGTTTTTAGATAATATGGAATTTTTCGCTAATACTTCAGCAGCTTCGATTCCTATTTTGCTTTCAGAAGCAATTGAACAAGGAACGTTGAAGCTAAACAGTGGACAACATATCCTATTAACAGGATTTGGTGGCGGTTTGACCTGGGGTAGCCTGGCAATCAAACTGTAAAATAAAAAATAATATGATGTAAATATAATGGAGGAAATTATTATGACAACTTTTAACAAAATTCAAGAAATTATCGTGGATCAATTAGGGAAAGAAGAAGAAGAAGTACAATTAACAACAAACTTCCGTGAAGAGTTAGAAGCAGATAGCTTAGACTTATTCCAAATTATTAATGATATTGAAGATGAATTTGACGTAAAAATTGAAACAGATGAAGGTCTGAATACAGTTGAAGACTTAGTAAAATTCGTAGACAGCGAGTTAGCTAAATAGTCAGATGAAAGCATAAGGCTTAGAAGCTTGCTTCTAAGCCTTTTTCATTAGAATCAAGTATTAATAAACCAGGTAATGAATAGGGTATGAGGATAGTTAAATAAATAGCTTTATATTTTTGAAATAGCAAATGAGCATTCTTGTAGTGGAATGGCTATTATTCTATTTTCTAAACTAGACCTAATGATTAAATGAACTATCGTGTCAAATTCATTAACCAAACATGAGAAGGTGAAAAGATGAAGAATTCGAAGTTATGCCAAATGTTAGGCATTGAGTACCCAATTATTCAAGGTGCGATGGCTTGGGTGGCAGAAGCCAACCTTGCAAGTGCCGTATCTAATGCGGGAGGATTGGGGATTATTGCATCAGGTCACGCTCCTAGAGAGTTTGTAAAAAGCCAAATCGACAAAGCTAAACAATTAACTGATAAACCATTTGGTGTCAACATTATGTTAATGTCACCATTTGTAGAGGATATTGTCGATTTAGTTTGCGAAGAGCGAGTGAAAGTTGTGACTACTGGTGCTGGTTCACCAGGGAAATACATGGAAAAATTTAAAGCAGCTGGCATCACTGTTATCCCAGTAGTTGCTTCAGTTGCATTAGCTAAGAGAATGGAAGCTGATGGTGCACATGCAGTTATCGCTGAAGGCATGGAAGGTGGCGGTCATATTGGTAAAACAACTACGATGGCCCTAGTCCCTCAAGTCGTTGATGCCGTTAATATTCCAGTAATTGCTGCAGGTGGAATCGGTGACGGTCGTGGTGTCGCAGCTGCGATGATGTTAGGCGTTGATGCTGTACAATTAGGGACACGTTTCTTAGTTGCGCAAGAATCAACGATTCATGAAAACTATAAAAAAGCTGTTTTAAAAGCGAATGATACAAGTACAGATATTACTGGTTTAGCAACTGGACATCCTGTGCGAGGGTTAAGAAATAAATTAACCCGTGAATATAACAAAACCGAGCGTATTGAAGCGGGTAAAGAAAATCCAAATTGGGAACTTTTAGAAGATTTGGGTAAAGGAGCGTTGAAGCGTGCCGTTGTTGATGGCGATACGAAAAATAGCTCAATGATGTCAGGTCAGATTGCCGGCATGGTGAATAAAGAAAATCAAACGTGCCAACAAATTGTTGAAGAGTTGATGACAGAATGTCAGACAGTGATCAAGCAAAACATGGCCGCTTGGGTTGAATAGAGGAAACGTCTATGAAAATTGGATTTATTTATAGTGGCCAAGGAGCTCAATACCATGGCATGGGAAAAGATTTATTTGATGCTTCAGATGTTTTTGCCGATACGATTGCTGAAGCAAGTACTGCGTTAGGATGGGATATGCAAGCGTTATTGTTTAATGAGGATTCTGCATTAAATGAAACAGAATTTACTCAACCGGCTGTTTTGACAATGAGTACGGCGATTGACCGTATGCTACGTCAAGCAGGTATTTTACCTAGTATGGTGGCGGGTTTAAGCTTAGGGGAATATTCCGCTTTAGTTGCAAGTGGCGCACTATCTTTTGAAGAAGCCGTTTGTCTCGTTCAAAAACGTGGTCGTTGGATGACAGAGGCTGTGCCAAGTGGTCAAGGTGCGATGGCAGCGGTGATGAACGTTGACCGTCAAATCATTGAAGTAACGTGTGAAGCAGTTAGTCAAACACATGGTTTGGTAATCGCAGCTAATTATAATATGCCCGCTCAAATTGTGATTTCAGGTGAAACGGCTGCAGTTGAAGAAGCGCAAGCGCGTCTTGAATTAGAACCTAAAAGCAAAGTTGTACGTTTGAAGGTGAGCGGTCCTTTCCACACACCCTTGTTAGCACCAGCTGCTGAAAAGCTAGCTGCCGAATTAGAAACGATTGAAATGTCTGAGATGACTTTACCTGTTGTGTCTAATATCAACGGTCAAGTAATTGGGACAACTGAAGCTATTGTCCCAACGTTAATTGAACAAATTAAATCTCCGGTTTATTGGGAAGAATGTGTGCAAACGATGATTGAGAAGGGTGTCGACACGTTTGTCGAAGTTGGTCCTGGTAAAGCATTACGTGGTTTTGTGAAAAAAATTAATCGCAATGTGACTGTTTTTAATGTTGAAAATTTATCAACGTTTGAAAAACTAATAAGTAAACTAAAAGAATTAGAAGAGGGAAACCCAAATGAATAATAAAACTGTGGTTGTAACGGGAAGCACCCGTGGGATTGGTTATGGTATCGCCTTAGCTTTTGCGCAAAAAGGTGCCAATATCGTTTTGAATGGACGTAAACCGTTAGATGAGTCATTATTAACAGCCTTTAATGAGCTAGGTGTAAAGACTCATTACGTGCAAGGGGACGTTCAAAATATGGCTGATGCGGCCAAATTGATCAGCGAAGCCAAAGAAGTATTTGGTTCTGTTGATGTCTTAGTTAATAACGCTGGCATTACGAATGACAAATTAATTATGCGTATGTCAGAAGAAGATTTTGATGCAGTGATTAATGTCAATTTAAAAGGGACATTCAATACGATTCAACAAGTGTCAAGTGTGATGCTGAAACAAAAATCAGGCACGATTATTAACTTATCAAGTGTGGTAGGTTTAACTGGAAATGCTGGTCAAGCAAACTATGCCGCAAGTAAAGCGGGTGTGGTAGGTTTAACAAAATCAGTCGCTCGTGAATTATCAGCACGTGGTATTACATGTAATGCGATTGCACCTGGTTTTATTGAATCTGATATGACAGATGTGCTAAGCGATAAAGTTAAAGAAGTGGCCAAAACACAAATTCCTTTGAAACGTTTTGGTAAGGTCGAAGAAGTGGCGCAAGCCGCCATCTTCTTAGCAGAAAATCGCTATATTACCGGTCAAGTGTTAAACGTTGACGGTGGTATGGTAATGAATGGATAGGAGGCTCGCTATGAGACGAGTAGTCATTACAGGTCAAGGGGCAGTTACCCCTTTAGGAAATACAGCCCAAGAATTTTGGGAAGGTTTAAAAGCAGGGAAAAACGGAATCGCTCCCATTACACACTTTGATGCAAGCGAAACAGGTGTAACCGTTGCGGCTGAAGTGAAAGATTTTGATCCGACTTTATACATGGAGAAAAAACAAACTAAGCGTATGGATGCTTTTTCAATCTACGGTATTGCTGCAGCTAAACAAGCGTTAGCTGATAGTGGTTTGGTTTTAGGTGAAAATGTCGATCCACATCGTACAGGCGTGATTGTTAGCTCTGGAATTGGTGGTATGACAACAATTCAAGAGCAAGTCATTAAAATGAAAGAACGTGGACCAAAACGTGTAGCACCGTTCTTTGTACCAATGTCAATTGGTAACATGGCGGCGGGAAATATTTCAATTGAGATTGGAGCAAAAGGCGTTTGTTCATGTGTTGTGACAGCTTGTGCTTCAGCAACTAATGCAATCGGAGACGCCTTCCGTTCTATTAAGCATGGTTACCAAGATGTGATTTTTGCAGGAGGAGCAGAAGCAACGATTTGTGAAATCGGTATTTCTGGTTTTGCGGCTCTAACAGCGTTAACAACTGCTGAAGATCCTAATCGTGCGTCTATACCGTTTGATAAAGAACGCGGTGGCTTTGTGATGGGAGAAGGAGCAGGCGTAGTGGTTCTGGAAGAATTAGAACATGCTAAAGCGCGTGGTGCTAATATTTTAGCAGAAGTTGTTGGCTATGGAGCAAATAGTGATGCTTACCATATGACAAGTCCTACACCAGACGGTTCTGGAGCTGGTCGTTGTATGTTATTAGCGATGGAAGAAGCAGGTATTTCACCTGAACAAGTGGATTACATTAACGCGCACGGCACAGGTACACCAACTAATGATGGGGCTGAAACAACAGCGATTAAATATGCCTTAGGTGAAGAAGTGGCTAAAACCGTCGCAATTTCAAGTAGTAAATCAATGACGGGTCACTTATTAGGCGCTGCTGGTGCAATTGAGGCGATGGCTTGTGTTGGTGCCTTACGCGAGAACTTTGTGCCACCAACCATCAATTACCAAGTGGCTGATGAAGCGTGTGATTTAGACTACGTGCCAAATGTTGGTCGCGAGCGTCAAGTTGATTATGCACTAACAAACTCATTAGGGTTTGGTGGCCATAATGCCGTGTTATGTTTGAAAAAATGGGCAGGTGAGTAACATGAATTTTTCTGAATTAAAAGAATTATTAGCACAATTTGATGAGTCATCGGTACGATATATTGATTTATCAAATGGCGATTTTCATTTAGTTTTAAATAAAGATAAAGCAGAATTTGTGGCAGCTGCTCAAAATATAGCGTCACAAGCAATCGCAACCACGCCAATGGAAGAAAAAACTGTGGTTGAAACTGTTAGCACAGCCCCAGTGGTTGAAAGGGTCGTGGAAGAAATTGACGCTGCATCAAATACAGGGCATGAGATTACCTCACCTCTTGTGGGAGTTATCTATTTAAAACCAGCCCCTGATCAACCGGAATTCAAGCAAGTCGGCGATCAAGTCAAAAAAGGTGACGTCTTATGTATCGTTGAAGCAATGAAAGTGATGAACGAAATAGTAAGTGATCGCGATGGTGTCATTGGATCAGTTTTAGTAGCAAATGAATCAGTAGTCGAATATGGCCAAAGCTTGTTCACTATCCAATAGTAGGAGGAAAAATAAATGCAATTAAATGTACAAGAAATTATGGAAATTATCCCAAATCGTTACCCAATCATGATGGTAGACCGCGTGTTAGAGTTAGAACCAGGTAAACACGTTGTAGCTATTAAAAACGTGACTTATAATGAGCACTTTTTCCCAGGACATTTCCCTGGTGAACCTGTGATGCCAGGTGTTTTAATCTTAGAAGCATTAGCACAAACAGGTTCAATTCCATTACTTAAAAGTGAAGAGTTCGAAGGTCAAACTGGTTACTTAGGTGGGATTGATAAAGTAAAATTCCGTCAAAAAGTGGTTCCAGGAGACGTTTTACGTATGGAAATGGAAATTATTAAACGTAAAGGTAACATCGGAGTTGGTAAAGCAACAGCATCTGTTGATGGCAAAGTGGTTTGTTCAGCCTTGATGACATTTATTATTGGAGCAAAATAATATGATTAAAAAAGTTTTGATTGCCAATCGTGGCGAAATCGCAGTTCGAATTATCAGAACGTGTCGTGAACTAGGCATTCAAACGGTTGCTGTTTTCTCTGAAGCTGATCGTTACGCTTTACATACTGAATTAGCAGATGAAGCAGTTTGTATTGGACCGGCTCGTTCAACAGATTCCTACTTAAATATGGAAAATATCTTGAGTGCAGCAATTAACCTAGGGGCGGATGCAATCCACCCTGGGTTTGGTTTTTTAGCAGAAAACAGTCGTTTTGCTGAGATGTGTGAAGCGTGTCAAATCAAGTTTATTGGGCCTAAAGCTCAGACGATTGATGAGATGGGGAACAAAATCAATGCACGTCGCTTGATGATTGAAGCGGGTGTACCCGTTATTCCTGGTAGTGATGGTGTCATTGCGACTGTTGAAGAAGCAGAGGCAATTGCAAGTCAAATTGGTTTTCCAGTGATGCTTAAAGCGGCAGCTGGTGGTGGCGGCAAAGGAATTCGAAAAGTGTTATCAGAGCAAGAATTAGGCGCTCATTTTCAATCAGCTCAGCAAGAGGCTTTAGCGGCATTTGGAAATGGTGACATGTATTTAGAAAAAATCATCTACCCAGCAAAACACATTGAAGTCCAAATTTTAGGCGATCAATTTGGGCATATTATTCATCTAGGGGAGCGTGATTGTTCTCTACAACGTAACAATCAAAAAGTCTTAGAAGAAGCGCCAGCCTTTAGTTTACCTACTGATATTCGTGAACAAATTGGTCAAGCAGCCATTAAAGCAGCCCAAGCAGTTCGCTATGAAAATGCCGGCACAATCGAGTTTTTAGTTGATGAAGACAATCGTTTTTATTTCATGGAAATGAACACACGCATTCAAGTAGAACATCCTGTAACAGAAATGATTACCGGAATTGATATTGTGGCGCAGCAGCTTAAAATTGCAAGTGGGCTTGAGCTATCAATTCAGCAAGAGGACGTGCATTTCCAAGGTCATGCGATTGAATGTCGAATTAATGCTGAAAATCCACGTTTTAACTTTGCGCCTTTCCCAGGACCAATTAAGGAATTAATTTTACCTGGTGGTGGCTTAGGCGTTCGCGTCGATAGCGCTGTGTATCAAGGTTATACGATCCCTTCCTATTATGATTCGATGATTGCTAAAGTGATTACACATGGCAAAACGCGAGAGGAAGCATTGAATAAAATGCATCGTGCACTTGTTGAATTAGTGATTGAAGGGGTGTTAACGAATCAAGAATTTCAGATGGATTTGATTAGTCATCCATCAATTCGTCAAGGTCTCTATACAACCGCTTTTTTACAAGAAACATTCTTACCTGAGTGGTTAAATGTGGCTGAGGAAGAATAAATGAAATGGAAGGAGGCAAGTGTAAATGGCCCTTTTTAAAAAGAAACAATACATTAAACTGAATCCTTCACCTATCGTGCAGGAAGATAATCAGCCGAAACCTTCCGTTCCCAATAATTTATGGGAAAAATGTCCAAGCTGTAAAAAAATTATTTATACAAAAGACTTGGGTCCAACTAAAACGTGTCAAAATTGTGGCTATTGTTTCCGCTTAAGTTGTCGCGACCGTTTGTTTATGACCGTTGATGAAGGCTCATTTGAAGAATGGGATACAGACATTGTGCCTGTGAATCCAATTGGTTTTCCGGATTATCAAGAGAAAGTGAAACAGACGCAAGCGAAAACGGGATTACATGAAGCGGTTATGACAGGTCAAGCATTGATAGAAGACCAGCCCGTTGTAATCGCTGTGATGGATAGTCAGTTCATCATGGGAAGTATGGGACATGTGGTAGGTGAAAAAATTACGCGCGCTTTTGAACGTGCGCGTGATTTAAATTTACCTGTCGTGATTTTTACGGCTTCAGGTGGTGCACGTATGCAAGAAGGGATAATTTCGTTAATGCAGATGGCAAAAATTTCTGCGGCTGTTAAACGTCATTCAGAAAGTGGGTTATTGTATATCACGGTTTTAACGGATCCTACTACGGGTGGTGTCACGGCTAGTTTTGCAATGCAAGGAGACATTATTTTGGCCGAGCCACAAGCGACTATTGGCTTTGCTGGTCGTCGAGTCATTGAACAAACGATTCGTCAAGAATTGCCAGAAGAATTCCAAAAAGCAGAATTCTTATTAGAAAAAGGCTTTGTCGATAAAATCGTGGAACGACATGAATTACGACGAACACTTGCACATTTATTAGCGTTTCATCAAGGAGGACCGTCAGTATGACAAATCGTAAAAAAGCTAATGAACTAGTAGCCTTAGCCCGTCATCCTAAACGATTCACCCCATTAGAATACATTGAAGATATTTTCGATAACTTCATCGAATTTCATGGTGATCGCTATTACGGAGAAGATGCTGCTGTGGTTGGTGGGATTGCTTATTTAAATGAGCAACCTGTGACGGTGATTGGGATACAAAAGGGACGTGACTTAGAGGAGAATCTAAAACGCAATTTTGGCTCTCCCCATCCTGAAGGGTATCGTAAAGCATTACGTCTAATGAAACAGGCGGAGAAGTTCAATCGTCCTGTGATTACCTTTATTAACACACCTGGGGCTTTTTGTGGTATTGAGGCTGAAGAACGTGGTGAAGGTGAAGCCATTGCTCGTAATTTATACGAGATGAGCGATTTGAAAGTGCCCATCATCTCTGTTTTTTGTGGTGAAGGTGGAAGTGGCGGCGCGATTGCTTTAGGCGTTGCGGATCAAGTATTAATGTTAGAATACAGTGTTTACTCCATTCTTTCTCCTGAAGGTTTTGCTTCGATTTTGTGGAAGGATAGTAGTCGAGCGTCTGAGGCCGCTGAGATGATGAAATTAACCTCTTACGATTTGGCTCAATTAAAGGTGATTGATAAAATTATACCTGAACAATTAGAAGGTAAGTCTATTGAGCAAGTGACGATTAATACGTATTTGAAACATGAATTGCTGAAAAGCGTTCAAACGTTACAAAATTTAGCAATCGATGAGATGCTAGAGAAACGTTATCAACGTTTTAGACAATATTAATCATAGTAAAAAAGCACGGCAGATAGAACTAGTCCACTTTAGTGGGACAGTTCTATTGTCGATGCTCTTTTTTTATAAAATGATGAAACACCAGAAGAATAGTGTTATAATTCTACTAAATATTTAGTTATCTAAGGGGGAAACATGAAACAATTCAGTCAGGTTAAGAAACTCACTTTTTCTGCTATTTTAGTCGCAATCGGTATCTTAATTCCCATGGTGATGCCAATCAAGTTGATGATTGAACCGGTGTCGTTTACGTTAGCTAGTCACGTGCCAATCTTTTTAGCGATGTTTATCTCACCGGGAGTGGCAATAGCCGTTGCTTTAGGAACTGGTTTTGGCTTTTTATTATCATTTCCAATAACGATTGCTTTACGTGCATTCTCACATATCGTGTTTGCTTATTTAGGTGCTTTATTCTTACAAAAAAATCCAGCCATTATTCGCAGTAAGCAAAAGAACTTTTGGTTCGCGTTTATTATTGGCGTCATCCATGCAGTGGTTGAAGCCTTGGTCGTCTTTGTTCTTTTTATCAACAAAGGTTTGCCAGGTGCCGAATATACAACGGCATATATCACGAATATGTTATTGATTCTAGTTTTTGGTGGTCTCGTGCATAGTTTAGTAGATTACTATCTAGCGTTTTATATTGCTAAGAGAACCGAACGCTTATTTCCATTACCAGTCTTTACAAATTCAAAATAAAACAAGGTGTGCTTGGGGCACACCTTGTTTTTATTTGTTTTCTGCTTCACGTTTTGCTTTTGCTTGATTTTCTAATTCAATAAATTTTGCTGCTTCGTCTTGAGCTATTTGATTACGACGGTCCATTTCTTCGACATCAAATGATAAATCAGTGTCTAAATCAACGACAAATTCAGCAAATTTTTTATCCAAATCATCTGTTTTATTATACTTAATTGCCATCTTATTTTCCTCCTCAAATAAGTTGTATTAGTTATACTATACAACGGACTAGGGTATAATGGAAGTAGGAGGAGATTTTTATGAGGAAAAGTTTAGAACAAGTCTATTTGATGATTCAGTTCAATAAACTTGAATCAATCGACGTCATAGAGTCTCACATCAAAGATTGGTTTTGGATGGGGAAAATTATTTCGGCAGGTGAGCCGTTAACATATCAAGAACTAGTGGATGACCACACGATTAATTATTCCGAAACCGCATTCTTACATAAGATAGTGTCGTGGTCAGAGGAAGCTGAAACCCATTTGATTGCGAAAAATACCCACTTATCTTGTGAATGTTATGTTGAAAACGGATATTTGGCCCAAACTATCTTGATGCCCTTCGAGCGTTTTCATGATGTGAAGCGTATTGTTGAAGATTATCTCGATCAAAAGATGCAGGAACAAGGTTTATATGCTTATATTCGTGATTACCAAGAGTATTTGAGTCATAATTTGTTTTATTTAGATGAGCGCAAGCAGTATTTAGTACATGATTTACCCAATTTACGACAAATGAAAAACGATCAGAGCGAAATTGTAATCGATTGCAGTCAGTTGTCAGGTTACGATTTAATGTTTGAAAAACTATGTTTAACCTCATGTTGGAAAATGTGGTTTAGTTCAAATTATTATCATTTGATTCCCAAGCAAGCCTTTTTAGATGTGCAACAAGTGGATCGAATTGATGTCCTTGATAATGAGGTGGTTAGAATTATGTTATTTGATTCACCTAACAATTGGCAGCTTCCTGCTAATCTTAGTTTTCAACGCTTGTTTCGTAAACAATTAGGGTTTGATCAAATAGAATGGATTAATGGGGTAGGGGTCTTAGAAGATCCATACGCTGAGTTTATCAAAGCACAGCATATGATTCAAATGATCCAATACCAAAACGAAAACATGCAGCCAGTTGCAAAAACTCAGGCTACACATTTTATTTCACGCCTGTTCAATTATTCCGAACATGTTTATTTAGAAGCAAGACGAAGTGGCCAATTGAATTATCAAGCATATTTTCCTTTTGAAACCATCGATACAAAAGAAAGTTTAGCCTATTGGTTACTTAACACTGAATATTGTTTGGATAATGGCGTAGAAGCTTTAACCTATTACATTGATTATTACTTACGAGCGCTAAGAAAACTAAGTAAACAAGATAATCGGCCGACGTTGTTGAGATTTTATTTACCTGAAAAAGCATTTAACCAGTTATCAGAGGATCAGCTAATCAATGCGTTACTAGATAAGCAGTACTTGGTTTATCCTGCTATCGATAAGAACCATTATTTAGTCGTTAAATATGGTCAAACCATTAGTGTTAGGTTTGATCAAGCGAACTATTTGAGAAGCGATGCTAAAAATTGGCGTCAGCCAGAAGAGAAGTTAGATGATGAAACGAAAGAGCGGTTTGAGGATAAAATTAAAGATTATTTTATGCGTAATCGAATAAAAAAAGAAGACTAGCTACTAAAGTTAAATAATAGAATCCCCGTGTGGTAATTAGCCTAATAACTGATTACCACACGGGGATTGTTTATTTTTTCTTAAGATAAGGTCTAGGACTGTACTGATTCATATCCAGTTCAGTGGGTTGTTGTGTGATGATTTGAGCCAACATTTTGCCAATCATCGGTCCAGTCGTTAAGCCAGACGAACCTAAGCCACTTGCGACTAGCAAGTTTTTTTCTCCAGGGACAAGCCCAAAAAATGGTAGAAAGTCAGACGTATAAGCACGTGTCCCGACACGAACTTCTTCGAGTTGAGCCATGGAGACTTCAGGTAAATAATGGTGCAAGTTTTCAAACATGCTAGTAGTTGCCTCAAGATTGACCGATAAATCAAAGCCTTCGTCATTTTCGTGAGTGGCACCAATTAAGAGTTTATCAGCCCCAATCGGGATAATATCGCCTTCACCTGTCGGAATGACCACTGGCAAATTTGAACGTAGATTACCATGATTAAAGACGAGTAGTTGGCCCTTTTGTGGACGCACGTCGACTTCAAAATTCAGGGGCTCAAGTAGTGAATTTAACCAGGGGCCCGCTGCTAAAATGACATAGTCGAAGCTAGCTTGTTTATTTTGATAGCTGAGTTGCCACTTCTCACCGATAGCTTTAAGGGTTGTGACACGTTCGGGAATAATAGTGCCACCATTTTGTTTAATACTCCTACCTAAAGCTTCAAGCAACGCGCGTCCATCGACACGTGCCCCGCCACTTAGATAGATGGCTTCATCCGTCGTTGTTAATTCGGGATAAAGTTGATTGATTTCCTCAGGTGTTACTTTTTTTACCTCACCAATTTCTGGTGATTCAGCTAGTCGCTTAGTGCCAATATCTAAAGTTTTATCCAACGTTTTAGGATTTTTTTTAAACATTAAACTACCGACTTGACGGTAAGAAACATCCGAAATCGTGTTTAATTCTGCTACTAAACTAGGGTAAAGTTTGGCCCCCATCCGTGCTAGGTGATACCAATTCTGATTACGTCGTTGTGATAACCACGGCGAGATAATACCCGCGCTAGCTCGTGTTGCTTGTCCTACTCCAGCGTCAAACACGGTCACATCAACGCCTGTCTTTGCTAAAAAATGAGCGGTCGTCTTACCGACAATTCCGCCTCCAATAATACCAACTTTCATTTTCTTACGTCTCACTTTCTTTTTCTAATGGTTCGACATGGATATCTGTATCAAATACATTATATTTGTCTGATAACAAATCTTCAATATGTTCAGTGATATCGTGACTTTCTTGAACTGAAATATTAGGATCCATGTAGACAACGACATCTAGAAAAATATTTGCGCCGTATGAACGTCCCTTTATATCTTTAACCCCTTTAACCCCTTCAATTTTTAAAATATCTTGTTTATATTTGCGCAATTCTTCGATTGAAAAACCATCTGATAAGCTGTAACTACTTTCTTTAAAAATATCAAAACCTGTTTTAATAATGACCAAGCCAATAATTAACGCCGTTACTCGGTCAATCCATATTAGATTAAAGGAAGCAGCAAATACCGCCACAGCGGTTCCAATACTAGTAATCGCATCTGATAGATTATCTTTTGCGGCGGCATCTAGCGCATGACTTTGGACTTTTTTTGCAAGGCGATGATTGTATAAGTAAACACCGAACATAAAGATAGCTGAGATGATGCCGACAATCGCGGCAATACTATCAGGAGCTTCAGTGTGCTTAGCGAAGAGATGAGTTAAGGCTTCAACAAATACTTGACCTCCCACCACAATCATGACAAGAGAAGTTAACAAACTCGCTAAACTTTCCATTTTCCAATGACCATAACGATGATCATCGTCAGCTGGTTTTCTAGCCAAGCGTAAGCCGATTAATACGGTAATCGACGCGATAATATCGGTCGCATTGTTTAAACCATCTGCGAAGAGAGCTTTTGAGTGCGTAAGATTTCCAATGACTAATTTACATAAGGCAACAATAATGTAAGCAATAATACTGACAATAGCCCCTCGTTCTGCCATTTTTAATTGATTTTCGCGTTCTTTTATCATCGTTTGAAACCCTACTTTCTGAAAAAAATTCATAAGAGAAATTATAGCAAAATAAAAATGCTATGACCATGTTTCAAGTGAACCGAAATAATTAGAAATATTTAACGAAAAAAATATTTGGATTTGTGATTTTACGTTGACAGTAAAAAAATGAAGTGGTATGATTGTTTCAATCATTGATAAATAAGTCTTTTTGGGTTTTTTGTTAGAATGGTATAGTTCGGTTTTTGGCTATATTTTTCAATGAAAAAAGATACGAGAAGGGAAATACATACAACAATGGATAAAAAAATTGCAGAGATTAAACAATTAGCTAAAGAAGAAGACGTTCATTTTTTACGTCTAATGTTTACAGACATCTTAGGTGTTATTAAAAACGTTGAGGTGCCAATTAGCCAGTTAGACAAAGTTTTAGAGAATAAAATGATGTTTGATGGTTCTTCAATTGAAGGTTTCGTACGTATTGAAGAAAGTGATATGTATTTATACCCTGATTTAGATACATGGTTAGTATTCCCTTGGGAGACAAGTCATGGAAAAGTCGCACGTTTAATCTGTGACGTTTACACACCTGATGGAGAGCCATTTGCGGGCGATCCTCGAGGTAATCTAAAACGTAACCTTAGTAAGATGAAAGAATTAGGTTTCACAGCGTTTAATTTAGGGGCTGAACCAGAATTCTTCCTATTCAAATTGGATGCTGATAACAAACCAACGCTAAACGTTAACGACGATGGTGGTTACTTTGATTTATCCCCAACTGATTTAGGTGAAAATTGCCGTCGTGAAATTGTATTAGAATTAGAAAAATTAGGTTTTGAAATCGAAGCATCACATCATGAATGTGCAACTGGACAACATGAAATTGACTTCAAATATGAAGATGTCTTAAAAGCATGTGATGAGATTCAAACGTTTAAATTAGTAGTAAAAACAATCGCTCGTAAACACGGGTTGCACGCAACCTTTATGCCAAAACCAATTCATGGTATTGCTGGTTCAGGAATGCACTGTAACATGTCATTATTTAAAAACGGCAAAAATGTGTTCTTTGATGAAAGCGATGAGCGTCAATTAAGTCAAACAGCTTATCACTTTTTAGCTGGTTTAATTGAGCATGCTCGTAGCTATACTGCTGTATGTAACCCATTAGTTAACTCATACAAACGTTTAGTTCCTGGTTACGAAGCGCCAGTTTATGTGGCTTGGAGTGGTCGTAACCGTTCACCATTAATTCGTATTCCAGCGTCACGCGGCATGTCAACACGTTTAGAATTACGTTCAGTTGATCCATCAGCGAACCCATACTTAGCAATGGCAGCTTTATTAGAAGCTGGATTAGACGGTATTCGTCGTGAATTAACGCCACCTGCTGAAGTAAATCAAAATATTTATGAGATGACACAAGAAGAACGTGTCGCTGCAGGTATTAAAGATTTACCTTCAACATTACATAATGCGGTAAAAGACTTCAAAAAAGATGACACAATGAAAGAGGCTTTAGGAGAGCATATCTTTGAAAGCTTCATTGCCTCAAAAGAACAAGAATGGGCAGATTACCGTGAACGCGTCACACAATGGGAAATCGATACTTACTTAACATTATACTAAACTATAGTTTTAGACCTTGAATTTTCAAGGTCTTTTTTTGTGTAATAAAAAACTGATTGATAATGATAATCGTAGTCGTTTCTGTTAACGCTAAAGCCTAGCATTTGTATAGTTATGGGGGTATAATAAATGTATGAATAAGTGTTCATGTATTGAGAATCATTCTTAATTAGCATGAATGTAAAGGAGGAGATTATTATGGAGCATAGCCACACTTCATCATGTCAACATGATCATAATCATGGGAAATTACCAGTCATTTTATTTTTTGTTGGTTTAGCTGTATTTGTGATGGCATTATTTTTTGAAAGTAGAAGTTTAACGCAAAATATTTTAATGACCTTCTCAATGATTCTAGCTGGGTATCACGTCATTGAAGAAGGGGTTGTTGATACGATTGAACACACCAAAGAAAAAGGAAAGTTTACGCCGAATGTCCATATCTTAATGACATTAGCGGCCGTTGGTGCGATGTTCATAGGAGATTTCTCTGAAGGTTCATTATTAATTTTGATTTTTGCAGGTTCACATTTTTTAGAAGACTACGCAGAAGGTAAAAGTAAAAAAGAAATTACTAATTTGATGAAATTAAATCCGACCGAGGCGCGCTTACTAGATAAAATGGGTAATAGTCAAGTTGTACCGATTTCTCAAGTTAAGGTGGGTGATAAATTACAAGTATTAAATGGTGATCAAATCGCAACGGATGGCATAATCGTTTCAGGGGTTAGCTCAATTGATGAAGCCGCCATTACGGGTGAAAGTGTGCCAAAAGAAAAAACAGTCGGTGATGAAGTGTTTGGAAGCACGATTAACGGTACGGGTTCTTTTATTATGGAAGTGAGCAAAGCAAGCGAAGATACTTTATTCTCTCAAATTGTTAGAATGGTCAATCAAGCACAAGACAATCAATCACGAACTGCCACTAAAATTCAAAAATTAGAACCTGGTTATGTAAAATTAGTCTTAGTCTTAGTGCCGTTGTTTATTTTATTAGGTGGCACAGTGATAGGTTGGTCTTGGTACGAAAGCTTCTACCGTGGCATGGTCTTCCTAACTGTCGCTTCACCTTGTGCTTTAGCAGCGAGTGCAGTCCCAGCTAGCTTATCCGCGATTTCTAACTTAGCTAAACGTGGTGTGTTATTTAAAGGTGGCGCGTATTTATCGAAATTAGCCGAAGTAAAAGCCATTGCTTTTGACAAAACGGGTACCTTGACAGCCGGCAAACCAGTTGTGACCGATACACATTTTGTTGAGGGCATTGATGAACTGAAACTAATTAACGTTATCGTCTCAATGGAAAAACAAGCGAATCATCCATTAGCTGACGCGATTGTTTCTCATTATCCTGACGCTCAATTGTTAGAAATTGAAATTGATAATCAAATTGGGAAAGGCTTGGTTGGTCATGTAGAAGATGCGCATTACCAAATTGGCAAGCCTGCTATTTTTAGCGACGTATCTGAAGAGATTTGTACCTATCAAGAAAAATTTGCTAAAGAAGGCAAAACGGTGGTACTAGTTGCAATAGATGAACAAGTAGTCGGCATTATTGCGATGTTAGATGTGCCAAATGAAGCAGCTCATCCAGTAATGAAGTCGTTAAAGGAACAAGGCGTTCATACTGTCATGATTACGGGGGACTCCGAAGTAACCGGTCAAGCGGTTGGTGAATTGGTCGGGGTTGATCAAGTATTTGGAAATGTTTTACCAGAAAACAAATCTAAAATTGTTGAGGAATTACAAGCTAAATATGGTGTGGTGGCGATGCTTGGGGATGGGGTTAATGACGCCCCGGCTTTAGTTGAAGCGGATGTTGGGATAGCAATGGGTGAAGGAACGGATATTGCCATGGATGTGGCGGATGCGGTCTTAATGAAAAATGACTTAAATAAATTTGACTACGCCTTCCAAGTTGCTAAAAAACTAGATAAAATTACGATGCAAAATATTATTTTTGCAATGTCAGTGGTTGTCTTGCTAGTTATCTTGAACTTTATCGGCAAAATGAGCTTACCGTTTGGGGTAGTATTCCATGAAGGAAGTACCATCTTAGTTATCTTAAACGGTTTACGCATGTTATTGCCAGTCAAAACAAACAAAGAACGCTCTCGTTAGAGCGTTCTTTTTGTTTGTTCGTCAATAAACGTTGCAATTGTCGCCATTAAATCAGGCGTTACTAAGTGGCCTTCGTTGTGGCCTGTTAAGAACGTAACATTGCGAGCGTACGATGCCTCTTTAACTTGTTCGTAAAAATCTAAAGGTTCGCTGTACGGGATTTTAACGTCCTCTGTCCCATGCCAAATGAAAAGCGGTCGCCCGTTAATTGTTTCAGGTGCTAAACCTAATCATAGTCAGGTAACCAATTTAATAGGCGAATCAAGTCAGGTGCCACCTTAATCCCACGCTCGTTTTTCATGCGCGCTTGCATGTGATTAAAGTAACTATTAGGCGTCGGTGTTCCCATAATAATCGTACCTAGAGCAATCTCAGGATGTTGGCGCATTAAGGCAGCGGTCGTAATGCCACCCATTGAATACCCCCCGACAATAACGGGAAAGTCCCCAAGCCAATCATTGTTTTGAAATAGTCAACAATCACATTAAATTCCATAATATTATATTGAATACTCGTCCAAAAGGTAAAAGAAGGAATCGAGGAACGTTCCCATTTTTTACGATCTCCATGAAACATTGCATCGGGTAAAAATGACTCGGTAACCTTTTTGAGCGATTTTGCGAGCTTGCGTCAAAAGCAGTTCTTTACTCGTTTGCCAACCGTGATAAAAAATGACGAGTGGTAGCTGTTTAGAAGAAGTTCGCTAGGCACGACTTCAAGGCAGGTATTTCTTTAATCATTCGTTTTCGAATTGTTAATTTCATCGTCAAAAGCTCTTTTCCTATTATTTGCTTTTCATTATACGAACCAAGTGTCTGATTTTGCAAAGAAGTCACTCGAATGTTTTCGTTATAGTCAAATTTATGCTATAATGCTACGGGAACAATGAAAGGAAATAGAGTGAAAAGTATGGGAACATTTAATCAAATGAATTTAGCAGACTTTTTAATAAAAAGGCATAGAAGGCAAAAGGTTTTAAAGAACCAACGGAAGTACAAGCTCGTTTAATCCCGTCATTCTTAAGGGACGTAGTGTTGTCGGTCAATCACAAACTGGTTCAGGAAAAACTCATACCTTCTTATACCTTTAATGAGTGAAGTTAGAAGTAGCTAAAGATGAGGTACAATTAGTTATTACAGCCCAAGTCGTGAGCTAGCGAACCAAATTTATCAAGCAGCTGTTTAGATGGCAGAATATAGCGAAGAGGAAATTCGTGTCTCAATTTTCGTTGGGGGAACTGATAAACAACGTCAGTTGACAAATTAGGCAACAAACAACCACATATCGTGATTGGAACGCCCGGTCGTATTTTAGATATGATCAACGAACAAAGCGTTAAAATTCATACAGCATCGGCGTTTTGTTGTCGATGAAGCTGATATGACATTAGATAGGGATTCTTAAATGAGTCGATCAAATCGCTGGACGTTACCAGATAGTTTACAAATGTTAGTTTTCTCAGCAACGATTCCAGAAAACTTAAAACCATTTTTGAAAAAAATATATGGAAAAACCCATTAATCGAAGTGGTAGAATCTAAAACGGTTATTTCAGATACGATTGATAACTGGTAATTTCTACAAAAGGGAAAGACTCAAATAAAATTAATTTATGATTTATTACATTGTTGGTCAACCTTACTTAGCGATTGTGTTTGCAAATACGAAATCACGTGTCGATGACATTACGGACTACTTAAAACAAAATGGCTTAAAGTGGCAAAAATTCATGGAGATTTACCTCCACGTGAACGTAAACGTGTGATGAACAAGTTCAAAACTTAGAATTCCAATACGTTGTTGCAACTGATTTAGCAGCACGTGGTATCGATATTGAAGGTGTGTCACACGTTGTCAATGCCGAAGTACCAAAAGAATTAGAATTCTTCATTCACCGTGTCGGACGTACTGGCCGTAACTGGTTTAGAAGGAACGGCAATTACACTTTACGAACCAGGTGATGAGCAAGCCATTATTCACTTGGAAAAAATGGGTATTTCATTTAAACCAAAAGAATTCCGTAAAGGTGAGTTAGTCGACACATATGACCGTAACCGTCGTGAAAAACGTGAAAAAACAAACGGCTGTGAGATTGATCCAAAAATTAAAGGCATGGTTAAAAAGAAAAGAAAAAAGTAAAACCAGGGCTACAAGAAAAAAATTAAATGGGCAATTACAGAAGAAGGAACGTAAGAAACGTAAAATTACTAATCGTACGAAAGCACGTGCGGATCGTAAAACACGTAAAGAACAATTTAAGAAATAATAACAGAAGACAATCTCAGCTGGGATTGTCTTTTTTTAAACTATAAAGGGATTATAAAATTTTGTGTCGTATGATGCTTGTTCTATCAAGTGTTGTACGACTTTTTTATGGTTTTTTCTAAAAAGCAACTATTTTTGAACCTTTTTTAGCTCTATACTAGTCTAATAGGTGTATACGAAATAAAGCGCTAGAAAGTTGAGAAAAAAATTTATGGAAAAGTTAGTCAAAAAAGCGATGCGAGGTCATGCTAAAGCGTTCGAAGAATTATTAATCGCTCATCAAGAGCAACTGTATCGAACCGCTTATTTATATGCCGGCAATCAACAAGATAGTTTAGATATTGTGCAAGATACGGCATATAAGGCTTTCAACTCAATTAAAAATTTAAAAGAACCAGCTTATTTCAAAACATGGTTAATTAGAATTTTGATTAACACTGCTTTGGAACAACAACGAAAAAAAGCTAAAATAGTCTATCTTGATGATGAAATAGCACCTAGTATTTTTGAACAGAGTGTCGCAAGTGATAACCAATTAGATACGAAATTAACACTTATCGAAAGCCTTAACCACTTGAAATCAGATTATAAAGAGGTCCTGATTTTGCACTATTATCATGATTTAAGTATCAAAGAAATTAGTCAAGTCCTCGCCAAACCGGAAGGAACAATTAAGACCAATTTATTTCGTGGTCGTCAACAGCTAAAAGAACAATTAGAAGGAGAAGGTGGATATGAAAGAAAAATTGATTAAATCAACTATTGAAACAATAACGGTACCCGAAGAAGCGGTGACTCAAGCTATTCAATTAGGTATCTCAAAAGGAACCTCAAAGCAATTTCGAATCAAAAAAAGGATTAAATGGGTATCATTTGTGGCTGTAGCGATAGCTTTTATTGGTATTAGTGGGTTCATCGTACCGTCTGTTGCTCAAGTATTAGCGGATATTCCTGGTGTGGGAAAACTCTATCAGAAATTTGGCGATCCATTTGGGGCTGAATTAACTAAAGACGCGCCACATTAGGCACAGTTGAAAATGAACATTTTATCTTACAAGTCTTAGGTGCTTATTATGATACGTCTAGAGTTGGAATTGTTTATCAAGTAGTCGATAAAAAAGCAAGTGATGGTCAATCAATCGAAACGCTACATCCCAAAATTCCTGAAATAAATGGTCAAGCCATTAAAGGAGAAGTTATCCCCGATTTGAAACAAAATGATGAACAGGATAACGTTTATGATGGCTATTTTTTAATCAACTTATCCGATGAAAATTTACCCAAAAACCTGACTATTCCTTTAGAAATCGAGACCCCTTCTGGTAAGTTAGCGACGGATATTTCGCTTGAACAATTACCGACCAAAGGACAAGCTATGGATGTTCACCAAACAGTTAGACTAATCAAGGACTATATCAAGCCACAATTACCAAAGTGACAAAAGGTCGTGAAGTCTCCGTAATAGATTATCAAGTGAGCCAACCTAAAGGAACAGGGATTAGGGCAGCATGGGCAAACTTTCAGTTATTTACGAAAGATCAGCAACAAGAATATATTGTACCTAAAGAATTGTCTGGTGCTTTAGTTGAACAATACACTACCGCAACGGAAGATGTCGCATCGTATCGTGCGATTATCCCCAATAAAATGTCTGATACTGATTTAGAGTTGGATTACGCCAACTTACACGTCAATATTGAGGTTGCCAATGAGCTAGTGGCACTTGCAATTGTTGGTTTAAATGAGCAATTTCCTAAAACTTTTGGAGCGGAAAATGACCCATATCAGCTAACAATTGAAGAATTGAAAAGAAACAAGATGAGAGTTTAAGATTGCGTTGCAGTTTGCTAATTTACCTGAATCATATGGTAAAGAGCAATTGGAGCATAACTTAAATGACAACTTTCACGTGGGAACAAAAAATATCTAGAAGCAGGTTCTTCAGCCGATTTTGAAGAATTTGAAACCCCTGAGGAATTTTATATTAAATATGGAAAAATTAATCAGTTAGAATATCAAGCGAGTAAAGGCTGGGTTGTGAATTTATCGTATAATATTGCGGATACGCATGGTTGGGGCAAGTATTTTGAAACTGCAACATTTGATAAGTCACGTGCTTATTTTGGTGGTAGTTTACGGCCATCTAGCGTTGTGTTTGATCCAATGACACTTAATATAGAAAAAAAAAAATACAGAGAAACAATAAAGACAGTTTGGTTAAATAACTGTCTTTTATTATAGAAGTCAGCAGAATGACCTATACCAATTTTAAGAAAGGTTTGACAAAGGTTGGTTTTATTATGATTTAATGTTTCTAAGAAATATTGAAGGAGGATAGGTGTAGACCAATTGGATAGCGCCAGCTCTGTTTTGAAAAGACAGAGGACGAGGAGGAACTTATCGAAAATTCGGCGGGTAGTTCTCGGGGAGTGGACTCCTAAGATTTCTAACAAAACTTACTGAAAGTAACCACAAAAAGAAATCACCCACTAGAAACACATTTTAAAATTTATAGATGAAAGTTGGAAAAGAAATGTGTGGAATCGTAGGATTAATTGGATTAGAAAATGTTACTGAAGGTTTAGTGAACGGTTTAAGTCACTTAGAATATCGAGGCTATGACTCAGCGGGTGTTTATGTGAGGCGCAGCAAGCTTCACCGTTAAACAAAAGGTCGTATTAACGACTTACGTCAAGAAATCGAAAAAACAGGTGACGTGACAGGGTTCCGTGGGATTGGTCATACACGTTGGGCAACGCACGGTAAACCAAAAACTGAAAACGCGCACCCTCATACTTCATACAACGGTCGTTTCGTATTAGTACACAACGGCGTGATTGAAAACTTTAAAGAAATTAAAGATGAATACATTAAAGACGAGTGGTTACAAGGTGAAACTGACACAGAGATGGTCGTTCACTTAGTCGCTAAAATCGCTGAAGAAGAAAACTTATCAGCTAAAGAAGCGTTTAAAAAAGCTCTAACAATCGTGGATGGTTCATATGCGTTTGCTTTAGCCGACAAAGAAGAACCAGAAGTATTATACGTTGCTAAAAACAAAAGCCCATTATTAGTTGCAACTGGTGAAGACTTTAATGGTGTGTGTTCTGATGCCTTAGCCTTAATCGAGTTAACCAATAAATTTGTTGAAATTAAAGATAAAGAAATGGTGACCGTAACAAAAGCAGGCATTACGATTGAAGATCTAGCTGGTCAAGCACAAGAACGTGAGGCGATTGAATTTTCAATTACAGCTAATGATTTAGCTTTAGGCACTTACGAACATTACATGTTAAAAGAAATCGAAGAACAACCAGCTGTGATGCGTAATATTTTAGCTAACTACGTGAATGAGCAAGACGAAGTAGTCGTTGATCCGGCAATCGTCGAAGCGGTGACAGAAGCTGATCGTATTTACATTATCGCATGTGGTACTAGCTGGCATGCCGGTTTAGTTGGGAAAAACATGTTAGAAAAATTAGCAGGTATTCCAACTGAAGTTCATTTAGCAAGCGAGTTTGGTTACAATACACCATTACTATCTGAAAAACCATTGTTCATCTACATTAGCCAAAGTGGAGAAACAGCCGATAGCCGTCAAGTATTAGTCAAAACGAACGAACTAGGTTACCCAGCTTTAACGGTGACTAACGTTGCAGGTTCAACGTTATCACGTGAAGCAAACTATACAATGTTATTACATGCTGGTCCTGAAATTGCGGTTGCTTCAACCAAAGCCTACACCGCTCAAATTGCGGTTTTATCTATTTTAGCCAATGCAGTCGGTATGCAAAAAGGGATTACAGCTGCTCAAAACTTTAACTTGAAGAATGAATTAAGTCTAGTAGCGAACCAAATGGACAGCTTTTTAAATAGTGACCATCACTTACAAACAATCGTTCATGACATGTTGTTAGAAGCTCGCAATGCTTTCTATATTGGTCGTGGGAATGATTATTGTGTATCACTTGAAGCGGCTTTAAAATTAAAAGAAATTTCATACATTCAATGTGAAGGCTTCGCTTCTGGTGAATTGAAACACGGGACCATTGCCTTGATTGAAGAAAACACACCAGTCTTTGCATTAATCACAGCGGCTCATACGAACTTGCAAACAAGAAGTAATGTGCAAGAAGTGGAAAGCCGTGGGGCTAAAACATGTATTATCTCGATGGAAGGGTTAGAACAAGAACATGATGCCTTAGTGTTACCACATGTTCATGAGTTATATGCACCATTAATCAGTGTGTTACCGACACAGTTAATAGCTTACTACGCAACATTAGAACGTGGCTTAGATGTTGACAAACCACGTAACTTAGCCAAAAGTGTGACAGTAGAATAAACCATTAGTAAAAGTGTTGTAGCTTTCAAAGTTACAACACTTTTTTTTGAATATTAACATTTTTATATACGAAAATCTTGCAATTGGTCTATAAATGGTATATGATTGGACTATACCAAAAAGGTTTATTATGGAGGTCTGAAAAATGCAACTAATTACTGTTAAAGATCAATTTGAAGGTGGAAAAAAAGCGTTCGAAATTTTAAATGAAGAAATGCAAGCAAATCGTGTGAACGTATTAGGGTTAGCTACAGGTAGCACACCAATTACTTTTTATGAAGAAATTGTTAAAAGTGATTTAGACTTTTCAGAAGTTACATCCGTTAACTTAGATGAATATATTGGTTTAGCGAAATCTGATGATCAAAGCTATGATTATTTTATGCATGAACATTTATTTAATGTCAAACCATTTAAAGAAAATTTTTTACCAGATGGTTTAGCGACAGACGTTGAAGCGGAGTGCCAACGTTATGATGAAGTTTTAAAAGCTCATCCAGTTGATATTCAAATTTTAGGAATCGGTGAAAATGCGCATATTGGGTTTAATGAACCTGGTTCTTCATTTGAAGCTGGGACTCAGAAAGTAGCATTAACTGAATCAACAATTGAAGCGAACAGCCGTAACTTTGAAAAAATTGAAGATGTACCAACACATGCGATTTCAATGGGAATTAAATCAATTATGGCCGCTAAAAAAATTATTTTACTAGCTTATGGCGAGAAAAAAGCTGAAGCGATTAAAAATACAATTGAAGGTCCAATTACTGAAGATGTACCAAGTAGTGTGCTACAACGCCATCAAGATGTGATTATTATTGCAGATGAAGCGGCAACCTCATTATTAACTAAATAACAAAAAAAGAGAACTTAGCCGCGGCTAAGTTCTCTTTATTTCAGTTACAGTTGTTTGATCAAAGTATTTAGGATAATTTTCTTTGGTAACATAACCTGTTCGTTTTTCTAATGCATTAAGCGTTCCTAACGTCATCGCGCGTTTAATCAATGTTTCGATGTCTTCGTTTTGGTCGAGTGCAATAGCGATACCAGCAACCGTTGAGTCACCGCTACCAACAGCGTTTTCGACTTCAATCGAAGGGACACTAGCTTTAAAGTAACGCTGTCCGTATTTTACAAACGCTCCATCAGCGCCCATTGAGATAACGATTAATTCAATGCCTTCAAAAATGGCGTCATCAAGTAGTTGAATAATGGCTTGATAGTCACGAGTGTCAATGGTTTGTCCAGATAATTCTTGGATTTCGTCAAGGTTAGGTTTAATCGCAAATGGATTAATAGGAGAAGCTAAGACTTCTTTTAAGGTGCTACCAGAAGCATCAATAATAACTTTTGCTTGCTTTTTTTGAGCGCGGTGCATTAAGTCGATGTAATAATCCGGTGTTAAACCTTGTGGCAGACTCCCTGCGAGTGCCACGACTTGAGCATCTGCAATCAATGTATCATAATGTTCAATAAAAGCGTTCGCTTCGTCAGCAGTAATAGTTGGCCCCTCTTCTAAAATTTCCGTTTGCTGACCATCATGTAAAACCGCCACCGAATTACGTGTTTGCCCACTAATTTGGAAAAACTGATGGTGCATGCCATCTTCGTCTAGTGAAGATTCCACCACTTGTTTTAAATTATCACCTAATAAACCAGTAGCAATATTGTCATATCCCATTAAGGTTGCGACTCTTGATACATTTAAGCCTTTACCGCTTGGAAATTTATTAACGTGATTGGTTCTCGTTACCCCATTTATATTTAAACTTTCTAAATCGTAAACTAATTCAACGGTTGGATTTAGTGTTACACTCACTATCATTCATTCACACTCCATTCTATGGTTTATGTTATTTTATCATTGCACAGGAGTTTGTCACAACTTTAATGCAATCGTTAATGAATGATATTTTAATTATTTTTTTGAAGAAATGTGCTACAATTAGTCAGAATATATAGGAAAGGCTCGATTGAGAATGAAAATATTAAGTTTGGATACATCAAATCAAACATTAAGCCTAGCGGTGTTAGAAGATGAACGCGTCTTAGCCAGTTATTCATCGTCTGTTAATAAAAATCATAGCGTGACGTTAATGCCGATGATTGAAACCTTACTAGGACAGATAAAAATGAGTCCTAAAGAAATCGACCGTATTGTCGTAGCGAAAGGACCAGGTTCATATACGGGGTTGCGTATTGGCGTGACAACAGCTAAAACATTAGCGTGGACGTTGCAAGCTGAATTAGTGGGGATTTCTAGCTTGGCTAATTTAGCGGCGTCTGTGGGTAAAGTACCGGGACTAATTGTGCCTTTATTTGACGCGCGTCGTGGGAATGTCTATGCCGGAGTTTATCAATGGCAAGGCCAAGAGCTTATGGCGATTAAGGATGATCAGCATATTGATCTAGCCACTTTAGTAGCACAACTGCAAAATGAAGCAGGAACAATTATATTTGTGGGGGAATTATCTGAAGGGCTAGCACAAGTTATCGCATCAAGTGAATTAACCAATTATCAGCTTGAGTTAAATCCTGTATTAAATAGCGCCTTTCTTGGCAAAATGGGCTATCATGCAACAGAATTAGAGAATCCTTCAAGCCTTGTTCCAACGTATCTAAAATTGGTAGAAGCTGAAGAGAAATGGTTAGAAACTAATCCAGTATTGAGGGAAGATTATGTGGAAAAAGTCTGATCTACTAAAAACGGTTAAACGTGTCATCAAACAAGATCATTTTATGATTCAAGATACGGTTGCGGCGTTAACACACATTACGTATCGTTCAGTACGCCTTGATGAAATCAAAACGTTACAAGCTATTCAGAAGACGGTTTACCCAGACCGGGCAGCGTGGAGTCGTTATGCCTTTTTAGCGGAATTAAATGGTAAGCATCCCGTTCATTATTTAGTGGCTGATTGCCAAGGTCAATTGGTTGGATTTGGTGGTATTCGTATTGAAGAAAGTCATGCGCACGTAACGAATTTGGCTGTTTTACCTGAGCTACAAGGCAATGGAATTGGAAGTGAGCTAATAACACAATTATTGGCGTTTGCTGAAGGGTACCAAGTGACAAGTATTACGCTTGAAGTTCGGGCAAGTAATGAAAAAGCTCAGCGTTTATACAAATCTTTGGGATTCAAATTATCAACGACGAAAAACAGCTATTATCGTGATGGCGAAGACGCGTATTTGATGGTTTTAACCAAAGAAGTGGTAGGTGGACATAGTGACTAATCAACAACTCGCACACGCTTTGTGGCAAGTGAGTCAACAGAGTTTTCAATATGGTTCACCGTGGACGTTACAACAATTTGTGGAGGATCTAGAACAAGGTTCTTCCTCGTGGTTACTTGAAAAAAATGCTGATGATGAGCTAATCGGTTATCTTCAGTATCGGGTGCTATTTGATGAAGCTGAAATTTACAATCTAGCAATTGCGACAGCTTATAAAGGTCAAGGACTGGGTAGACAGTTAATGATGCGTTTAGATACTGAATTAGGAGCACAAGCTGTCGCGCAAATTTTTTTAGAAGTCAGAGAAAGCAATCAACTCGCACGGGCTTTTTATCAGAAGCAAGGGTTTGTTGAAGTAAGTACTAGAAAAAATTACTATCACCATCCGTTAGAAAACGGCTTGATATTAATGAAGGAATTGAAATGAGGTCTTTTTATGGAAATATTTACGAAAGAGCGTCGTCTAGTTTTAGCGATTGAATCGAGCTGTGATGAAACGAGTGTTGCGGTGGTCGAAGACGGTAATAAAATATTATCTAATATTGTAGCGTCACAAGTGTTGTCCCACCAACGTTTCGGAGGGGTAGTTCCTGAAGTCGCAAGTCGTCACCATGTGGAGCAAATTATTTCGTGTTTAGATGAAGCACTTGTAGAAGCTAAGGTAACGGTCGAGGAGTTGAGTGCTGTTGCGGTAACAGAAGGGCCGGGATTAGTGGGTGCTCTGTTAATTGGCTTAAGTGCGGCCAAAGCGTTTGCCTTTGCTAATGGCTTACCATTAATTCCTGTGAATCACATGGCAGGCCATATTTATGCGGCGCGTTTTGTCGAAGAAATGCAGTTTCCATTAATGGCGTTACTAGTTAGTGGTGGCCACACGGAATTAGTTTATATGCCAGCAGATGGCGAGTTTGAAATTATCGGTGAGACACGCGATGACGCAGCTGGCGAAGCTTATGACAAAGTAGGGCGTGTTTTAGGCCTGAAATACCCAAGTGGTAAAGAAATTGATGAAATGGCACATATTGGACAAGATGTTTATCATTTTCCACGTGCGATGATTAAAGAAGATCATTATGACTTTAGTTTTAGTGGGCTAAAGAGCTCGTTTATTAATCGTGTTCATAATGCGGAACAAAAAGGTGAGGAACTATCTAAGGTTGATTTAGCAGCTAGTTTTCAAGCAAGTGTCGTAGAAGTTTTAGTGAATAAAACAGTTCGTGCTTGTCAAAACTTTGAGGTGAAGCAGTTAATTGTTGCAGGTGGCGTGGCTGCCAATCAAGGGTTAAGAAATGCGATGACGGAAACGATGCAACAGCAATTACCAGACGTTAAGGTGATATTCCCGCCACTAAAGTTGTGTGGAGATAACGCTGCGATGATCGGTTCAGCCGCCTTTGCAGCTATTAGCAAAGAACAAACAGCAGATATGTATTTGAATGCGACACCTAGTCTGATATTAGGTGAGTAGCTATGTATCATCACAAAAAAATTGGTGCCTTTTTGGGACCAATTTTTTTGTTTGTGAATAAAGTGAAAACATTTCTGATAAGCGGAATTTACTTGACAATAAAACGGGAATATAATACTATATATAGGCGCGTATGTTAGCTTTAAAAATAGCAGGAGGCTGGGTGAAATATTGTCCATTCAGCATTTCTAAATATCAAAGCAAAGATAGATACTCACAAAAAAATGAGATAAAGATCTATTTTTGGTTTTTTTTTGCCTAAATTAGGCTAACTATGACGGATTAATATAAACTTAACATTTGTAATGTTTTTGTAACATTAGGTGTTTTGGAATAAACAGAAGGGGTGAAGAGCTTGGCTGGACACGTAGTAAAATACGGAAAACATCGCGAAAGAAGAAGTTTCGCAAGGATCAGTGAAGTACTAGAATTACCAAATTTAATTGAAATTCAAACAGACTCTTACGAATGGTTCTTAAAAGAAGGACTGAAAGAAATGTTTGAGGATATCTTACCTATTAAAGATTTTAGCGATAAATTATCGTTAGAATTTGTAGGATATGAACTTAAAGAACCAAAATATACTGTAGAAGAAGCTCGTTCGCATGACGCAAACTACTCTGCACCTATTCACGTAACCTTACGATTAGACAACAAAGCAACTGGCGAAATCAAATCACAAGAAGTATTCTTTGGTGATTTCCCTCTAATGACTGAAATGGGAACATTCATCATCAATGGTGCTGAACGTGTTATCGTTTCTCAGTTAGTTCGTTCTCCAGGTGTATACTACCATAGTAAATTAGACAAAAATGGTCGCGAAAGCTTTGGGACAACAGTTATTCCTAACCGTGGTGCTTGGTTAGAATTAGAAACAGATGCTAAAGATATTTCTTATGTACGTATTGACCGTACACGTAAAATTCCTTTAACTGTTTTAATTCGTGCCCTAGGTTACGGTTCTGATGACACTATCTTAGAAATGTTAGGCGATAACGAAAGCTTACGTTTAACAATTGAAAAAGATATTCACAAAAACGCTTCAGACTCTCGTGCTGAAGAAGGATTAAAAGACATTTACGAACGTTTACGTCCAGGTGAGCCCAAAACAGCTGACAGCTCTCGTAGTCTGTTATACACTCGCTTCTTCGACCCAAAACGCTATGATTTAGCTGCTGTAGGTCGTTACAAAGTAAACAAAAAACTAAGCTTAAAAACACGCTTATTAAACCAAGTGTTAGCTGAAACATTAGTTGATGCTGAAACTGGTGAAATTATCGTTGAAAAAGGTACTGAAATCACACATGAAGTGATGGCTGATTTAGCACCTCATTTAGATAAAGGTTTAAACAACGTAACATACTATCCAACTGAAGATGGCGTTATTACTGATCCGATGACGATTCAAGTTATTAAAGTAGTCTCACCTAAAGACCCAGATCGCGTGATTAACGTGATTGGTAACGGTCAAATTGGAGATGAAACACGCGTTATCACACCTGCTGACATTATTGCTGAAATCAACTACTTCTTTAATTTACAAGAAGGCGTTGGTCAAACAGATGATATCGACCATTTAGGTAACCGTCGTATTCGTGCCGTTGGTGAATTATTACAAAACCAATTCCGTATTGGTTTAGCTCGTATGGAGCGTGTGGTACGTGAACGTATGTCTATTCAAGATACAGACACATTAACACCACAACAATTAATTAACATTCGTCCAGTCGTAGCTGCGATTAAAGAATTCTTTGGTTCTTCTCAGTTATCACAGTTCATGGACCAAACTAACCCACTTGGTGAGTTAACACATAAACGTCGTCTATCTGCCTTAGGGCCTGGTGGTTTGACTCGTGACCGTGCTGGTTATGAAGTCCGAGACGTTCACTATTCTCACTATGGTCGTATGTGTCCGATTGAAACGCCTGAGGGACCAAATATCGGGTTAATCAATAGTTTGTCAAGTTATGCGAAAATCAACAAATATGGTTTCATCGAAACACCATATCGTCGTGTTGACCGTAAAACTGGTAAAGTAACCGATCAAATTGATTACTTAACAGCGGATGAAGAAGATCATTACATGGTAGCGCAAGCGAACTCACCATTAAATGAAGACGGCTCATTCGTAAACGATGTTGTAATGGCTCGTATCCAAAGTGATAACTTAGAAGTTTCAATTGAAAAAGTTGACTACATGGACGTTTCTCCTAAACAGGTAGTTGCGGTTGCGACATCATGTATTCCTTTCTTGGAAAACGATGACTCTAACCGTGCCTTAATGGGTGCGAACATGCAGCGTCAGGCGGTTCCTTTAATCCAACCACGTGCGCCATTCGTTGGTACAGGTATGGAATATAAAGCAGCCCATGACTCAGGTTCAGCTTTAGTAGCAAAACATGATGGTGTCGTTGAATTTGTTGATGCGAATGAAATTCGTGTTCGTCGTTCAAACGGTACTTTAGATAAATATGCTGTTACAAAATTCCGTCGTTCAAACGCAGGTATGTGTTACAACCAACGCCCAATCGTTAAATTAGGTGAAGTGATTGATGCTGGTGATACATTAGCAGATGGACCATCTATGGAAGAAGGCGAAATGGCTTTAGGTCAAAACGTTTTAGTTGCCTTCATGACATGGGAAGGTTACAACTACGAGGATGCAATCATCATGAGCCGTCGTTTAGTCAAAGATGACGTGTACACATCGATTCATATTGAAGAATACGAATCAGAAGCACGTGATACTAAACTTGGACCTGAGGAAATTACTCGTGAAATTCCAAACGTTGGGGAAGATGCACTTAAAAACCTTGACGAAATGGGTATTATCCGTATTGGTGCTGAAGTTGTCGATGGAGATATCTTAGTTGGTAAAGTAACACCTAAAGGGGTAACTGAATTATCAGCTGAAGAGCGTTTATTACATGCAATCTTCGGTGAAAAAGCTCGTGAAGTTCGTGATACTTCATTACGTGTACCACATGGTGGTGGCGGTATCGTTCACGATGTTAAAATCTTTACACGCGAAGGTGGCGACGAATTATCACCTGGCGTTAACATGTTAGTACGTGTTTACATTGTACAAAAACGTAAAATCCATGAAGGGGATAAGATGGCCGGACGTCACGGTAATAAAGGGGTAGTTTCTCGAATTATGCCGGAAGAAGATATGCCATTCTTACCAGATGGAACACCTGTGGATATCATGTTGAATCCATTAGGGGTACCGTCACGTATGAACATCGGTCAGGTATTAGAGTTACATTTAGGTATGGCTGCTCGTCAATTAGGCATCCACGTTGCAACACCAGTATTTGATGGAGCTTCGGAAGAAGATGTTTGGGAAACAGTTAAAGAAGCTGGAATGGCATCTGATGCTAAGACAGTTCTTTATGATGGACGTACAGGTGAAGCCTTCGATAACCGTATCTCTGTTGGTGTGATGTACATGCTGAAACTTGCTCATATGGTTGATGACAAGTTACATGCTCGTTCTACTGGACCTTACTCATTAGTAACGCAACAACCACTTGGAGGTAAAGCTCAATTTGGTGGACAACGTTTTGGTGAGATGGAGGTTTGGGCACTTGAAGCTTACGGTGCGGCTTACACATTACAAGAAATCTTAACTTACAAGTCTGATGACGTTGTTGGACGTGTGAAAACATATGAAGCGATTGTTAAAGGAGAGCCAATTCCAAAACCTGGTGTTCCTGAATCATTCCGCGTATTAGTGAAAGAATTACAATCATTAGGTCTAGATATGCGTGTACTTGATGCTGAAGATCAAGAAATTGAACTTCGCGACATGGACGACGATGAAGACGACATGATTACAGTTGATGCATTAACTAAGTATGCTCAAGAGCACGCTGAAAAAAATGCTGAGAAAAAAGACTAGTTCAAACAAATTGTATTGTGCTGTGTTTTAAAGAAGGAAATGGAGGGAACACCTTTTGATCGATGTAAATAAATTCGAAAGTATGCAAATTGGTTTAGCTTCTCCAGAAAAAATTAGAAGCTGGTCTTATGGTGAGGTTAAAAAACCTGAAACAATAAATTATCGTACATTAAAACCTGAACGTGACGGTTTATTCTGCGAACGCATTTTCGGTCCTAGCAAGGACTGGGAATGTGCTTGCGGTAAGTACAAACGTATCCGTTATAAAGGAATCGTCTGTGACCGTTGTGGAGTAGAAGTAACGCGCTCAAAAGTACGTCGTGAAAGAATGGCGCATATCGAGTTAGCAGCTCCTGTTTCTCACATCTGGTACTTTAAAGGTATTCCAAGTCGTATGGGTCTAATCTTAGATATGAGCCCACGTGCGTTAGAAGAAGTTATCTACTTTGCTTCATACGTTGTTACGGAGCCTGGTGATACAACATTAGAGAAAAAACAATTATTAACAGAACGCGAATACCGCGAAAAACGTCAACAATACGGTCAATCTTTCCAAGCTGCTATGGGTGCAGAAGCGATTCAAACCTTGCTTGAAAATGTTGATTTAGAAAAAGAAGTAGCAGAACTTAAAGAAGAGTTGAAAACTGCTTCAGGTCAAAAACGTACGCGTGCCGTTCGTCGTCTAGATATTTTAGAAGCATTCCGTCAATCAGGAAACAATCCTGCATGGATGATTATGAATGTAATCCCGGTTATTCCTCCAGATTTACGTCCAATGGTTCAATTAGAAGGTGGACGTTTTGCGGCTAGTGACTTGAATGATTTATATCGTCGTGTGATTAACCGTAATAACCGTTTGAAACGCTTATTAGATTTAATGGCGCCAAACATTATCGTTCAAAACGAAAAACGTATGCTACAAGAAGCGGTGGACGCTTTAATCGATAATGGTCGTCGTGGCCGTCCAGTTGTTGGACCTGGTAACCGCCCATTGAAATCTCTTTCTCACATGTTGAAAGGGAAACAAGGTCGTTTCCGTCAAAACTTATTAGGTAAACGTGTTGACTATTCTGGTCGTTCGGTTATCGTCGTAGGTCCATTCTTAAAGATGTACCAATGTGGTCTTCCAAAAGAAATGGCGATTGAATTATTTAAACCATTCGTAATGCGTGAATTAGTCCAACGTGAATTAGCAAGCAACATTAAGAATGCTAAACGTAAAATCGAACGTTTAGAAGATGATGTGTGGGATGTATTAGAAGATGTTATTAGAGAACATCCAGTTTTACTTAACCGCGCACCTACTCTACATAGACTTGGTATCCAAGCGTTCGAACCTGTCTTAGTTGAAGGTCGTGCTATTCGTCTTCACCCATTAGTATGTGAAGCCTACAATGCCGATTTCGATGGAGACCAAATGGCGGTTCACGTTCCATTGAACGATGAAGCGCAAGCAGAAGCTCGTTTGTTAATGTTAGCGGCTCAAAATATCTTGAACCCTAAAGATGGTAAACCAGTTGTTACACCGTCTCAGGATATGGTATTAGGTAACTACTACTTAACAATGGAAGAAGCGGGTCGTGAAGGTGAAGGAATGGTATTCCGTGACTTGAACGAAGCTATCTTAGCTTATAAGAATGGTTATGTGCATTTACATACACGAGTTGGTTTACAAACATCAGCACTTAAAGACAAACCATTTACTGAATGGCAAAAAGATCGTATTTTATTAACAACAGTTGGTAAAATCATGTTCAACGAAATTATGCCAAAAGAATTCCCATACTTAAATGAACCAACTGACTATAACTTAGTCGTTGAAACACCAAATAAATACTTTGTTGAACCAGGTACGGATATTAAAGCGGCTATCGAAGCACAAGAAATTATCTTACCATTCAAGAAAAAACATTTAGGTAACATTATCGCTGAAGTCTTCAAACGTTTCAAAATTACTGAAACATCACGTATGTTAGATAGAATGAAGGACTTAGGTTACACTCATTCAACACATGCTGGTATTACAGTAGGAGCTGCGGACATTTCTAAATTACAAGAAAAAGCAGCGATGATTGATGAAGCACACAAACAAGTTGAAAATGTTACAAAACAATTCCGTCGTGGTTTAATCACAGATGACGAACGTTATGAACGCGTAATTGGTGTGTGGAACAAAGTTAAAGATGAAATTCAGAAGAAACTGATGGAAACTTTAGATGACCGTAACCCAATCTTCATGATGAGTGACTCGGGTGCCCGTGGTAATATCTCTAACTTTACGCAGTTAGCGGGTATGCGTGGATTGATGGCCGCTCCAAGTGGACGTATCATGGAATTACCAATCGTTTCTAACTTCCGTGAAGGATTATCCGTTTTAGAGATGTTTATCTCTACCCATGGTGCTCGTAAAGGGATGACCGATACAGCCTTGAAGACTGCCGATTCAGGTTACTTAACTCGTCGTTTAGTAGACGTAGCACAAGATGTTGTTATTCGTGAATCTGACTGTGGAACTGACCGTGGTTTAGAAATCTCAGCGATTCGTGAAGGTAATGAAATTATTGAACCGTTAGATGAGCGTATGTTAGGTCGTTATGCTCATAAGACTGTTATTCATCCAGAAACTGGCGAAGTGTTAGTGGCTAAAGGTGAATTAATTGACGAAGATAGAACAAAAGCAATCATGGAAGCTGGTATTGAAAAATTAACCATCCGTTCAGTCTTTGCATGTAATACATCGCATGGTGTATGTAAAAAATGTTACGGACGTAACATGGCAACTGGTTCTGAAGTTGAAGTTGGTGAAGCAGTAGGTACTATTGCAGCCCAATCAATCGGTGAGCCAGGTACTCAGTTAACAATGCGTACGTTCCATACCGGTGGGGTAGCCGGTGATGATATCACTCAAGGTTTACCTCGTATCCAAGAGATCTTTGAAGCACGTAACCCTAAAGGACAAGCTGTTATTACTGAAGTAACAGGTATTGTTTCTGAAATTAGCGAAGACCCAGCAACACGTACTCGTGAAATCACCGTAACTGGTAAAACAGATACAAGAACATACACTGTCCCTTATACTGCGAAACTTAAAGTTCAAGAGGGCGATGAAATTCATCGTGGTGATGCGTTAATGTACGGTTCAATTGAGCCAAAACAATTATTACAAGTTCGCGACGTTATTTCAGTTGGAACTTACCTATTAGGTGAAGTACAAAAAGTATACCGTATGCAAGGGGTAGAAATTGGCGACAAACACGTAGAGGTAATGGTTCGACAAATGTTACGTAAAGTTCGTGTAATGGATCCAGGTGATACTGATATCTTACCTGGTACGTTAGTTGATATTGCGGACTTCAAAGCAAGCAACTACCAAACATTAATCTCAGGTGGTATTCCTGCGACTGCACGTCCAGTGTTAATGGGTATTACGAAAGCTTCTATTGAAACGAACAGTTTCTTATCAGCTGCGTCATTCCAGGAAACAACACGTGTGTTAACAGATGCTGCTATCCGCGGAAAACGCGATACTTTATTAGGATTGAAAGAAAATGTTATCATCGGTAAGATTATTCCTGCCGGTACAGGTATGGCTAAATACCGTAACATGGAGCCTAAAGAAGTTGGAGTAGCAAGCGAAAACGTTTATAGCATTAGCGATATCGAAGCTAAAATGGCTGCCGAAGACGCTCTAAATGTAAACGAAGATTAAGATAAATTAAAAAGCTTAGAGGAAATTTTCCTCTAAGCTTTTTTGTGTATTATTGACGAACAATTAACACGCTACAATGAGCGTTTGAGCTTGCATAGTGTGCAATTGAACCTAGCACACTTTCGCTAATCATATGTTTACCAGTAGCGCCTAAAACGATTAAATCGGCTTTTAAGTCGGTTGGTAAGGTTAAGGACAGCATTTTTTTTGGTGAGCCTTCTACTACTAGCGTAAAGACATCATTAAACTCGTTATTTTCTGCTTGTTCTTTTAAATTGGCTAGGTTCTCTTCTGCCTCGGTAGTAAGCGCGTTTAAAGCGTCTTCAGGTAGGTAATTAGCGATATTGTTAATGACATGGATAGCAAATAATTTTGCGTGGTACATTTTTGCAATTGAAACGGCTTCTTTAAACGCAATGTGTGAACTTTCTGAACCATCAATTCCTACGATAATGGTATTATAATGTCTTTCTATTGTCATAATAATGCCTCCTTAATGTTGTTTATTCCATAGAATAGCGCAATTTAATCAATAGAATGCTTAGGTGATGATTGAGTTAATGAAAAAATGCTACTATTTGAAATATTAAAGTAATGGTCACTCAATTGTTTAAGCTCATTAATGGCTTCTTTTGCTCTAGAACGTTGTGAGTCGTTAATTGCTTCAATGACAAGAATGGCCTCAGTCGTTTCTTCGGTTAGCATTGTACGCTGAGCCTCACGCCAATTTAGACAGCGACAAATGGCGCCATCATCATCGTAATAAATAATTTCCTCTGGTAAAGCCGGTGCATCAGTATCAGCACCTAATGGAAAGAAGGGTTCCCCACCTTGAGCTTTTCCTAAATGGAAGTCACCAGCAATTTTATCAAAGTCTTCCCCGCCGCATGGTACGGCATATTTTAGTGAGATACTGTTATAAAGATCGACAAGCGGATTAATAGATTGGAATTCATGACCTTGATTTGCACGTTTTAGAAGGGCTTCAATGGATGAACGCGCACCTTTTTTAGTTTTAAATTTAGAAAAGGCTTGCCGCCATTCTTGAATAACATCATTTTGACTAAAATTTTCATCAGGTAAGAAGTATTGGGCCTCTTGTGTCGCTTTTTTTAGAAGCTCATTAAGATAAGCTTCTTTGGTGTTATCGTGGTGATTATCTATAATGGGTAAATGTAAGAAATAAATTTCTGCATCAGGAAAAATTTCCCAAAAAGAAGGCTCAATGATAAAGTTTTTCAATAAATTCACTCCCTTTAGTTTTTTAAACGCTTTCTTTATATGTATATTATAGCTTTATCAACTGAAAAGGGAAAATGATTTGGTTTAGAAAAGGCACTTTAATTCATAATCAAAAGGTGATTAGAGGACAAAAAAACCAATTTGCTAGAATACTAACAAATTGGTTACGTTATAATGAAGCCACCTGCCGGGCTTGAACCGGCGACCCCCACCTTACCATGGTGGTGCTCTACCAACTGAGCTAAGGCGGCAAAAAAGACTGCCTACAATTTGATAGTATAGCGTATTGTTATACTGTTTTCAATAGTAAAATATGACTATAGGTTGTTTTTTTTATAAAAAAATAAGTCAGATGTAACCGGCCTATGATAAGATAGTAGTAAACAGGATTAAAGAGGCTAATTATGAACAAAAGAGAAATAAACAGGTTAACTCCTCAACAATTAAGACCTATCCGTTATGAGTTGCTATTAGATGCAGATCCTAATACCGCGTTAGTACAAGACTATGTAGCAAAAGGTCTGATTTTAGAATTAACAATAGAGAATCAATTGGTCGGGATAATGATACTTTCACCAATGTCTACAAAAGGTAAAGCATCATTAGAAATTAAAAATATTAGCATTCTAGCGGATTTTCAGCACCAAGGTCATGGCACTTTTTTATTGAACTATGCCATTAACTATGCCAATAATAAGAATTATCAAGCTCTTTATATCGGTACAGGCACCACTAGTTTTAGCCAATTAGCGCTATATCAAACGCATGGTTTTAGGTTTGATGAAATAAAAAAAGACTTTTTTTGCGCATATCCGGAACCAATTATTGAAAATAATTTAAGACTATATGATATGATTTTACTAAAAAAAGAGTTGTAAAAAAATGAGCTAAACTAGCCGTTTTTTGTAATATAGTATTTTTAGATTAATTCGTGTATAATGGAGGAGTTATGGGAAAAGGGGGATATAAATGACTGATAAAATCGAACCCAAAGAATTACACCTTGATCCGGAATCAATTAGGAATCCGCAAAGTGTCCATAATAAGCATTCATTTAACGAAACAATCATAGCTAGTGTCGGTGAAAATGAGAGTCAAGAACATCAGTCTAGAGCTAGCTATCATCAAGAGATAATAAAAAAATCAGAGCCTTCAGAGGATTTTGAAGTAAAGGATGAAACAACGCGCATGAGAAGACAACAAGCACGAGAAAAAGAGAATCGTATGGTAAGAAAAATCGTCATCACGTTAGTAAGTGCCTTAGTGATATTGGCCATGATTTTAGGCTTTTCTGTTTATCGTTATTGGCAGACAGGTACACAACCTTTAAACGCAAATGATTCAACTTTAAAACAAGTTGAAATTCCAATCGGAACGAGCAATAAAGGGATTGGAAATATTTTAGAAAAAAATAAAATCATTAAAAGTGGACTAGTTTTCAACTATTATATGAAGATGGAAAATCAGACTGATTTTAAAGGTGGTTTCTATCAGATGTCTCCAGATATGACGCTAGACGACATTGCGGCGCTATTAAAAGAAGGTGGGACGGAAGAACCACTTGCTTTAGCAGATGGTAAAATCAGTGTACCAGAAGGCTATAGCTTAGAGCAGGTTGCAGAAGTAGTAAATGAAGCAACCGATATTTCAGCTGAAGAGTTTATCAAAACAGCTAATGACGAAGCGTTCTTAAAAGAATTATATGAGGCTTATCCCGAACTATTAGCAAGTACTAAAGCTGCAAAAGATGTTCGTTATCATTTAGAAGGCTATTTATTCCCAGCAACGTATAATTACTATAAAGACAAAACAGCTAAAGATATTATTACTGAAATGGTAGATAAGACGAATCAAGTATTAACTACTCGTCAAGAACAGATTAATGCGTCTCATCATTCAATTCAAGAGATCTTAACATTAGCCTCTTTAGTTGAAAAAGAAGGCGTAACGTCTCCTGATAGACGAAATATTGCGAAAGTCTTTCTAAATCGTTTAGATATTGGCATGAGAATCGAATCAGATATTACTATCTTGTATGCTTTGCAAAAGCATAAAGTTCATTTGAGCTATGAAGACTTAGAAGTAGATTCACCTTATAATTTATATCGTAATGATGGGTTAGGACCGGGGCCATTTAATAACCCTGGACTAGATGCAATTGATGCAGTTCTAAATCCTGCTGACAATAATTATTATTATTTCTTAGCGAATGTTGAAACAGGTAAAGTTTATTTTGCCGAAACATATGAAGAACATTTGCAATTAAAAGAAGAGCATATTGATAATTTGAACAATTAGTAGTTTACAAACCAAATAAAGAGTGGTAATGTTTTAATCATAAAAAGAAGTGCTTTTTCGTGACAATCGAAAAAGCTCTTCTTTTCATTTAAATTTGAAAGCAATATAAAGGAGTTAGTAAATACATGGTGGAAAAAGTTTATCCAATGACCCTTGAAGGGAAAGCAAGTTTGGAAAAAGAGTTAGAGGAATTAAAAACGGTTAAGCGTAAAGAAATCGTTGAACGTATCAAAATAGCGAGAAGTTTTGGAGACTTATCAGAAAATTCTGAATACGATTCAGCGAAAGATGAACAAGCGTTTGTTGAAGGTCGTATTACAACATTAGAAAATATGATTCGTTTCGCTGAAATTATCGATGCAGATGCAGTAGCGGCAGATGAAGTAACAATTGGTCGTACAGTGACATTCGTTGAATTACCAGATGGCGAAGAAGAAGAATATACAATCGTTGGTAGTGCCGAAGCAGATCCATTTGCAGGTAAAATTTCAAATGATTCACCAATCGCTAAGGCGTTAATCGGGAAAAAATTAGATGACGAAGTAGTTATCTCAACACCTGGTGGCGACATGTCAGTTAAAATTACAAAAATTTCATAAACATAAACCTCGAGTAATCGAGGTTTATAAGAGGCGTGATTCCAAATAGTCACGTCTTTTTGTTTTCCTCGGACTTTAGTCTTAGAGGATAATCAGTCTAACTACACTAAACAAATCAAGCAATAAAAGGTATAATAAAGCAAGAATATCATAGAATAGGAGTATGCTTGATGAAAAATTCATGGAGAATTTTTATTATAATTGAATTGTTAATGCTACTATTTGTTTTATATAAAGTAGTAAATGAAACCCAAGCGTTAATTTTTTTGATTTTTGGTGTGATTAATATTGTTTTTGCTTTAAAACGTCAACGTCGAAGTAGTTTTAATCTATTTCAGTTGATTATGGGAGCCGTCGTCGTCATGATGAGTTTATTGACAAGCGGACCAGTTATTTGGTTCATGTTAGTTTTTGCTATATTATTCTTTGGATTAGTTGGTGTAGAAACGTCAGGTCTTAGTGTGTTAGAACATTTAGATTTAGTTCCTTGGAAAGATAAGCAAATGATTAATGTTGAATCTGTGGAACCCGAATTGAAAAACGGCAAAAGGTTTAAGCGTCAGTTATTTGGTAATCAACGAATTGGCTCAACGGTCTATGAATGGGATGATATTAATTTATCGGTATTTTCAGGAGATACGATTATAGATTTAGGTAACACGATTCTTCCTAAAGAGGATAATGTCATCATTATTCGTAAAGGATTCGGTCGTACCCGCATTATTGTGCCGATGGGGGTCGGTGTGATGGTTGAACATGCGACAGTCAGTGGAAAATTAGTATTTGATGAACAAAGCTATGCGATGAAGAATGAAGCGATTAAAATATTTAGTCATGATTATGATGAAAATGTCCGTCGTGTAAAAATTGTGACCAACACGTTACTAGGGGATGTAGAGGTAGTAAGAATATGAAAAATAAAACGAATTATCTCTTTCTTTTTATTTATATTTTCCTATTTACCTTTATCATTTTATTGTTTACATCGTTTATCGTGCTGACCTCAATGGGACGTAAGTTGTGGATGAAAGCTTTATTTGATTTGTCCGTCTCAATTATCCCTTTATTCTTTTTCTTGATGTTAATGTCGTTATTAATTGCATTAGTGATTACGATTGTGTCATACTTTATACAGAGAAAACAGTATTTTGAGATTGAAGAGAAAATTGAACAATTAGCGCGTGGTAATTACGATCATCAAGTGTTTATTGCAGATGAACAAGACGGTTATCTTGAAGATGAATTATCTCTTCATATTGAATCGTTGCGTAAACAAATGTCAGAAATGTCTAAAGAGTTACAAGTCCTTTCTAGTCGACCATATTTAGTTGAAGGCGAATCAAAAGAGGAAATATTGCGGACAGAACGTCATCGTTTAGCTCGTGAACTACATGATTCAGTCAGTCAACAATTATTTGCGGCTTCGATGATGTTATCTGCTTTAGTAGAATATACGAAGAAAAATCAAGGTGATGAAAAATTAATGAAACAGCTTGATACGATTGAAGACATCATCAATGCCTCACAATCAGAAATGCGTGCGTTATTGTTACATTTACGTCCAATTAATTTGGAAGGCAAGAGTTTACAAAAAGGAATTGAACAGTTATTACGAGAGTTACAAACCAAAATTAATATCGAACTTGTCTGGGATATTCAAGATATTCCGTTACCTACTACGGTTGAGGATAACTTATTTAGAATTATTCAAGAGTTGTTTTCTAATACACTTCGTCATGCCAAAGCGAAACGTTTAGAAGTCTATATGAAAAAACAAGAAGAAATGTTATCATTACGTGTAATTGATGACGGTGTCGGATTTGATACCAGTCAATCGAAAGTTGGAAGTTACGGCTTAACAAACATTCGAGAACGTGTAAACCAAATGGGGGGCACATGTAAAATTATCAGTTTTAAAAATAAAGGAACAAGTATTGATATTCGGGTTCCTGTGGTAGGGGAGAGTGTAATAAATGATTAAGGTGATGCTTGTCGATGATCACGAAATGGTTAGATTGGGTGTTTCATCTTATTTATCAATTCAAGATGATATCGAAGTGATAGCCGAAGCCGAAAATGGTCGTATTGGCTATGAGAAAGCCCTTGAATACAAACCTGACGTTATCTTGATGGATTTAGTCATGGATGAAATGGATGGCATTGAAGCGACCAAATTAATACTAAATGATTGGACAGAAGCCAAAATTATTATCGTGACTAGCTTTATTGATGATGAAAAAGTATACCCTGCAATTGAAGCAGGAGCGGCGGGCTATTTATTGAAAACTTCATCAGCTAGTGAAATAGCTGATGCGATTCGTTCGACCCATCGTGGTGAAAGAGTTTTAGAACCAGAAGTAACTGGCATGATGATGGAACGCTTAACGAAAAAAAATGACCCTGTTTTACACGATGAATTAACGAACCGTGAATCAGAAATCTTATTACTTATTTCTGAAGGCAAAAGTAATCAAGAAATTGCCGATGAATTATTTATTACGTTAAAAACCGTTAAAACACATGTATCAAATATTCTATCTAAATTAGAAGTAGAAGACCGTACGCAAGCGGCGATTTACGCCTTCAAGCACGGAATTGTAAAGTAAAGTGAGGAACAAGTGATGAAGCAAAGTTTTGCAATTATTGGATTAGGTCGTTTCGGTGCTAGTGTTTGTACGACCTTAGTTGAAACTGGTCAAGAGGTATTAGCAATTGACCGTGATGAGGACCGTGTAAATGAGTACATGGATATCGCTACACATGCGGTTGTTGCAAATGCTGAAGATGAGATGGCTCTGCGCTCATTAGGCTTACGTAACTTTGATCATGTAATTATTGCGATTGGTGAAGATATTCAAGCGAGTATTTTAGTGACATTAATGGCTAAAGAGATGGGTGTTAAACGCGTTACAGCAAAAGCACAAAATTTATATCATGCCAAAGTGTTGGAAAAAGTTGGTGCGGACCATGTTGTCCATCCAGAAAGAGATATGGGAGAGCGTGTCGCCCATCATTTAATTTCAAAAAATATTTTAGATTATTTAGAATTATCAGAAGAATATTCGATTGCAGAAATTCGTATTGAAAATCATAAATTTGTTGATCGTACGTTACTTGAGTTAAATTTACGCCAAAGATTTGGACTAAACGTCGTTGCAATTAAGCGCGAGGGTGTAAAATTAATTGTGTCACCTTCAGCTGATGAGATGGTACGCTTAAATGATACGCTGTTCGTTATTGGTGAGACAGTCGACGTGGAACGTTTTGATGAAATCATGAACTAAGAACTCTTTTTTAGGGTTCTTTTTTTGAGCGCGAAAAACGTCAAAATATGCACTCTATGTTATGATTAATGTACAAAGCGTTGAAGAAAGTGTGGTAAAGTAGATGAAAATTACTGTAACAGATAAAGCAGAAAAATGGTTCCGTGATGAATTAGGCGTTGAAAATGGTGGGTATGTTCACTTTTTTGGTAAATACGGTGGTGGGACAAATGTTCATGCTGGATTTTCAACTGGTATGCGTGTAGAGGAGCCTGCTGATGCGGTAGTCACAATGGAACAAAATGGTATTACTTATTTTATCGACAGCACAGATGAGTGGTTCTTTGCTGATTACGATTTAACGGTTGATTTTGACGAACAAAAAGATGAACCTATTTATACTTATTCAGAATAAAAAATAACTAGTCGCGATTGCGGCTAGTTGTTTTTGTCTTGAGAGTTGATAATTTGTTTTTTTATTTGTCTAATATTATGAGCGTAGATAACTACGGTTACCATAATGATTAACGACAGTGAATCTAGAGAGGGAAAGAATATTGAAAGAATTGTTGAGGCAATGACGGGTAAAGTTGATGCTACCATAAATAATTTGTACGAATTATTTAACTTTAGGCCTAACACACGCGCTCGTTCAAATGTATGACCAATTAGTGTGCCGAGTAGTAAGTATAGGGCAAAAGTGATCATTGTTGGGATCCATGTTAATAATAGGATGGTTAGCGCTAGAATAGTTCTTTGAGAAGCACCGATTTGAGCGGTTTTAAAAACGACTTGGCTGAAATAGTCTTGGTCGATGTTTTTGTAGCTAATCGTCAAAATATTTTTACCAATCAAACTGATAAACGGATTATTATCATTAACCGCAATCATTAACTCATCTTTTAAGTAACCCAATCCAATTTGGTTACCAACTAAGCGATCCTTAACGTCTTTAGCTGTCAATTTATCTTCGGGGTCAAACACATACAATAGGTAATCAGATTCATAAAGAAAGCTGTCACTCGCTTCTTTAGTAGCAAGTTGATTGTCTTCAAATGTGAACGCTGGTGTTTGTCTAACGATTTCTTGGATACTATTTTCTACTTGTTTTGTTTGGTTAAACGTTAAAAACATTAACGGTAAACTTAAAATAAGCGTTAAAAGTAAGAAATAGGGAATGACCACTTTTTTTGATAAACGATTTGACAAAAAAAGGTTTTGTGGATGCAATATAGCTTCCTTAAATAATTTGAAAATGTTCATAGATAGATTACTCCTAATTAATAGTTATTCTATAATTGTATATGTTTATAAGCTAAATTACAAAATAAATTCACTCTTAAGCATTACTATTGTCAAACGAGTGATTAAATGATACATTTTTTTATGTAGGATAAAAAAACTTTTAGGAGGAACTACCATGACATACCAATTACCAGAACTACCATATGCATATGATGCATTAGAACCACATATTGATGAATTAACGATGCATTTACATCACGATAAACACCATAACACATACGTTACTAACTTAAACGCAGCAATCGAAAAATATCCAGAATTAGCTGAAAAATCAATCGACGAATTAGTCGCTGACTTAGCTAACGTACCTGCTGATATCCAAACAGCTGTACGTAACAACGGTGGTGGCCATGCCAACCATACTTTCTTCTGGGAAATTATGGGACCAAACGGTGGTGGTGAACCAACTGGCGAAATTAAAGAAGCAATCGACGCTAAATTTGGTAGCTATGAAGCTTTCCAAGCAGAATTTACTGCAGCAGCAACTGGCCGTTTCGGTTCAGGATGGGCATGGTTAGTTGTAAATAACGGCGAATTAGAAGTTATGTCAACTGCTAACCAAGACTCACCTTTATCAGAAGGTAAAACACCTGTATTAGGTATCGATGTTTGGGAACATGCTTACTACAAAAAATATAGTAACGTGCGTCCTGATTACATTAAAGCATTCTTTAATGTTATTAACTGGGATGAAGTTAACAAACGTTACGCAGCTGCAAAATAATTAGAAGATAACATTAAAAGGTGTGACTAAATAGTCACACCTTTTTTTGGTTTTTATGTCATAGAATTGAGGATTAGCACCGGTATTTTCATGGAAATATGCTATAATAAGATGAATTCTAAAGGAGGTCTTGAAAATGACTAATGAAAATGAACATCAATTAGCATTGTCTGTTTTGAATAATGAAGCCAATAAGATTAGAACATTAATTAATAGTCAACGTAATCACCTTTGTATCTCTCAGTGTAAGGCCTTTGAAGAGGTGGTAGATACACAAATGTATGGTTTTAGTCGTCAAATAGATTTTGCTACTAAAATGAATATATTAAACCCTGAAGAAGGACAATTAATTTTGGCAGATTTAGAGCGTGAATTAAATAAAGTCTATGTCGATGTCTATGAAACACAAAAGGAAATGCAAGAATAGAGGAGTGTAGTTAGTGGTAAATAAGCCAAAGAAACGTTATTTTTTAGATTACGGAATTTTAATTCCGTACATTGCTTTGTCAATCATCGGGGTTGTGATGGTTTATAGCGCAACTGCTTATCGTTTAATTAATGCAGGTGCTAATGAGTTTAGTGGGGGAATAAAACAGGCGGCGTTTTTTATCGTCGGGTTGATTTTAATTTATATCATTTACCACATGAAAATTGATTTTTTACGTAACAAGCGAGTCATTAATATTAGTTTAGCCGCGATTATTGGGATGCTAATGTTAACGCTTATTATCGGAACGGCGTTAGGGGGAGCTAAGGGTTGGATTACTGTAGCGGGTGTTCAAATTCAACCGGTTGAATTCTTAAAAATTATCGTCATTTGGTATTTATCCAATGTCGTAGCCTCGCGTCAAGCAGAAATTCAAAGAAGCTTTACACAGTCATTCTTTGGTCCGATGATTGCGATTGGCATTAGTGTTTTTCTATTGCTATTACAGCCAGATACTGGTGGTGCAGCTATTGTAGTCTTACTGACATTGGTTATGTTATTAGCGAGTGGTATCAGTTATTGGTACGGTATCGCTGTAACGGGTGGCGGTGTAGCACTAAGTGTGATTGCTATCGAGTTTGTGACGTTAATTGGGAAATATTTTTTACCAGAATATATCGTTAACCGTTTCTTAGTTTTTAGAAATCCATTTATCGATCCCTACGCTTCAGGGATGCAGATGATTCAATCGTATTATGCGATGTTTAATGGTGGTCTTTTTGGACGTGGATTAGGGAATAGCATCCAGAAAAAAGGCTTCCTACCTGTTGCCGAATCAGATTTTATTTTTTCAATTATTATTGAAGAGTTAGGCTTAATTGCGGCAATTATCATTTTATGTATCTTGCTGTTTTTAATTTTACGTATTTTAGCCGTCGGAATTAGTGCCACAAGTACATTTAATTCTATGATGTGTATCGGAATTAGTGCGATGATGTTGATTCAAACGTTTATCAATGTCGGTGGTATTACCGGTTTAATTCCCATGACTGGTGTAACATTTCCCTTTATAAGTCAAGGGGGATCAAGTTTTATTGCTCTATCAATTGGCGTTGGATTAGCACTAAATATTCGCGCTGATGAATTACGAAAAAAACATCAACGTCATATCGAAGCATTATAGTTAGCTAAATAAAGGAGACTGTAGCCATGAAAAAAGTGTTAGTAGCAAATCGTGGAGAGATCGCGATTAGAATTTTCCGTGCATGTACGGAATTAGGTATTCCCACTGTAGGAATTTATGCGATAGAAGATGAAGAATCTATTCACCGTTTTAAAGCTGATGAAGCCTACGTAGTTGGAGAAGGCAAAAAGCCGATTGATGCCTATTTAGATATCGAAGACATTATTCGCATCGCTAAAGAAACAGGAGCTGATGCGATTCATCCTGGTTATGGTTTATTATCTGAAAATCTAACATTTGCCATGCGTTGTGAAGCAGAAGGAATTAAATTTATTGGTCCTTCAACGGAACATTTAGATATGTTCGGTGATAAAATTAAAGCCAAAGAAGCGGCCATTAGTGCCGGCTTACAATCAATTCCAGGTTCAGATGGCCCCGTTACATCAGTTGATGATGTCTATGCGTTTGGTCAAGCCTATGGTTATCCGGTAATGATTAAAGCAGCGCTCGGTGGGGGTGGTCGTGGTATGCGAATTGTGCAATCCGAAGAGGAAGTAGCCGACGCTTTCCACCGTGCAAGTAGTGAAGCAAAAGCAGCTTTCGGTAGTGATGAAGTATATGTTGAAAAATATATTCAAAACCCTAAACATATTGAAGTTCAAATCTTAGGTGACGAGCACGGTAATGTCGTTCATTTATTTGAACGCGACTGTTCGATTCAACGTCGTCATCAAAAAGTTGTTGAAATTGCCCCATGTATTTCTTTACCACTAGCACTTCGTCAAGAAATTTGTGACGCAGCCGTTCAGTTGATGAAACATGTGGCGTATTATAATGCCGGGACTGTCGAGTTTTTAGTCGAGGGTGACAAGTTTTACTTTATCGAGGTCAATCCGCGCGTCCAAGTTGAGCATACGATTACTGAAATGATTACTGATATTGATATTGTAGTGTCACAAATCGAAATTGCTCAAGGAAAATCATTAGCTGAAATAGGTATTCCTGAACAAGCCGATTTAACGTTTAGAGGGGCGGCGATTCAATGTCGTATCACAACGGAAGACCCAAGTAACGACTTCATGCCAGATACGGGTAAAATTGATACGTACCGTTCACCAGGTGGAATGGGCATTCGTTTAGATGTTGGGAACGCTTATGCTGGTGCTGAGGTTACACCTTATTTTGACTCGTTATTGGTTAAAGTATGTACATATGGGAATACCTTCAACAAAGCTGTTTCAACCATGCAACGTGCTTTGAAAGAATTCCGAATTCGAGGTGTTAAAACGAATATCCGTTTCTTAGAAAACGTCTTAGCTCACGACTCATTCCAAAGTGGTGAGTTTAATACAACCTTTATTGATACAACACCTGAGTTATTTGATTTTCCACGTGTTTCAGATCGCAGTAATAAAATGTTGAAGTATATTGGTGAAGTGACAATTAATGGCTTCCCTGGTATTAATGAAGAGCGAAAACCAGCCTTTGAAAAACCTAAAGAAGTCTTTATTCAATCCACACGAAATATTCCGGTTACGGCAAAGACTATTTTAGATACACAAGGTGCCGAAGCTGTTAGTGAGTGGGTCAAAAATCAAGATGCGTTGTTATTAACTGATACAACGTTTAGAGATGCTCATCAAAGTTTATTAGCAACACGTGTGCGTACTAAGGATCTAGTAGGTATTGCTCGTCAAAGTGAATTAGCAATGCCGCATCTTTTTTCAAGTGAGATGTGGGGCGGCGCGACGTTTGATGTGGCCTATCGTTTCTTAAACGAGGATCCGTGGGAACGTTTGAAACTCATTCGTGAAGCAATGCCTAATACATTGTTACAAATGTTATTCCGTGGTTCAAATGCTGTCGGTTACCAAAACTATCCAGACAATGTGATTGAAGGATTTATTAAACAAGCCGCTCAAAATGGTGTGGATGTCTTCAGAATATTTGATAGCTTAAACTGGTTACCGCAAATGGAGAAAAGTATTCAAGCTGTTCGAGATAACGGGAAAATTGCCGAAGGAACCATTTGTTACACAGGTGATGTTTTATCAACAACGAGAACCAAATATGATATTAATTACTATGTTGAAATGGCTTTAGAATTGGAAAAAATGGGCGCGCATATTATCGGAATAAAAGATATGGCGGGGTTATTGAAACCACAAGCAGCCTATCATCTAATTAGTGCCTTGAAAGATAAGGTTTCATTACCAATTCATTTGCATACACATGATACAAGTGGTAATGGAATTATTACTTACTCAGCTGCTACACGTGCTGGTGTCGATATTGTCGATGTGGCTATCAGCTCATTAAGTGGTAATACGAGCCAACCAAGTATGGGAAGTTTGTACTATGCCCTAGGTGAAGGTGAGCGTACGCCAGCTATTAATATGAAAAATGTTCAACAAATTAATCATTATTGGGAAAGTGTTCGTCGTTATTATGCTCCGTTTGAAAACGGCATGAACGCACCACATACGGAAGTCTATCAACACGAAATGCCAGGTGGTCAATATTCTAACTTGCAACAACAAGCCAAAGCGGTTGGATTAGAAGATCGTTGGTATGAAGTGAAACAAGTTTACGCAGATGTTAACCAAATGTTTGGAGATATTGTGAAAGTGACACCTTCTTCAAAAGTAGTCGGCGATATGGCGTTATTTATGATTCAAAACAATTTAACTGAAGAATTAATTTACGAAAAAGGCGATACCTTGAGTTTCCCTGATTCAGTTGTGAGTTTCTTTCAAGGTGATTTAGGACAGCCAACGGGAGGCTTCCCACCGCAACTTAAAGAGGTTATTTTACAAGGAAAACCATCGATTGAAGTACGTCCTGGTAGCTTAGCAAAACCGATTGATTTTGACGAAACGAAAATGGAATTAGCTAAATTAATTGGCTATGAACCATCGCAAGAAGAAGTGTTAAGTTATATTATGTACCCGCAAGTTTTTCTAGATTATCGTAAAATGAACGACCAATTTGGTGAAGTAACTATCTTAGATACACCAACGTTCTTCTATGGCATGCGTCTAAATGAAACGATTAATATTGAATTATCAAAAGGAAAAGTATTCAAAGTTCGCTTAGATGAAATTGGAGAACCTGATTTAGAAGGTAACCGTACATTATTCTTTAATTTCAATGGTCAACGTCGAGAAATTGTTATAAATGACACGCATGTGAAGTCACAAGTTGTTTTAAAAGCGAAAGCTGAACCAACGAATAAACAACATATTGGGGCAACTATGCCAGGTTCTGTATTAGAGGTACTTGTTACAAAAGGCGAGTCTGTTACAAAAGGTCAAACCTTAATGGTTACGGAGGCAATGAAGATGGAAACGAGCCTACAAGCGCCATTTGACGGTGTCATTACTGCGGTTCATGCGCAAGCTGGTGAACCAATTAGAACAGGTGATTTATTAATTGAAATTAGTCCTAAATAATCAATTAAACGAAGAAGAAATGAGGGAGAGATATGAAACGCATCAAAGATTTTTTAATCGCTTTTCTGTTGTTTATACTGATTAGCTATGCTGCACCTGTATTTTTCCCACAAACTTCTTCTTCCGTTAAAAATAAAGAAGGAAGCAACGAACAAATAATCGATAAAGAGCCAACGTTTATCCAAGGCAAGCTGACAGCAGAAGGCTATTCTAAATGGATAGGTAAAACCGCCGATAAGTTTCGTGAGCAATTTGGTGAACCTGGATTAAAACGTGCAGTGAGTCAGACTCAAGAGTGGTGGTCTTATGGAGAAAAGTCTGAGGATTACTATGAAGTACTTGTGGTGAATAATATTATCGAATCTATTCTGATTGTTGGTCAAAACGTCGAAACAGATGGTCTACATACGGGTATGAGGATGGATGATTTGACGATGATGACGACCATCTATTCGAATTTTAGTTTTGATTACGAACGTGAGAATTATATAATCGAATTAAGTGAAGAAGATATGAATTACCAACCGTTAATTGCTTTTGATAATGGTACTTTTGCAATGGTTCATTTTAGTCAAGTAACGGGTGAAGTGATTGCGATTCGTTATTTATCAGCTTTAGATTTGTTAACGTTGATGCCTTATCAGCTATTGTCCGGTAATTTATTAGATGTGAGTGATTCATTATTAAACTTAGCAGAAATAAACGATCAAGAGCGAGCGGCTCATTTTGTCGGATTACTAAATGTTTTGCGTCAAACGCATGAGCTAAGTGAATTATCGGTTGATGAAGAGCTAAATCAACTAGCTGCTAAATTCGCCCAACAATTTTTACAGCACCAGGATCAAATATTGAGTGAAGAACGTTATGAAACGATGCTTGAAGAACAAATTAACCATACGTATGAACGGGCCTTTTATTTAGATAAAGATGAACTCAGTGCTTTAGAAAAATTAACGGAAAGTAATAAGCGTGAAGAATTATCACCGTTTATTTATATGCCAAATCATGATACATCCTTTGTGGCGATACATGGTTACGGAGAACTGGCTTATATATTGCCATTAGATGATGAAGCATTTAATCATATCGGGGTGGCTTTTAAAGATGATTTTATCGTGGTATTATTAAAACCATAAGCTTGGATTAAATGAGGTGATGAAATGATTTATACAGAAGAAACGATTCTAGTTGAAGAAAAAACGCAAGTATTAATAGAAGCTATTACTCAAAGTGCGACCTTATCAAAATTAGTGGATCATCGAATCACTATCGAATGTTCTGAAGAAATAAAGCAAAAAGTCAATCATTTCGTGCAAGCAAAAAACGCCTTTGAGCAAGTTGAAGCTTATGGGAAATTTGCCCCTGATTATACAGAGAAACGTCGTGCAATGCGCAAAATGAAACGTGCGCTTGATACAGATGAAGCTGTGATGAATTATCGTATGTGTGAAAGTGATTTACAAGAAACGCTTGATTTGGTCTCATATCAGTTAGCGCAAATTGTCTCACCAGATATTAAGATTGATGCAGGAAATCCGTTCTTTGAGTTTGCTCAAAGAGGATGTGGAGGAAGTTGTCATGTTGGATGAAATTCAAGTGAATCATTTAGAGGAAGTAAATCAAGTTGATGGAGTAACCGAAGCTGCTGTGCAAGAGACCTTGCCGTGGAAAAAACGTCGTAGTTTAACGGTCTGGGTGTACACGATGCGTCCGCTAAGACAACTACGTAAATTTGGCTTAGTGCAACATATTTCTAAAAAAATGAAATATGTTGTCATTTACATGGACGAAGTGGATATCGAAAAAAATAGTGAAGCGATTGAAAAACTACATTTTGTACGCCGAGTGGATAAGTCTTATCGACCAGATGTTGCAACGACTTATAGTAAAACTGATGTACAAGATGATGGGTTTGAAGTCGAAGAATTAGGCACAACCATCAAGCTAGCAGAACCGGTCTAAGTAAGTGCTAGTAACGGATATTATAGCAATAAATAACAGAAAGGTTGTGGCGTCAGTCACAGCCCTTCTTTATATAGGAGTGTAAACATGAGAATTGTAGCTGGAGAATACGGCGGTCGCCGTTTGAAAACATTATCGGGTGATAATACCCGACCAACCTCAGATAAAATAAAAGGCGCTATGTTTAATATGCTAGGTCAGTATTTTGACGGTGGCATTGTATTAGATTTATTTGCTGGCAGTGGTAATTTATCACTAGAGGCATTGTCACGTGGCTGTGATCATGCTTATTGTATCGATAAAAACTTTCAAGCTATCTCGATTATTAAAGAAAATGTTGGCTTAGTTAAAGCTGAAAAACACGTAACGATTATGAAAAAGTCTGCTGAAGCGGCCTTACAAGAGTTTGCGGCTAAGCAACAAGTGTTTGATTTAGTTTTTCTTGACCCGCCTTATAAAGATCAAAAGATTGTTGAACAAATCAACTTTATGTTGGAAAACGGACTATTAGCCGAAGGGGCTAAAGTTGTGTGTGAGACAGACAAAATGTTTGATTTAGGTGAGATTGAAGGGTTAACCTGTTTGAAAAATCAGTTATATGGGAATACTCGTATCACGATTTATAAGAGGGAGCGTGTTGCTGATGAATAAACTGGCGCTATTTCCCGGAAGTTTTGATCCATTTACGAAAGGTCATTTAGATACAGTTGAACGTGCTGCCCAGATGTTTGAACAAGTGACGGTTGCTATTATGACAAACACAAATAAAAAGTCATTATTTACTAAAGAAGAGAAATTAACGTTGACCCAAGCAGCTTTAGCTCATTTACCCAATGTGAAAGTGATGGCAAGTGAGCTTGACTTAACCGTCAATTTAGCGCGCGACTTAGGGGCAACAGTATTAATACGCGGTATTCGTAACACGACCGATTATGAGTATGAGAAAAGCATCGCGCATATGAACCATGATTTGGCTCCAGAAATTGAAACGGTATTTTTATTATCACCACCCGCTTTGAGTCAGATTAGTTCAAGTCTAATTAAAGAAATCACAACGTTTGGTGGCGATGTTTCGGCTTATTTACCAACTAATATTCATCAAGCCGTCTTGAGTAAATATCAACAAAAATAAATGGGGGCTATGTGAATAAGATGAATCAACGAAGAAAATCGAAAACACCATTATTTTTTTGTATTATTATCGCGTGCTTAGTCATGATGATAGGACTATTTTTGCCATTACCTTATTATATTGAAATGCCAGGTAGTGCGGAAGATGTCCAACAATTTGTGACTATCGATGGTAAAAAGAATGAAAATACTGGCGCTTATTTATTAACCACAGTCGGCATTCGTCAAGCCTCGCCAGTGACGTTATTGGCAGCCAAGTTCAATGAGTTTCAAGAAATCGAGACGAAGGAAGAACTGTTTGGAGATAATAACAGTGATGAATATGATGTGATTGGTCAACTCCAAATGACCTCATCTGAGAATATGGCAAAAAAAGTGGCTCTTGATTTAGCTAAAGAACCGTATGAATTTGTCTATGAGGGGGTCTTCGTCCATTCGGTGGTGGAGGGTTCAGATTTTGAAGGTAAACTACAAGTTGGTGATGTGGTCTATCAAGTAGATGACCAAGCCTTCGAATCGTCAGAACAATTTATGGACTATGTAAAAAATAAAAAGCTTGGTGAGACAGTGACGTTAAAAATTAAACGTGATGATCAAGAAAAAAACGTCTCAGGAAAATTAATTAAATTAGAAGAAACAAACAAAGTTGGAATTGGCATTACGCTGTCTGATAAAACAAGCTTAAAATCTGAACGAAACATTGATTTTGATGTAGACGGTATTGGTGGTCCTTCGGCGGGCCTAATGTTTACCTTAGAAATTTATGAAGGCCTAATAGATAAATCACTTCGAAATGGTCACGTGATTGCTGGGACAGGTGAAATTCGTAGTAATGGCGATGTCGGCATGATTGGTGGCATTGATAAGAAAATTGTGGCGGCTGACAAAGCGGGAGCAGAATTCTTTTTTGCACCAAGTGAGGATTATTCTGATGAAGTCTTAAAAGAAAATCCAGAGTTAAAAAACAATTATCAAGTCGCTAAAGAAACAGCTGAAAAAATTAAAACAAAGATAAAAATCATCCCGGTTAAAAATGTTGAAGACGCGCTTGCATTTTTGAAAACACTTGAATAGTATAGGAAGACAGTGGCTGAAATGGTCGCTGTTTTTTCTTGTTTAATTGGGAAAAAAAGCTTAAGATGAAACATAGAGAAAATAAGGAATAGACCAAGGAGGGAAGAAATGGAAACAGAAGCACTTTATATTACTGGCTCATTGATTGCCATTTTTTTCCAAAATCCAAGTAATTTTTACAAGGTAATGTTGATTGGCGTGGAAGAAACGAATACGCCGTATGAAGAGTTAGAAATCGTCGTGACTGGGAGTTTTGGTGACATGATTGAAGGCGAGACCTATCAATTTATTGGGCACCTAGTCGATCATCCCAAATACGGCAAACAATTTCAAGTTGAAACGTATAAAAAAATTCAACCTACGACAGAAAATGGACTAGTTGAGTATTTATCAAGCGACAAATTCCCAGGCATTGGTCATAAAACTGCCGAAAAAATTGTCGAAACGCTAGGTGATAAAGTCATCGATATTATTATGAATGAACCTGAGCGTTTACTTGAAGTAGATGGTATGACCAAAAAACGCCAACAAGTCTTAACAGAGGGTGTCCGTGAAAATTACGGGATGGAGCAGGTGATTGTTTCGCTTCATGATTACGGTTTTGGTAGCCAGCTTTCAATGGCAATTTATCAAAAGTATAAAGGGGAAACGCTAGAGCTGATTCAAGAAAATCCGTATCGTCTCTGTGAAGACATAGAAGGGATTGGCTTTAAAAAAGCGGACCAATTAGCGGAAAATATTGGGATTGAAGCAACCTCTGCGCCACGAATCCAAGCCGCCATTCAATTTGAGTTGCTTCAAAGCTCACTCAATGATGGCAATACGTATCAAGAAGCCGAAGTATTGTTGGAACGCACCATTAATTTATTAGAAACGAGCCGCCCTGTTGAAATCACGCCTAATTTAGTGGCAGATCAAATTATTCAGTTAGTGGATGAGGCAAAAATTCAACAAGAAGGCACAAAGTTATTTGAAAATAGTTTGTATTTCTCAGAATACGGCATCGCGACTTCCATTAAACGTTTGTTGTCTCGTAAAAAGCGGATCAGATACGAAGAGGAAGCTATCGATACCATTATTGAGCAACTGGAAAAACAAAATAAAATGCGTTACGGAGATTCGCAAATTTTGGCGTTAAAAGAAGCCATCCGCTCGCCTTTGTTTGTTTTAACGGGTGGACCGGGTACTGGGAAGACAACGGTTATTAATGGTATTGTTTCGTTATTTGCAGGCTTAAATGATTTATCGCTAGATATCAATGACTATCATAACGAAGTCTTTCCTATTTTGTTAGCCGCACCAACAGGTAGAGCTGCGAAGCGCATGAATGAAACGACAGGTTTACCAGCAAGTACGATTCATCGTTTACTAGGCCTGAATGCTGGTGAAAAAATTAATATTGAAGAGATTGAGAAATTAGAAGGTGGCTTGTTAATTGTTGACGAGATGTCGATGGTGGATACATGGTTAGCCAATATGTTACTAAAGGCTATTCCAACGAATATGCAAGTCATTTTTGTAGGCGATAAGGATCAATTGCCGTCGGTTGGTCCCGGTCAAGTGTTGCATGACTTCTTACAAGTCTCGGAGATTCCAAGTTGCGAATTGACTGATATTTATCGTCAAGGGGATGGCTCAACGATTATTTCGTTAGCCCATGGAATTAAAAACGGTAAATTACCTGCTGATTTAACTAAGAATCAACCAGACCGCTCGTTTTTCTCATGTAACGCGGTTCAAATCGAGCCGATTATTCGTCAAATAGTGACAAAAGCTCAGACGAAAGGTTTTACTGCTCAAGATATTCAAGTCTTGGCACCGATGTATCGCGGAGTGGCAGGGATTGACAACATTAACGCGATGATGCAAGAAATCTTTAATGCTAATCCAAATGGTTCACGTAAAGAAGTGAAGTGGAATGATAAAGTTTACCGTATTGGTGATAAAGTGTTGCAGCTTGTGAATGAGCCTGAACTTAATGTCTTTAACGGTGATATGGGGGTCATTACCGGAATTATCTATGCAAAAGATTCAGAAAACAAGGTCGATGAATTAGTGATTCAATTTGATCAAAATGAAGTGACGTACGGTCGTAATGAATGGAGCAAAATTACATTAGCTTATTGCTGTTCGATTCATAAGTCGCAAGGTAGTGAGTTTAAAATGGTCATCATTCCAATGGTGAATCAATACTCACGCATGCTCCAACGTAATTTACTTTATACTGGTATCACGCGTAGTAAAGAGCTGTTAATCATGCTAGGAGAGCCCTCAGCGTTTGTGAAAGCAACTGACAACGAAGGAACTAACCGTTTGACGTATTTATTGCCAAGAATCGTTGAAGCCTTAGAATTAGACCCGCACGTCTACATTGAAAGCAGTGAAGAAACAGACGTGTCAACTGAACCAGTGCAAGAAGAAACAGTTGAAGAGGTGGTAGTAGAAAATCCCGCTGCCCCTGAGATATCACTAAACGAAGAAGTTTCAATATCAACCGAAAAGCATGTTGATACGAGCATCACGTATATTTTGACAGAAAAATTAGTCGCACAAGGAAGCATATCGCCTTTGATTGGGATGGCAGAAGGCATTACGCCTTATGATTTTGAACCATCAAAGTGAAATTAAATGCTTAAACTAATTTGATAAACTAAAGATAGAATGAGAGAAAACAAGGTCAAAGATGGCCTTGTTTTTTGTTGAACATTCATATAAATATGGTATGATAAAAAAACAGAGAAAGAAGGAGATTCAAAAAATGAAAAAAAAGAGTTATTTCCAGGTTATAAAAAATTTTTATAAGAATTATGTCAATTTTAGTGATTGCACAACTAGAAGGGACTATTGGTTACCTGTATTGAGCTACTATGCACTCTCTTTGGTGGGGATAATCTTGTCACTAGTTATTTTCACTGTCAATCAAACAGAGGTAACGGTAAGTGAAGGCGTTGAAACGGTTGTGAAGCAAGCGAGTGCACCATCTATCATTAATATCCTAGCCATTGGACTGCTTATATTTTGGATTGTTATTTCATTTGTTTCTATTATTCCAATGTTCAGTGGGGTAGTTCGTCGCTATCGAGATGCTGGCTTAAATAATCGTGGAATTGTATGGTTAGTCATTTTAAGTGTTATATTTTCAACTACGGGAGCATCAGCTCAAAGTAATAACTTTGTCCAATTTATTTCATTTTTATGTGGTTTAATTACTTTTATTGTCTTATTACTGCCGAGCGATTATTTAACAAGTAAATCAAGCTCGTTTGCCCGATATTTTTATCGTCAGTAATCAGATTTTTGTTGTTTTTTTTCTAGGGTTGTTTCTTTAATTATGGTACACTTGGTATGTTAAAGAAAGGGGTTGACTTATATGGGAGAATCTACAGAACGTAAACAGTTTAGATTTCCAGCTTTTTCAGATAAAGAAGGTGTCAAATTAACCACTCAACCTAAACGAAAAATATTTGAAGACCATGAACCGGTCATTATTACTAAATATCAAACAGTGATGACGAACAAGATTGAAGAGTTACGTCACTTAGATGAAATCGAAAAATTAAACGAAGCCAATCAAGTGGAGGAAGTCCAATTAGAACCAACTAAAGAAAAAAATTGGGAGCCAAAGCCAGTAAAAAAAGAAAAGGCGACAAAAGGTTTAGCTATCAAAGGTTCATCACCATTGCCTACTAAAAACAATAAAACAACATTTGCAGCAAGCTATCAACCACCCATTACGAAACGAGTGACTCAAGAGGTTAAAAGCTGGTTGCCAGAAGACGTGGAAGAGCGTATTGATAAGCATGCGGCCTTAGAAGAAAAATTATCGAAAACACGTTTTGCTGAAGAAAAAGAAAAGTTTGTCCCAAAGCCAATTCCGCAACAAATGTATGGCGAGGATCCATCAGTTGTCGAAGCACAGCAAAAAATGGCACTCGCTAAACAAATGGTGGAAGCTAAACGAGACTACCTGATTCTAGCTAATGATGACGAGCAAGAGATACCTGAATTAACTGAGCAAACAAGCGATATCAGTCTTGAGATGGAGGAATTATCTAGCGAAAAGACTTATAATGAAGAAGAGTTAAATGAATCAAGAAGTAAACGTACCGTTCCTCAAGCGATGAAAAAGGACTTGATTTCCGAACCAAAAATTAGCACATTTTCTACTAAAAATGATGTGGAAACACCAGTTTTTAAAAAGAAAAACGGCCACGAAGAAAATACTCGCACGCGTTTAGACAAATCTTTAGCGGGCATTATGTCCGATGAAGGAAAATTAACGAATAGTCGCTATTTCGAATTAGACGACTAGTGAGTTAAGTTAACAGGGAACAAGTGTTATGATCTGCTAATTATGTACATTCATGAGGCCGTGACGAAGTCTGTGTTACGGCTTCTTTTAGTAGTTATTTTTTCTTAGGGACTAGTTCTTGAAAAAAAAATGAAAATGTATGATAATGGTAGTCGGATTTGATGTTACGAATAGTAGCATACAGAAAAGAGGATAAATAATGGATATTAATAAAGAGAAGATTTATCATTTTGTAGGTATTAAAGGGTCAGGTATGAGTGCTTTAGCACTAATTTTGCACGAAAAAGGCTTTAAGGTACAAGGATCAGATATTGAAGACTATGTGTTCACTCAACGTGAATTAGAAAAAAACAACGTATTAATTCTACCATTTAACGCGGATAATATTAAAGAGAACATGATTGTCATTGCGGGAAATGCTTTTTTAGATACACATGACGAAATCGTAACGGCTAAAAACTTAGGAGTTGAAGTCATCCGTTATCATAAATTTATTGGTGAATTCATTAAGAAATTCACGAGTATTGCAGTGACAGGTTCTCATGGGAAAACAACGACATCAGGTTTATTATCCCATGTTTTCAGTGGTATTAAACCAACAAGTTATTTAATTGGGGATGGAACCGGGCACGGGGTTAAAGGGGCAGAATATTTTGCCTTTGAAGCATGTGAATACCGTCGTCACTTCTTAGCTTACCAACCTGATTATGCGATTATTACCAACGTTGACTTTGATCACCCAGACTATTATCAAGGGATTGATGATGTTTTTGATGCGTTCCAAACGTTCGCTAAAGAAGTTAAAAAAGGCATCGTGGCTTTTGGTGAAGATGAGCAATTGAAAAAATTAGTGGCAGATGCGCCAATTTATTATTATGGGACAAGTGAACACAATGATTTCAAAGCGATTAATATTGAGCGCACGACAACAGGTTCGTCTTTTGAAGTTGAATTTAAAGGTCAAATCATCGGGAAGTTTGAAGTGCCATCATTTGGTATTCACAACGTTTACAATGCACTAGCGGTTATTGCCCTAAGCCATTTAGAAGGTTTAGATGACAAGGAAGTAGCCAAAGAATTATTAACGTTTAACGGTGTGAAACGTCGCTTTACTGAGAAAAAAGTGAGTGATATGATTATTGTGGATGATTATGCGCACCATCCAGCTGAAATTCAAGCAACCATCGATGGTGCTCGTCAAAAATATCCTGAAAAAGAAATTATTGCCGTTTTCCAACCTCATACGTTCACACGTACGGTTGCATTAATTGACGAATTCGCGGCATCATTAGATTTAGCAGATAAAGTTTATTTATGTGATATTTTCGGCTCAGCTCGTGAAACACAAGGTGAAGTAAAAATTGAAGATTTAGGCGCTAAAATTTCAAAAGGTGGTTCTGTTATTAAAGAACAAAATGTCTCACCATTATTAGATCATGAAGATGCGGTGATTATTTTCATGGGTGCTGGTGATGTGCAAAAATTTGAAATTGCTTATGAAAAATTATTAACAAATACAAGTCGTAACAATATGTAAATTATAAAGGAGTGTTGTTGTTGAACAATCATTTAGAATCAAATCAAGTTGTATCGAATAAAGGCACATTAGGAGAGTTTTACACACGCGTTTATGCGATTTTAGCAGTAGGTGTCATGTTAAGTAGTGTGACAGCTTATGCTGTATCGACAGTTTTTTATGAGCAAATGGCAAGTTTCTTAGCTAATGTTCCATTTGGTTTTGGTATACTGTGGATTATCGAAATAGCTTTAGTATTGTTTTTAGGATTTAAATCTTTTACAAAACCGGTCATGGCCACAGGTGGTTTCTTACTATATTCTTTCATTAATGGAATTACATTAAGTGTCACTTTAATGGCTTATGGTGTTGAAACAATGGGACAAGCTTTCCTAGCAGCTTCAGCAACCTTTGCAGCGATGGCGATTTTTGGTAGTCGTACGAAAAAAGATTTATCACCACTTGGTAGAGCGGCTTATATCGCGCTAATCGGGATTATCATCTCAATGGTGATTAATTTCTTCATTGGTAGCTCAGCGTTTGATTTATTTGTCACTTGTTTAACGATTTTAGTGTTTGCTGGTTTAACAGCGTATGATCATCAAATGATCAAAACATACTATTATAACGCGCAACAAAATCAATTGAGTCTAACAGGTGTTGCAGTATTCTGTGCTTTGCAGCTGTATATGGACTTTATCAATTTATTAATTGCTTTTGCGAAAATTTTTAGCAGAGATTAATGACATTTAAAGACAGGTTGTTTGGCAAATTGTCCAACAACCTGTCTTTTCTCTTTGTTCAACCCACTAAACTTTGTTAGAATAGAGTCAATAGCTTAAAGGAGAAGAAGAATGTCTAATAAAAATAAATTATTACTAGTTGATGGCAATAGTGTGGCTTTTCGTGCCTTTTTTGCCCTTTATCAATCACTAAGTCGTTTTAAAAACAGCAGTGGTTTACATACGAATGCTATTTATGCTTTCCATAACATGATTCTTAATGTAATGGAAAAAGAAAATCCTACGCATATGTTGGTAGCGTTTGATGCAGGTAAAACAACGTTCCGTCATGAGACCTTTGAAGAGTATAAAGCGGGTCGTTCAAAAACACCAAGTGAATTCAAAGAACAAATGCCTTATATACGTGAAATGTGTACGGCATTAGGGATTAAATATTATGAACTTGAAAATTATGAAGCGGATGATATTATCGGTACTTTAGCCAAAGGCGTTTCAAAAGATGAATTTGAGGTTGTGGTATTATCTGGAGATAAAGACTTAACGCAGCTAGCTGAAGAGCACATTCGCGTTGAAGTGACGGTGAAAGGCGTTAGTGAATTAGAGTCTTACACACCTGAACATATCCGTGAAAAATACGGATTAGAACCAATGCAAATTGTCGATATGAAAGGTCTAGCAGGTGATAGCTCAGATAACCTGCCAGGTGTCACTGGTATTGGGGAGAAAACAGCCATTACGTTATTAAAAGAATATGGCAGTGTCGAAGGTGTTTATGAACACATCGATGAGATGAAAAAAAGTAAACGTAAAGAAAACTTAATTAACGATAGAGAACAAGCGTTAATGTGTAAACAATTAGCCACAATTAATATTCATACGCCGATTGAAGTGACGGTCGATGAATTAAAGTATGAAGGAAAAGATTTAGAAAAATTAGTCGCCCTTTATAAAGAAATGGATTTTAAAACATTTTTATCAAAATTAGACACTGAAGATTATCATGATGTTAGTGAAGAATTGGAAGACATTAAGTATGAGCTTGTAACGGAACCTACTGCTGAGATGTTTGAAGATGGTATGAGTGTTTATTTAGAAATGTTAGAAGATAATTATCACTTAGCAGATATCATTGGTGTATCATGGGGGAATGAAACGAATCGATATGTCGCGATTGGTGATGATATTTTAAGTCACCAAGCAATGATTGCTTGGTTGGAAGAAGAGAAACTGACAAAACTGACTTATGACGCTAAAGCTTTACTTGTAGCGCTAAACCGTTATGGGATACAAGCTAAAGGTATCCAGTTCGATAGCTTATTAGCGGCTTATTTATTAGATACAAACGACAAGAGTGAGGATTTGGCAGAAGTGGCTTATCACTATAATTATAAAGCCATCGAAACAGATGAAAAAGTCTATGGTAAAGGTGTTAAACGTGGCGTACCTGAAGAGGATGTCTTAACGGCTCACTTAGCGAGAAAAATTGCGACCTTAAATTATTTAGCCCCAGTATTAAAAGCACAATTAGCTGAAAAAAATCAAGAAGAACTGTTTTATGAGATGGAGCTACCGTTATCATTTGTTTTAGCGAAGATGGAAATTCAAGGGATTCGTGTCAATGCGCAAACGTTGATGACTATGCAACAAGAATTTGCAGTGACGTTAGCTGAAATCGAAGCGCGCATTTATGAATTAGCTGGAGAAGAATTTAATATAAATTCACCTAAGCAATTAGGCGTGATTTTGTTTGAAAAAATGCAATTGCCAGTCATTAAGAAAACGAAAACGGGTTATTCAACCGCCGTTGACGTCTTGGAGCAATTAAGAGATCAAGCCCCGATTGTTGATGAAATCCTACATTATCGTCAAATCGCGAAAATTCAATCAACGTATGTAGAAGGGTTATTGAAAGTTATCAATCCTAATGATAATAAAATCCATACGCGATACGTGCAAACCTTGACGCAAACAGGACGCTTAAGTTCAGTTGATCCTAACTTACAAAATATTCCGATTCGTTTAGAAGAAGGGCGAAAAATTCGTCAAGCATTCATTCCGCGTGAAGAAAACTGGGGAATTTTCTCAGCCGATTATTCACAAATTGAACTACGCGTGTTAGCGGATATTTCTCAAGATGAACATTTGCGTCAAGCTTTTATTGAAGATCAAGATATTCACACAAGTACAGCGATGCGTGTCTTTGATATTCAAGATCCAGAAGCAGTTGATGGCAATATTCGTCGTCAAGCTAAAGCGGTAAACTTCGGGGTAGTTTATGGCATTAGTGACTACGGCTTATCACAAAACTTAGGGATTACGCGTAAAGAAGCGAAAGAATTTATTGATACTTACTTTGAAAAATACCCAGGTGTTAAAAGGTACATGAAAGAAATCGTGCGTGAAGCCAAAGAACAAGGTTATGTTGAAACCTTATGGCACCGACGACGTTATTTACCGGACATTAATTCACGCAATTTTAATGTACGGTCATTTGCTGAGCGTACAGCGATTAATACCCCTATCCAAGGTAGTGCCGCTGACATCTTGAAACTAGCGATGATTGAAATTGATCAACGCCTTGCTAAAGAAGATTTACAAGCGACAATGTTACTACAAGTACACGATGAGCTAGTTTTTGAAGCGCCAAAAGAAGAAATCCCAGCACTTGAAGCATTAGTAAAAGACGTCATGGAAAATATTGGAGCCTTTAGTGTCCCATTAAAAGCGGATAGTAGTTATGGCCCAACATGGTACGAAGCGAAGTAAAATATAGTGATTGAAGGCGCACTTAACTTTCGAGTGATATGTTAACGATGACGAAAATTTAAAAAAATTTGAGAATCCTACCATATCACCGAGGAAGTTGCGCCTGAGATCCGGATTGAATAAAGTGATTGAGGAATTGTTTAGCTCCAAGAAACATGCATTTTTTATTTATCTTTATAGGACAAATTTATTTAAGGAGATGTGACACGTTCACACCTCCTTTATTTAGAAAGAAGTGATTTTTTATGCCAGAATTACCAGAAGTTGAAGCGGTGAGAACCGGTTTAGAATTATTAGTTTTAGGCAAAACGGTGGCCGAGGTTGACGTATTATGGCCAAGTATTATTGAAGCGCCAGCAGTTGAAGAATTTATTCATCAATTGATAGGCCAATCTATTGAAGCGATGCATCGTCGCGGGAAATTTTTAATTTTTAAGTGGACTAATTTTGATATGGTTTCTCATTTACGCATGGAAGGTAAATATGAAGTTCATCAACAAGGTGAGCCGATTGCCAAACATACCCATGTCATTTTTAAGTTTACCGATGGTTCAGAGTTACGATACTTAGATGTTCGCAAATTTGGACGCATGACGTTAATGCCAAAAGATACGGCGTTACAATATAAAGGTATCACTAAGTTGGGACCGGAGCCGACGCCAGACGTGTTTACCTTAGCTCCTTTTAAATCTAGCTTGAAACGTCATCATAAAGCTATTAAACCATTACTACTAGAGCAAAAGTTAGTGACGGGTTTAGGTAATATTTATGTTGATGAAGCGTTATTTGAAGCGAAAATTCATCCGGAACAACCAGCTGATTCGTTAACACCAACCGAAGTGGTACACTTATATCAAAGTATAATCGACGTGTTAGCACGTGCCGTTGAAGCTGGTGGTACCACGATTCGCACGTATAAAAATGCCTTGGGAGAGGCTGGTAAATTCCAAGTATCATTAAACGCATACGGCTTAACAGGTGAACCATGCCGACGTTGCGGGACAGCGATTATTAAAACGAAAGTCGCTCAACGTGGTACACATTTTTGCCCTAATTGTCAAAAAATTCATCGTTAAAGGAGTGAGACTATGACGTTTGTATTAGGGTTAACGGGTGGTATTTCGACAGGGAAATCTACGGTTAGCCAAATGTTCAGCGCACAACAAATACCCGTAATTGATGCTGATTTAATTGCCCGTGAAGTTGTGGAACCAGGTACCACAGGGTTAAAAAAAATTACAGAAGTATTTGGTCAGACTGTGTTACAAGCAGATGGGAGTTTGCATCGCAAAAAATTGGGGGAACTAGTTTTCTCGAGTCCAGAGAAGTTGGCTCAATTAAACGACATTCTAGGATTAGAAATTAGACAAGTTATTTTAGCGCGAATTGATGCGTTTAAAAAGCTAGCAGTACCATTAGTAGTGGTAGATATTCCATTATTATACGAGAGTGGCTATGAAGCTATTATGGACGCGGTGATGGTCGTATATGTGCCCCAAGAGCTGCAATTAGACCGACTGATGAAACGTGACCACCTAACCCCAGAGCAAGCTCAGGCGCGCTTAGAAAGCCAATGGCCCATTGATAGTAAAAAAGAACGCGCGGATATTTTAATCGATAATAGTGGTTCAATCACCGAAACTAAAAATCAAGTAGACAACTGGTTACAAAAAAATAGAGAAACCTTATAAAATAAGGGATTTTGAACTATACCAACAACCGGAAATCATGGTACAATGAAGACAGTTAAATAGTAAATAATCATGTTTATTATAGATAAAATAATCTAAATTGAGGTGAAAAAAATGCAATGTCCAAAATGTCAGTATAATGGTTCACGTGTGGTTGATAGTCGTCCCTCTGATGAAAATCGTGCGATTCGCAGAAGACGTGAGTGTGAAAGTTGTGGCTTTCGCTTCACAACCTTTGAAAGAATTGAAGCAACGCCGGTGTTAGTCATTAAAAAAGATGGTAAACGCGAAGAATTTAATCGCGAAAAAATCTTACGTGGCCTAATTCGTTCGGCCGAAAAACGTCCAGTTTCGTTGGAACAGATGGAAAACGTCGTGGATAAAGTAGAAAATCGTGTGCGTTCATTAGGCGAAAATGAAGTGCCAACTACCTTGATTGGTGAATATGTGATGGAATATTTAGTTGATTTAGATGAAATTGCTTATATTCGATTCGCAAGTGTTTATCGTCAATTTAAAGACGTAAGTGTCTTTATTGAAGAAATGCAAGAAATGGTTAATAAGGGGCAAGAAGAAGCGCCTCCAGAAACCGCAACAGAGTAGGGGATGTAGTATGAAAGATAACGGACGAGAATTGAAGGCAAAAGACACCTTCTTTGTTCAACTAACAGAATTAATTTCTGAGGTGGATTTAAAAGTTTTAAATACGCTGTATCGTCCATTACTTGGCAGTAAAGCGTTTGGCTTGTACAACGCGCTTTACTTGATGACACCTAACTATCCGTTTGAAAGTTTTGAAACGTTTCATGCTGATTTATTTTCTGAATGTGATTTAGGTCGGATTGATTTTTTAGAAGCACGTAAGAAGCTAGAAGCACTAGGCTTATTACGTGTGTTTGTGAAGCAAGAGGATGAAGCTCAAACGTATATGTATCGTGTTGAAAAACCCATGAGCTACTATGCTTTTTTAAAAGATGACATGTTGTCATTAATGCTGTTAGATCGGGTAGGACAAAGGCGATTTGAACGCTTGATGCAAGAAATTCCTCAGCGTGCACAATTACCAGATGGATATGTCGAAACCACGCATCAATTTGTTGATGTGTATCAACCAAGTCGCATAGGTGTTTCAGCAAAACCTGAAGTGATTAAGACAGTCCAACAAACACTTTCACAAAGTCAGAAAAAACAATTTATATATCCTGAAACTTTTGATTGGATGCATTTTGAACAGTTAATGGCACGCTATCACTTGGCAGATGGCCACTTGTTGACAGTTAAAGATGAATTGTTAGCTATTCATCAACAATATGGCTTTGACGAGATGACGCTACGAAATTATTTAGCCAATTACATTGACTACACAACCAATCAAATTGAGTTGAAGAAATTTAAGTATGCGCTAGTTAATCGGCCAGCAACGCCTTCAAAAGAACAAAGAAATCAGGCGTCAACTAGTGAGCAAGTAACGCTTCAAGTAGAGGCACAACCAGCGCTTGCGACTGGTATGGAAGCTTTAAATGAGCAAGAGCGCGCCCTTGTTTACTCAAGCAATGAATACGCCCCTATGGAGTTTTTAGAAGCTATTAAGGCAGATAAAAAAGGTTCGGTTGTGATTACTGAACGTTGGGCAATTGAAAAACTAGTGAAGCAATCTGGCTTACCTAATAATGTGATTAATATTTTAATTCATTATTTACTGTCAGTTCAAAACAAGCCCACCTTTGAAGAAATTACTGCCTTTAAAATAGCGAATGATTGGTCTCAATCAGGTGTTAAAACACCGGTTGATGCACTTATCCGCACAAAAAAAACGTATCAAGAAAAGCAACATAAAAATCAAAATCAAGCGATCCAATACAATAATAAGTCTTATAATAATAAACCTGTTCGTAAAGAAACTTTACCGGATTGGGTTAATAAAGAAGTAAAAGAGACTAAAATGTCTTCTGAAAAACAAGCGTTAATGCGTGAAAAATTACGTCAGATGCGCCAAAAGGGAAAAGATGGTGAGAAATAATGGGAAATCTAGGCGATGAAATGAAAAAAGTCATTCAACAAAACGCCTGGCAAGATCGGTATCAACATTTAATTGATACTGTCATGCAGGACCGCTATGTTCAACAATTTTTGTTGGAACATCAAGAGAAAATTACAGATGAATTACTTGAGAAAAGTTATGCTAAATTATATGAATTTGTCCAAGAAAGACGAAAATATGACGAAGGTAATCCTTCCATGATAGCGCCTGGTTATGAGCCACAACTATTTCTTAATTATCGTTCCATTGATGTGACGTATGTACCAACGAAAGAATTGTTGGCCAAACAAGAAGCTGATGCGATTAAACGCCGTGTTAAAGCAATTGATATTCCTAAGGATGTTCGTGAAGCAACCTTTGACGATTTTGAGTTAACGGATGAACGTGAATATGCCTATCTTGAGTGTGTGGATTTTGTGAATCATTATATCGAACAACCTAAAGTCTTTCGACAAGGATTATATTTACAAGGCTCATTTGGTGTGGGGAAAACCTATTTACTAGGCGCTATCGCGAATGAATTAGCGCAATCTGGCTTTCATACAACGTTGATTCATTTTCCAACCTTTGCTGTTGAAATGAAACAAGCAATTGGTAACAATTCATTAAATGACAAGCTAGAAGAAGTGAAGAAAGCCCCCATTCTAATGATCGATGATATCGGAGCAGATTCAATGAGTGCGTGGATTCGTGACGATATTTTAGGGGTTATTTTACAATACCGTATGCAAGAACAATTACCAACCTTTTTTAGCTCTAATTTTGATATGGAACAGTTGGAAAATCAACATTTACGCCAGTCACAACGCGGTGATGATGAGCCGTTGAAAGCTAAACGGATTATGGAACGCGTTAGATATTTGGCTAAAGAAATTAAGATGATAGGTATTAATCGTCGTATTCAATAAATTTATCACAATTCGTGAAGCTGTCAAGAAAATTTCATTGACAAAGATTTGACTAGCTAGTATAATAATTTTTGTTGCGCAAGGAGAGTGGAAACAGTGAAATGGTCATTAATGGAACTAAGACGTTATAAAGACGAACCCTTAGTAATAGACACAACAATTGAATTAGCCGATACGTTATTAAAACGTGACGAAACAATTTTAGCTGTTGGACCAGCCAGAGTGGTAGGAACGATGAATGTTGAACCGCGCGAGTATATTGCACAAGTTCAAGTTGATGTCGTGTTAACTTTACCATCAAGTCGCTCACTTCAGCCAGTTGAATATCCAATGTCAATCGCATTCGATGAAATCTATATGACTCCAGAAGAATACGCATTGGTTAAAGGAACAGACGGCTACGAACATGCTATCGTTTTAGATAGCACAACTATCGATTTGCGCGAAGCAATTGAGGACTATATTTTGCTGAATATTCCGTTACAGGTATTAACGGAAGAAGAAATGGCTTCTGATGATTTACCAAGTGGTGATTCATGGACAATTATGTCTGAAGAAGATTATTTATATCAACAAATGGAAACTCAAGCCCAAACAATTGATCCTCGTCTTGCAAAATTATCAGCTTTGTTAGATAATAACGAAGAATCTGAATAATCGTAAGATTGGAATAGATTTACTGCTTCGGCAGTAAAAATGAGTTAAGGAGGTGTAGTTCAAGATGGCAGTACCTGCAAGAAGAACTTCAAAAGCTAAAAAAGCAAAACGTCGTACTCACTACAAATTATCAGTACCTGGAATGAGCACATGCTCAAACTGTGGCGAAATGAAACGCAGCCACCATGTATGTCCTGAATGTGGTCAATATGATGGAAAAGATGTTGTAAACACAACAGCTGAATAATACATTTTTTTAGAAAATGTTTAAAACCGTTAGACAACCATGGAGTCTAGCGGTTTTTTGTATCTAGATTAGTTTATTAAGTTTTAATTAATCAGACTTTAATGTATAATAGATTAGGAAAACGTGTAATCAATGATTACTTTTAGGAGGAACAACATGTCTAAACAACAAATCGGTGTCGTCGGTATGGCGGTAATGGGAAAAAATTTAGCATTAAATATTGAAAGCCGTGGTTATTCAGTGTCAATCTTTAACCGTTCAGCTTCAAGAACAGAAGAAGCAATTGCAGAAAATCCTGGAAAAAATTTAGTTCCAACCTATACAATTGAAGAATTTGTTGACTCTTTAGAAACACCAAGAAAAATTATGTTAATGGTACAAGCAGGTGCGGCGACTGATGCAACTATTCAAAGTTTATTACCTCACTTAGATAAAGGGGATATTTTAATTGATGGCGGAAATACTTTCTTCCAAGATACCATCAGACGTAACGAAGAATTAGCAAACTCAGGAATTAACTTTATCGGGACAGGGGTTTCTGGCGGAGAAGAAGGCGCATTAAAAGGGCCTGCTATCATGCCTGGTGGTCAAAAAGAAGCCTATGAATTAGTGGCACCAATCTTTGAACAAATCGCTGCAAAAGCTGAAGATGGTGAACCATGTGTGACGTATATTGGACCAAATGGTGCGGGTCATTATGTGAAAATGGCGCACAATGGGATTGAATATGGTGACATGCAATTAATCGCTGAATCATATGATTTAATGTCACGTTTATTAGGCCTTTCAGTTGATGAAATGGCTGACATCTTCAAAGAGTGGAATGAAGGGGAATTAGATAGCTACTTAATCGAAATTACGGCTGACATTTTAACTCACAAAGATGACGAAACAGGCAAACCATTAGTCGATGTGATTTTAGATGCGGCTGGTAATAAAGGGACAGGTAAATGGACAAGCCAAAGTGCCTTAGACTTAGGTGTGCCACTACCATTAATTACTGAATCAGTATTTGCGCGTTACATTTCAGCCATGAAAGAAGAACGTGTGGAAGCAAGCACTAAAATCAAAGGGTTAGATGTTCAACCGTTTGAAGGGGATAAGAAAGAACTAGTTGAAAAAATTCGTGAAGCATTATACTTCAGTAAAATCATGAGCTATGCGCAAGGTTTCGCACAATTACGTATTGCAAGTGAAGAATACGGTTGGGAGTTAAACTATGGTGAAATTGCGAAGATTTTCCGTGCAGGTTGTATTATCCGCGCGAAATTCTTACAAAAAATTACCGATGCTTATGCAAACAATCCAGAATTGAAAAACTTATTATTAGATGAGTATTTCAATGAAGTCACACAAAAATACCAAAAATCAGTGCGTGAAGTGGTGGCGTTAGCCGTTCAAGCAGGTGTTCCTGTACCAACCTTCTCTTCTGCGATTGCTTACTATGATTCATATCGTAGTGCTGATTTACCAGCTAACATTATCCAAGCGCAACGTGACTACTTCGGTGCTCACACTTATAAACGTAAAGATAAAGAAGGCATCTTCCACCACGATTGGTATACAAAATAGTCTGACAATCGATTAACGATTAATAAGTTAGTAAGAAAATTATACTCACACGTTGAAGAGGTGGTCCTATAAATGAGTGGCAACTTTTGGACCATCTTTTTAAATTAATGAAATAGTATTACTTAGCGTAAATCGATATAGCATAATATGGCTTATCGGTGAAGAACAGAGAAAGGAATTAGTCTGAATGAACCGTATTTTAATTATCGAAGATGAAAAGAACCTAGCGCGTTTTGTTGAACTAGAACTAAAACATGAAGGCTATGAAGTAGAGGTTCATTACAATGGGCGCACAGGCTTAGAAGCAGCCTTAAACAGTAGTTGGGATGCTATCTTATTAGACTTGATGTTACCAGAGTTAAATGGTTTAGAAGTGTGCCGTAGAGTACGACAAGCCAAAGATACACCAATCATTATGATGACCGCACGTGATTCAGTGATTGACCGTGTATCAGGATTAGATCACGGAGCGGATGATTATATTGTTAAACCATTTGCTATTGAAGAGTTATTAGCACGTTTACGAGCGTTACTACGCCGAATTGATTTTGAAGGAGATCGTAATGTTGTGAAACAAACAACATTAGAGTATCGAGATTTGACGATTGAAAAAGAAAATCGCGTCGTTCGTCGAAATAACGACATTATAGAATTAACAAAACGTGAATATGAATTATTATTAACATTGATGGAAAATATCAACGTCGTGTTAGCACGTGATGTTCTACTTAAAAAAGTTTGGGGTTATGAAACAGAAGTTGAAACGAACGTAGTGGATGTATACATCCGTTATCTACGTAATAAAATTGATTTACCAGGTGAGGACAGCTATATTCAAACTGTTCGCGGGACTGGTTATGTCATGCGTTCATAATGAACAAAGAATCAAATAAACTAGCTAAAGTTCACTTCCACTTAAGTATGAGTGGTAAGTGGACTTTACTTACATCTTTATTTGTATTAATTTGTGTGATTGTCTTTTCATCAGTCACCTATCAAAAAAGTATTGATACCCTAATCGAAGTAGAACGAGAAAATATTAACGCGACGATAGACGATGTTGCGAATCGGTTGAAAATTTCAAATAATGAATTATCCATTCGTAACACAGCCTACTATTTGTCTGATGAGCACAGTGTGTTGGGATCGGACCCGACCGAACGAACATTAGAAGCGAACTTAATTCGTCTGAATTCATTTATTTCAGAATTATCTCAACCAGAATTAAGTGTTTCCGTTTATAATACGGAGCAACATTTAGTTTTTGAAACTAAAAATACGAAACATGCTTATTATGGCAGTGAGAAAAGAGAGGTTTCACAAAAAATTGTAGATGGAAAAACAGGCTTCTTAGCGACTGAACCTGTCTATTCCAAAGAAAAAGGCGAAAAAATCGGCTATATACAATTATTTTATGATTTGAGTCAGGTAGATTCCGTTAAGAATAATTTGATTCGCTTGATGTTTTGGTTAAGTTTAATCAGTATTATTGTGAGTGCCTTATTTGGCTTAGCGCTGTCTCATTACTTTATGCGACCACTTAAGAAAATCACAGAAGTCATTAATGAAATTAAAACAGATCCCCAAACAGAAGCGCGTATGCCAGTTGAGGAAATGAAAGATGAGTTCGCTGACTTAGCAATCATTTTTAACGATATGATGGACCGTATGCAACGTTTTATCGAACAGCAACAGCAATTTGTGGGAGATGTCTCACATGAGCTTAGAACGCCTGTTGCGGTGATTGAAGGGCATTTAAAGTTGTTAAATCGTTGGGGTAAGGATGACCCAGAAATTTTGGAAGAATCTTTGGGTGCGTCTTTACAAGAAATTAGCCGTATGAAAAGCCTGGTTCAAGAAATGCTTGATCTTTCAAGAGCAGGACAAATTGATTTACATCATAAGCATGATGTTTCAAATGCGAAAGAAGTCATTCATCAAGTGTATAATAACTTTGTGATGCTCTATCCAGATTTTAAATTTGTGTTAGACGATGATATATTAGAAGAAAAAGAAGTCAAAATTTATCGTAATCATTTAGAACAAATCTTAATTATTATTTTAGATAATGCGGTTAAGTATTCTATGAATCGTAAAGAAGTGTTATTATCGATTTCAACGACGTATGATTATTTAGAAATCGCGATTCAAGATTATGGTGAAGGGATAAGCGAGGCTGATTTAGAGCAAGTCTTTAATCGTTTTTATCGTGTGGATAAAGCGCGTAGCCGTCATAAAGGCGGAAATGGCCTAGGTTTATCAATTGCCAAGCAGTTAGTTGAAACTTATGATGGTAAAATTAAAGTTGAAAGTGTCCTTGAAAAAGGTTCAACATTCAGAATTAGTTTGCCATTAGCTAATAAAGAATAGCAGAAGAGGCAGTCACCTTTTAGTTGGTGGCTGCCTCTTTTTATCATAAAGATTAATAATAATTGTAGGTTTTAAATAGATTTATAGTAAGGTTGCATCATCATGCTACCTTTTGCGAAAGGTTGGTCAACTGCAACATAACCTAATTTCTCATAGAATTTCCAAGCAGAATCACGTGCGTTTAAAACAATACTGTGATAGCCTTGTTGGCGAGCAATATTTTCAGCATATGTCATAATTGATTTGCCAATGTTTTTGCCACGATAGTCTGGTGAAACGGCGACTTGTTTAATTTGGGCTTGATGTGGATTGTCAGTGTTGTCTAAAAAGAGTGTTGCAACAACTTTTTGATCAATGACGGCAACTAGGTGGATGGCTAATTCTTCATCAACTGGCGCATCGGTAATTAACGTCAAATTACTTGGAATGTTTAATTGTTCATTTCTTAAATTGATACCTTCAAAATATTCTTTACTTAACCATTGAATTTTCTTTAATTGCATAATAAGTTATCCTCCAAACATGAAATAAAATTGGTCAGATAAGTAGCCTCATTATTATACAATGGCGCAACAAATAAACAGGCAAGAGCTGCTGTTTTTACGCTTACTTTAAATAATTGAGTGCTAACTTTCTCTACATAAAAATGCGTTGTGAAAGAAAGTTTGCGGCTGATTTTATAACAGACGCATAAAGACTTTCTTTCATGGTTATGGCGGGTCCTGAGGTATCGTTACTATGATTTTGGTCCATTACAAAATCCTCCTTCTCTTTAAAAATAGGCAATAAAAAATCCTTGTAATGCGAAAAAAACACAACACAAGAATGGTCTTACCGTTATGATTTCTTCGTTGAGTTTTAGCACTATACAACGTAAAAAACACCGTAATGTTTTTAGGTACCTTTAGAAAAGCCTTAATTCAACTATTCATGTTTTACCCATTGGCATCTTTCGATGTTTCTGGGCAGCACCCTATGTTTGTATAGACGCCTCGCCTAACAAAATCGTTAATATTATTTTTACAAATAGAAATATATCACGTTCGAAAAGTTTGTGCAATTATAAAAAATCAAAAACCCTAAGAATTTTTTCTTAGGGTTTTTGTTTACTTCTTAATATTTTGTTTTTTACCAGCGTTTAAGCCTTTTGATGATGATTGTGTTAATTTTTTAGTTGCTGATTTAGTTGCTGGTTGAGCTTCTTTTACTTCTTTAACTGCAACAGGTTTGATAGGGTTTAATTTCATTTCTTCTTCGATTTGTTTACGAATTTTTGGTTTTTGAATTAAGTTAGTATATAAAGATTGTAAGCAACTAACTAAACCACCGATTACCCAGTACAATGTTACCCCTGCAGGTGAACCTAATGAAATCATCACGATCATTAATGGCGACATGAATGTCATCATTTTCATTTGTTTCTTCTGGTCTTCAGACATGCCAATCATACTAATGTAGCTTTGTGCTAAGTAGGCAATACCCGCTAGAGCTACCAAGATATAGCTAGGTTTTGATAAATCAATGCCTAGGAACGGTGCGGCATTTTCAATACCAGGTGCAAACTTAATTGAGTAGAACAAAGCAGTAAAGACTGGCATTTGAATTAATAATGGTAAACAACCAATGCCACCAAACATGCTAATATTGTTGTCTTTGTAAAATTGTTGCATTTCTTTTTGTGCTTCCATCTGCTCTTGAGGGTTAGTAGCCTCTTTCAAACGAGCTTGCAAGGCATCAATTTGAGGTTTAACATATTGCATTTTTTCAGACATGTAAGTTGATTTTTTGGTTTGATTAACCATCAACGGGAACAAGATAAAACGTACGATAATCGTGATAGCGATAATTGCTAATCCATAATTACCGTTAAACTTGTCTACGAACATGCTGATGAATTTCCCCATTGGTGCAACTAATAAATTGTAAACCCAACCGTCACCAGTTGGTGTGCCTTTGTTTGGCCCATCTTTATAGATATCCACACAGCCAGATAGCGTTAGCATTAACGTAAATAAGCCACCTGCTGCAATCCATTTTTTAATATTTTTCATTCAATTCTCCTTAGTAATTTATTCACATAACATTACTATGATAATGCAAAATGTATTTTTTTTCAATCTTTCCCTAATGAGTCACTCGGAATTTTAAAGAATCTTTAATGGATGGATCTTCGGTAATCTTATAATTATCAACGCGTCCACTAGGTGAAGGTGAGTTTTTGACAGCGGTTAAAAATTTTTCCATTGTCACGTTGTCAGCTATAGCTTCAATCGTAACCGAACCATCTAATTCATTTCTGACGGTACCATAAACACCTAGTTGATCAGCGACCATTTTGGTCATGTAACGAAAGCCAACCCCTTGAACTCTTCCTGACACATTAATTCTTAGTTTTTTCATGTTCTTTCTCCTCCAATTATTCGTTAGTTTATTATACCAAAGTCCGGCCAAAAACTAAAAGAATCCTCAGTCTAGCGACACGTTCTAATCCGTGCTATAATCGTTGAGAGTAAAGGGGTGCTAATGATGAAAGAAATTACTTCTGCACAAAATACAACAATTAAAGAAACCAAAAAATTATTAAAAAATAAATACCGTCAGCAGTCAGGCTGCTACATGATTGAGGGCGAACACTTAGTTGAAGAAGCAATAAAACATGGTCAACGTTTAGATAAATTATTTATGACCAAAGACTTCATGGTCAACAATGAAGTTAACGAGTGGCTAACACAAGCCGATGAGGTCTACGAAGTATCAGAAGCAGCGATTAAAGCTATTTCTTCGCTGCCAACCCCTCAAGGAATTGTAGCTGTACTAAAACAAACGAGCCAAGTGTTAGAATTACCATTACAAGCGCCAGTATTATTATTAGATAATGTGCAAGATCCAGGTAATGTTGGTACCATGATACGTACAGCTGATGCAGCAGGCTATGCGGGTGTTGTTTTAGGTAAAGGGTGCGCTGATTTTTACAGCAATAAGGTACAACGTGCTTTGCAAGGCAGTCATTTCCATTTACCGGTAGTTCAAGCAGATTTAAACACTTTAATTCCAGAATTACGCTCTCAAGGGGTGGAGGTTTACGCCACTGCGTTAGACAAACAGGCCAAGTCATATCGAGAGTTAACGCCTACACAACCTTTCGCCATTGTCATGGGAAATGAAGGACAAGGTGTGTCAGCTGATGTCATTAAAGCTAGTACGCAGACTATTTATATTCCAATGCCAGGTCAAGCAGAATCACTGAATGTCGCAGTTGCAGCCGGAATCTTAATGTTTGCTTATCCAATTTAAATGTTACGAATTAATTAAGAATCATTAAAATGATAGTTTTGTGAAAACCATCGTGTTAAAATATTAATGTTGTTTGTCGTCCCAGGATTAATTAAAGGTGGGAAATGAATTGAATTTAGATTGGAAAAATGATTTAGAATATATGTCCTATGTTGAGGATTTAATTGAACGTGAAGAAGTTCAAAAATTAGCTGAGTTTAAGCAGCATCGTACAGCAACTAGACTAAGTCATTCCATCAGTGTGTCATATCTTAGCTATCGTGTTGCCAAACGTTTAAATGGTAATGCCCGTGCAACTGCGCGTGCTGGTTTATTACACGATTTATTTTATTATGACTGGCGTGATACCAAATTTGATGAAGGGACACATGCGTATGTGCATCCTCGAATCGCGGTAAAGAACGCTGAAAAATTAACCGAATTATCAGATTTAGAACGAGATATTATTATTAAACATATGTGGTTAGCTACTATTGCGCCGCCAAAGTATAAAGAAAGTTACATCGTGACATTTGTTGATAAATATTGTGCGATTCATGAAGGAGTAGTACCCTCTATGCGTTCAATGAAAAAACGCGTCAAACAAATGTTTAGTTATAGTGCTTAATATTGTAACTATCAGATAGTTATTTGGAAAGTTGTGGCTGATGAGCTGCAACTTTTTTTCTGAACAGATTAGGTGAAAAAGTCTAGCTAGTTATGCTATAATAATGTAATTAAAGGAGTGGATCATATGTTGCCAGAACAAACATTTCAAATGTGTCCTAAGTTCGAGAAGACTTTTGAATTTTTAGGAAAAAGATGGAACGGATTGATTATTGACGTTCTACTAGAAGAAGGCACGCAACGATTCGGTGAATTAGCAGACAAGATTCCTAATATTAGTGATCGTGTGCTAGTTGAGCGCTTGAAAGAATTAGAACTTAATGGAATCGTTGAAAGAATGGCAGATGCCAATCATGGAAAAAAAGTCGAATACCGATTAACAGATAAAGGATTAGAATTACAACCTGTTATGGGAGCTATTCAAGAATGGGCTGAAAAGTGGATGGGGACTTGTTTCGAAGGTTGACCGACACCCAATTTTCTTGTAAACTAAATAAAGATAATTTAAACAAAGATGGAAAAGAGTAATTAAACGAATAGTTAAGGGAGAAGTTGCCATGGACTGTAAGCAGCTTTACTATAGACTTTAATGAAGTTCACTTCCGGAGTTACTTAGCCAATATCTAAGTCGGTGTGTCAAACATCGTTAACAATAATTAAGGATAGACCTATTTAAATTAGTCTATCAAACTAGGATGGTACCGCGAAGCTTCGTTCCTTATTAGGAATGAGGCTTTTTTTATAAACAAAAATAGTAAAAGGAGTCTACTCATGTCATTAAAAGAGCAATTAGAACAATTACAGACTGAAACTCTGGCTAATATCGAAGCGGTTCAAACATTAACTGAACTAAATGATATTCGTGTCAGCATTTTAGGGAAAAAAGGACCTTTGACAGAAGTGTTAAGAGGGATGAAAGATTTATCAGCTGAAGAGCGCCCAGTAGTCGGAGGTTTCGCTAACGAGATTAAAGCAACTGTTGCAGAAGCTATCGAAGCTAAAAAAGAAGTTTTAGAGTCAGCAGCTTTAAACGCAGCCTTAGCAGCTGAAACAATTGATGTTACTTTGTCTGGTCGTCAAGCTAAACAAGGGACACGTCACATTTTAACGCAAACGATCGAAGAAATTGAAGATATTTTTATTGGTCTAGGTTACCAAGTCGTAGAAGGTTATGAAGTCGAAGTTGATGAATACAACTTTGAACGTATGAACTTGCCGAAAAATCACCCAGCTCGTGATATGCAAGATTCTTTCTATATTACCGAGGAATTATTATTACGTACCCATACATCACCTGTTCAAGCGCGTACGATGGAAGTTCATGATTTCTCTAAAGGACCATTACGTATGATTAGTCCTGGTAAAGTATTCCGTCGTGATAGCGATGATGCGACTCACAGCCATCAATTCCACCAAATCGAAGGTTTAGTGATTGATGAGAACGTGACGATGGGTGACTTAAAAGGTACATTAGAAGTGATGATGAAAAAAATGTTTGGTGAAGAGCGTGAAATTCGTCTACGTCCTAGTTACTTCCCATTTACAGAACCATCAGTTGAAGTGGACGTTAGCTGTTTCAAATGTGGCGGCGAAGGCTGTAACGTATGTAAGAAAACCGGTTGGATTGAGATTTTAGGCGCAGGAATGGTTCACCCACGTGTACTTGAAATGTCAGGTATTGATTCTAAAAAATATAGCGGTTTTGCTTTTGGTTTAGGACCTGACCGTGTAGCAATGCTACGTCACGGTGTAACAGATATTCGTGCGTTCTATCAAAATGACTTACGATTCATCGAACAATTCAAAGTAAAGGAGTCAAACTAGATGTTAGTATCATATAAATGGCTACAAGATTATTTAGATTTATCAAACACAACCCCCGCTGAATTAGCGGACAAAATGTCTCGTACTGGGATTGAAGTCGAAGAAGTCAACGTTCCTTCAGAAGGTTTGAAAAAAATCGTGGTAGGACATGTCAAAGAACGTCGCGACCATGAAAATAGCGATCACTTATCAGTGTGTCAAGTCGATGTCGGTGAAGAAGAAGATTACCAAATCGTTTGTGGTGCACCTAATGTTGATGCTGGTCAAAAAGTAATCGTTGCATTACCTGGTGCTCGTATCGTAGATAACATTAAAATTAAAAAAAGCAAGATGCGTGGCGAAGTGTCAATGGGGATGATCTGTTCTTTAGAAGAATTAGGTTACTCAGAATCAGTCGTGCCAAAAGCTTATAGCGACGGTATTTACATCTTACCTGAAACAGCAGTGCCCGGTGAAGAAGTCTTCCCATACTTAGCGATGGATGACGCTATCATCGAATTATCGATCACACCAAACCGTGCTGATGCGTTAAGCATGCGTGGTGTGGCACACGAAGTAGGAGCAATTTACCGTCAAACACCTAATTTCAAAGCAACTGAATTAGTTGAAGATACAATGGATTCAGTTGAGAACTATTTATCAGTTAAAGTTGAAGATACAAATGATACCCCTAACTATCGTATGCGTGTGGTTAAAGATGTAACAATTAAAGAGAGCCCAATGTGGTTACAAACTCGTTTGATGAATGCAGGCATTCGTCCACATAACAACATTGTCGACGTAACAAATTATGCATTATTATTATATGGTCAACCATTACACGCTTTTGATTACGATAAAATCGGATCTAAAGAAGTCTTCATTCGTCGTGGTCATGAAGGCGAAAGCTTCACTACTCTAGATGGCGTAGAACGTGTGGTAGGACCTGAAAACATCATGGTGACAAACGGTCAAGTCTCAATGGCCTTAGCTGGTGTGATGGGCGGCTTAGATTCAGAAGTAACCGAAACAACGACAACTGTTGCGATTGAAGGCGCAAGTTTTGATCCAACCACAACACGTAAAACGTCAGCGCAATTCAATTTAAGAAGTGAATCAAGTTCACGTTTTGAAAAAGGCATTAACTTAGGAACAATCGAAGAAGCATTAGCGTTTGCAGCAGCGTTAATGGCTGAACTAGGTGAAGGAACAGTTGTTGCTGGTGAAATCGTCGCAAGTGAAACCATTCCTGCTAATCCAGTCGTGACCATTACGTTAGCTAAGATTAACGGTTCTTTAGGAACAGATTTAAGCGTGTCAGACGTTAATGACATTATCGAAGCATTAGGTTTTGACTACCAAGTTGAAGGTGAAACCTATGCGATCACCATTCCTTCTCGTCGTTGGGATATTACGATTGAAGAAGATATTGTGGAAGAAGTGGCACGTATTTACGGCTACGACAACTTGCCTTCAACTTTACCAAGTGGCGAAAGTTTACCAGGTGCTTTAACCATCAATCAACGTCGTGTACGTCGTTTGCGTGATGTGTTAGAAGGTTCAGGTCTTTCAGAAGCGATTAGCTATGCGTTAGTAACAGAAACTCAAGCGCAAGAATTCGTGCAAGATAAAGCAGAAACCGTTAAATTACAATCACCTATGAGTGAAGATCATGCGGTAATGCGTCGCAGTTTAATTAGCGGACTATTAACCGATGTCGCTTACAACGTCGCTCGTAAAAACTTAAACGTGGCGCTTTATGAAGTTGGCAATGTCTTCAAATATGTAGAAGGTCAAAAATTACCACAACAAGATAAACATTTAGCGATGGCTCTAAGTGGCCTATGGTCTGAAAAATCTTGGAACTCAACCAACCAATTAGTTGATTTCTACTTGTTAAAAGGCATTGTTGAAAAAGCCTTAGAAACAATAGGTGCAACGGATGTTCGTTTTGTGGCAACACAAGCCATAAACGAAATGCACCCAGGCCGTACGGCTGAAATTTTCGTCGGTGAAACAGCGATTGGTTTTGTCGGACAAGTTCACCCATCAACGGCTAAAGCTTACGACATTCGCGAAACATATGTGTGTGAAGTCAACTTAGATACGTTATTTGCTCAAGACTTAGCAGGTGAAGCGTACCATGAAGTAGGAAAATATCCTTCAGTGTCACGTGATATTGCCTTATTAGTGAACAAGTCAGTCTCAAGCCAAGACTTAATCGATGTGATTCAAGCAAACGGCGGTAAGTATTTAACAAATGTTGCCTTATTCGATGTCTTCGAAGGAGAAAAACTAGGTCTAGATAAAAAATCAATGGCTTACTCATTAACGTTTGAAAACTCAGAAGCAACTTTAGTCGATGAAGAAATCACTGCGGTAATGGAAAAAATTACAAGCCAATTAGTAGAAAACTGCCAAGCAGAAATTCGCTAATTGATTTAAATAGTTAACGTGAAAAGATGGCCTTGTGCCATCTTTTTTGTATTTGTGATTAAATAATTAGAAAATTTTACCTTTTAGTCAAAACAAGGTATATTAAGATAGTAATTAAATTATTGGTGGCTGATAAAGCCAAAAGGAGAGTTTTGTTAGTGGAACGAACAGTTGGGACTATTACTAGAGGATTAAGATGTCCAATTATTAAAGCAGGCGATAATATTGAACAAATCGTTGTGGATAGCGTCTTAAATTCAGCACAAGCAGAAGGATTTACAATTGGAGAACGCGATATCGTAGCGATTACGGAATCAATAGTAGCGCGTGCACAAAATAATTACGCAACGATTGATCAAATTGGGCAAGATATTAAACAAAAATTTGGAGATGAAACGATTGGTGTGTTATTTCCTATTCTAAGCCGTAACCGTTTTTCAAATTGTTTACGCGGGATTGCTAGAGGCGCAAAAAAAATCGTCATTATGTTAAGCTATCCATCAGATGAAGTGGGGAATCACTTAGTTTCATTAGACTTATTGGATGAAAAAGGAGTAAATCCTTGGACAGATGAGTTAACAGAAAAAGAATTTCGTGAGTTATTTGGCTACAACAAACACACCTTCACAGGCGTCGACTACATCGAATATTACAAAGAATTAGTCGAAGCAGAAGGTGCTGAGTGTGAAGTGATCTTTTCACAAAAGCCGAAAACTATTTTGAAATATACGAATCATATATTAACGTGTGATATTCATACGCGCTACCGTACTAAACGTATTTTAGAACAAAACGGAGCGAAGAAAGTTTATACCTTAGATGATATTCTTTCAGAATCAATCGATGGTAGTGGCTACAATGAGCAATATGGCTTGTTAGGGTCAAATAAATCAACTGAAGACGCAGTGAAATTATTCCCACGTGAATGCCAACCAGTCGTTGATAAAATTCAAGATTTAATGAAAGAAGCAACAGGTCAAACCATCGAAGTGATGATTTATGGTGACGGTGCTTTCAAAGACCCGGTTGGGGAAATTTGGGAATTAGCGGATCCAGTGGTTTCACCAGCTTATACAGCAGGATTAGATGGTACGCCGAACGAAGTGAAATTGAAATATTTAGCTGACAATAACTTTTCTGAACTTTCAGGTGAAACATTGGAAGCAGCAATTAAACAACATATTAATGAAAAAGATGATGATTTAGTTGGGGCGATGGAAGCGCAAGGAACAACCCCACGTCGTTTAACTGATTTAATCGGTTCATTAGCTGACTTAACATCAGGTAGTGGTGACAAAGGAACACCGATTGTCTTTATCCAAGGTTATTTTGACAACTTCACTAAATAATTATAAATGTTATTTAATTTGTGGTAATGTTATTATAAGATAACTGTTTTCGGACGGTTATCTTTTTTTTTGTTTTGTATTTTATCTGTAGCGTGTCTGATTTAACCGTTGTAATATAATTATGTATTGTTTTTGATTTGTCAAGTTCATTTTATATATATTAAATGCAATAGATTGAGCTAATGAAGGGAAGTAGAAGATGGTATTATTTAGAAAAATAAGGAGGGAACACCATGAAAAAAATTATTTTACCTACATTATTAGCCGGATTAGTTTTAACAGCGGGTCAGACATTAGCTGATTCAACTGAATCTAGCACGGATCAAATTTTGACAACGGAAGTATCAAGTGAAACAGAACAAGAGTTAACATCTGAAGAAGTAACAAGTGAAACGGAACAAGATTTAACAACTGAAGAAACTTCAACTGAAAGTTTAGAAGTGACAACAGGGACTACATCAGAAGAAGTAGAACAACCACAAACGAATAACCAAAATGATGATAAAGATCTTATTACTAACTTAATCGCAAATACTTTATTTAAATTAGCATTTGATAAAGCAGGCGGTGAAAGTTTATGGGTAGAAAACGGCATTGATTGGATGGCAACGGATCGTGCAGATTATACTGAATCTTATAAACAAGCCATTGCTTGGTATAATGAGCAACCTAAAGAGGAATTATCATTAGCAAGTGGGGCAGTAGGTTACTACTTAGCCAATGGGGATTCTAATAAAACCGTTATTTTAGCGCATGGCTATCGTGGTTCTCACTCAATTATGGGACCATGGGCAAAAATGTACTATGATTTAGGATATAATGTTTTGACACCTGACGCACAAGGGATTACTACAGGTGGAAAAAATTATATTGATTTCGGTTGGAATGAAAAATCTAACTATGTTAACTGGGTGAACTTAGTTAACGAAATGAATAATCAAGAGGGAACTATCTTATTAAGTGGTGTTTCAATGGGAGCTGCAACTGTCTTAATGACAGCAGGGGAACAGTTACCAGAGAACGTAATTGGTGTGATTGCTGATTCGGCCTATACATCTTTAGAGGATGAATTAAATTATATTATCGAAAACATTTCGACAATTATCGATATGGGTTCTGTTAAATTACAAAATAAAGGTGGCTTAGATGGCTTACTTGATCCAGAAAAATTAAAAGAAGCCCTACCTCTAGTTGATGAAAAAGTTCAAACTAACTTAGGTTTTGCTATGGCAGAGGTTTCTACTGTTAATCAAGTACAAAAAGCAACAATTCCAGTAGGATTAATTCATAATTCAGATGATACATTTATTCCTCAAGCATTTGAAAACACATTATTTGATAACATTTCAGCTACTAAATATATTTATCAATCACCAGTTGGTAATCATATCGGTGGTATTAACATGTCATACACTGATTATGTTGCAACAGTAAAAAATTACATCGAATTTTTCGAAGCAGGAGCAGATGCTAAATTATTTAGTGAGCCAATCACACAAGTGGTTACATTTGTAGACAAAGATGGTAATGTACTAGCTGAGCCACAAACATTCCATGGTCAACCAGGCGAATCATTTGAAATTGTTTTACCAGAAATTGAAGGCTATGAATTAGCTGGTGACTATCAAACACAGTATACGTTTGGTGAAGAACAACAAGATATTTCAATTGATATTGTTTATACAGAGTTACCAGAAGAACCAGAAGAAAGTACACCAGAGGAAAGCACCGACAGTAGTGAAGAAACGGGAGATAGTTCTGTCGAAGATTTATCATCAGAAGATTCATCGACAGAAGAAAGTACAATAAGCAGTGAGGAAACAGAAACGTCAGATTCTTTAGATAAAGGAACTGTTTCATCAAATAACAATAATGATTCTTCATTACCACAAACTGGTGAAGTAGTAGGTACAAGTCTAGCAATTGTTGGTTCGTTATTCGTCTTTGTTGCTGCTTTCTTGAATAGAAAAACATTAAGTAAATTAGTAAAAAAATAATTATTTTAAATTTATGTATGAATAATAAAGATATTGGTCCCTTAACATAGTAAATGTTAGGGGACTATTTTGTGCTTTATTACTTATCAATCACTTGCATGTTTGTCAAAAAAAGTAGACAATAGAAGATATTATGATTGAAATGGGTGAAGGAGATGGCAACTAGAGCCATAGGGTTTATTGATTCAGGTGTTGGGGGGCTAACCGTTGTAAAAGAAGCGTTAAAGCAACTGCCAAATGAAAAAATCATGTATTTAGGTGACACAGCCCGTTGTCCTTATGGTCCACGACCAGTTGAACAAGTCGTTCAATTTACATGGGAGATGACCAATTTTTTAGTGAAAAAAAATATAAAAATGTTAGTAATTGCCTGTAATACGGCGACAGCTGTTGCTTTGGATGAAATTAAAGCGGCTCTTGATATTCCCGTTGTCGGTGTTATTTTACCTGGCAGTCGAGCGAGCTTGAAGCAAACGAAAAATAATCGGATTGGGATGATTGGGACTATCGGTACTGTCAATAGTCATTCGTACTTAAATGCAATTAAGAATAAATCGCCACAGACTGAAGTTATCGAACTAGCTTGTCCTAAGTTTGTACCATTAGTTGAAAGCAAAAGTTATCAAACATCTCTTGCAAAAAAAGTGGTAGCTGAAACGTTACAACCGTTAATCAATCAAAAAATTGATACGCTAATTCTGGGATGCACACATTATCCGTTGTTGCGTCCAATTGTTCAAAATGTGATAGGTGATAACGTTACACTGGTTGATTCAGGTGCAGAAACCATTAGTGACGTGAGTATGTTGCTAGATTATTTTGATATCCAAGCGCCAGTTTCAAATGAAACACCACAACATGAATTTTATACGACGGCTTCAACTAAAATGTTTGAAGAAATTGCTATGGATTGGCTACCATTATCTGATATTCATGTACAAAAAATTAGTCTAGGTGAGGAAAAGAGGAATTAGAGTGAGACATGATGCACGTCAAGAAAATCAATTAAGAGAAGTAACGATTGAAACAGAAGTATTGAAACACGCAGAAGGTTCAGTGATGATTAGCTTTGGAGAAACTAAGGTGTTATGTGCCGCAACTGTAGAAGAGTCAGTCCCACCGTTTTTAAGAGGTTCAGGTAAAGGGTGGGTGACAGCTGAGTATAGCATGTTGCCACGTGCAACCAATACGCGTAATCGTCGTGAAAGCTCAAAAGGAAAATTAACTGGACGTACAATGGAAATTCAACGTTTAATTGGTCGTGCTTTACGAGCAGTGGTTGATTTAGAAAAATTAGGGGAACAATCAATCATTGTCGATTGTGATGTGATTCAAGCAGACGGAGGCACACGTACAGCGAGCATTACGGGTGCTTTTGTCGCGCTAGCAATTGCGATTAATAAAGAAATCGCAAAAGGGACCATCAAAGAAAATCCAATTAAAGAACATTTAGCCGCAATTAGTGTCGGTATTTTACCAAGTGGGGCTGCCGTTTTAGACTTGGATTACGTTGAAGATGTTGAAGCAGCCGTAGACATGAATTTAGTCATGACAGAAACGGGTGAATTCGTTGAAGTGCAAGGAACAGGAGAAGAGCATACTTATACGCGTGCACAGTTACTTGAGATGCTTGATTTAGGGGACTTAGGCATTCGTGAATTGATTCGTCTACAAAAAGAAGCGCTAGCGGCAACTAAATTACCAGAATATGAACAAGTTAGTGATAAAGAAATTGTCATTGCAACGAATAATTTAGGTAAAGCCAAAGAATTTGAAGCGATTTTTGGTGCAAAAGGCTACACTATTAAAACGTTACAAGACTTTCCAGAAATTCCTGAAGTGATTGAAACGGGTAAAACATTTGCCGAAAATGCCGCGCTAAAAGCTGAAACGATTGCTGAACGTTTGAATTGCTTAGTTTTAGCGGATGATTCTGGTTTAATGGTTGATGCTTTAAATGGTCAACCCGGTGTTTATTCCGCTCGATTTGCAGGTCCAGGTCACAATGATGCGGCTAATAATGCTAAACTATTGCATGAATTAACGGATGTGCCATCTGAAAAACGTACGGCTAAATTCCACTGCACCTTAGCTTTAGCAGCTCCAGGTAAAGATACATTGTTCGTTGAAGGGGAAGTATTAGGACGTATCTTAAGTATTCCACGTGGTGATAACGGTTTTGGTTATGATCCTTTATTCTATGTGGAGGAATTTGACAAATCAATGGCGGAATTAAGTGCTGAAGAGAAAAATAAAATCAGTCACCGAGCAATTGCTATACAAAACTTAGCAACAGTTTGGGATAAGTGGCAAGAGGGGTAAACAGATATGAAGTATTTAGTCGTCAGTGATAATCACGGGCAACGTGATATTTTAGTAGAATTAGTTAATAAATACCGTGGAAAAGTTGACGCCATGTTTCATTGTGGCGATTCAGAACTAGAACCGACCGATGAGTTATGGCATGAAATGCTAGTCGTAACCGGCAACTGTGATTTTGATCGTCGCTATAAAAAGTTTCAAGAAGTAACAATTGGAACGGATAAAATTTATATGACACACGGCCATTTATCAGCCGTTCGTATGGATTTGCGTAGCCTTTTTTATGAAGCAAAGGAACAAGAAGCTAATATTGCATTATACGGTCATACGCATGTGTTACATGCAGAAGTGGCGGAGGATTTATTAATCGTTAATCCTGGTAGTATTAGCCAACCACGCTATCCGTATAAAGTTAAAACTTATGCGCTTATTGAAAGTGACCTCGAACAATATTGTGTGACTTATTATAATGAAAAACATGAATTAATCGAGGAATTAACCAAAACATTTTCAAGAAATTAATAAAAAATTATTAAGCTAATAAAAATCGATGGTTTCTTTTGTCGCACATGGTATAATAAATTCGTATGAAAAAGGAGGCCAGCAAGTATGATTATTAGTGAGCTACAAGAAATACTACTGGAAAAGAAAGAACATTTTCTAATTGAAAGTGAACGGGTAGCGTCAGTTTTAGATAAGCACCCCTTAAGTCATGCTTTTTTAATTTTAACCAAAGTAAAATATTCTAAAATTCCTGTATTAAATAGTCAAGATGAGCTAGTAGGCTTTATTGGGTTAGCCGATATTGTGAATCAAATGCTAGCAATTGATGGCGTAGATTTTAATTTACTTGAAGGCAAGATTGTTGCGGATGTAATGGAGAAAGAAGTACGCAGTGTTTCAACCATTGATGATATTGAATTGTTGTTACATTTGGCTGTGGATCATTCATTTATACCAGTTCGTGACGAACAAAATCGTTTTTTAGGTATTGTGACACGTCGAGAACTTCTTAAAGCTGTTAATCATCTATTACATACCTTAGATGATGAATATGTCTTAACCTCAAAAGAACACGTTTATAAATTAGTAGCAGAATAAATATAAGGGGCAGCCGTTTTATACGGACGCCCCTTATTAGTTTTATTGCTTATTCAGTTGTTTTTTTCGGTAAAAGCGGTAAGAATAGTAAATCGGATATAAAGCCATGACTAATATAATTACGATTTCAATTATGATTAATGGTAACGACAGATTGATTATAAACATCAAGAGACCACAAATCGTCGTTAAAATCCCACCGATGACCATGCAGATGGCTGCAACACGATTGGTATGGTACCAGTTTTCATCATCGTCTAAGGCCCAACGTGTCCGTACACCGTAAGAATAATTATGTTGGTTTTTTGGCGAAAAATTCCCTAGTACGACAAATAGGATGCCTATAAAGGTAATAACTATCGCGTTAATATTTACTTGATAGCCTAAAGCGTCAGCATAACTAATGAATGACACTAACCAACTCATTATAGGCATCAACCAAAGTACCACTAAGATGGAGTTGGGTGCGATATTTTTTTTCTTAGGATCAATTGCCGTGATAATAAGCGTAAACACTTGAACTGCGACTAGTAAACAAGGTAAACCAAAAACGGCTATTGGTTTACTGGTCCATCCGTTTGGCTGATTATTCATATTAAAATGCGTGGCAATTTTATCAGGTAATGGCTCCCACATTATCACACCAAATAAGATTGGGGCTAAAGTTAGTAATATGGTGAGAATGATTAATTTTTTATATGATTTCCACATTGTTATTCCTCCTTTAAATTGGTCATCCATAACATGACTTCCTCAAGGACTGAGGTGTTTAGTTCGTAATAAATAAATTTACCTTCGCGTGTGTCACGAATTAAACCAGCTTCTTTTAAGATAGAAAGATGCCTTGAAACGGCAGCCATCGAAATATTAAAATTTTCACTAATTTCACCGGCGCTTAGGCGTGATGTTTTTAATAAGCTTAATATTTCACGTCGTGTAGGATCAGCGAGGGCTTTTAAGGTTATTTGTAAACTCATCAGCCAACCTCCTTCATTTAACATTTAACTTAATTGTTAAATGTATTGTAAAATATATAATAACGGATGTCAAATTATTAATAATTGAGATGAAGATATCTCTAATTAATTAGATGGAGAAATAAATCCATCTTAGGACCTATGACTTTTGTGCGAAAAATTGTGATAATAGTCTTGTAAGGTCGTTAGGTTTAGCTAAAGGAGGCTATTAATTATGAAAGAACGCGAAAGAATTTTAGAATTAGTCAAAAAAGGTGTTATCACTTCAGAAGAAGCGTTGATTTTATTAGAAAATTTAGCAACGGAGAAAGATGAACAATCAATCGATGAAGTTGCAAAATTATTAGCAGAAGAAAAACAATCAGTCGTTGACTTATTCGAAGAAGAAATGGATAGTTTGGAAGAAGAAGTATCAAATAACGTAGCTGATAGTGAAGCAGTGGATCAACAACGTTTAGAACGAATTTTAGACGAGTTAGTCGCACAAGCTAATGAAGCAAGTGTTAAATTAGATACAATTAATGTAGAAATTGAAGCGTTAGAAGAACAAATTAACGCGAAAAAAGAACAATTAGTGGTGATTAATACACTTGAAGATTTAGAAGAATTAGACGAAGAAAAAATTGCAGATCGTCGTCAGCTAGAAATTGACTTAGGGCAATTGAAACAGGAGCTAGCTGTTAAAGAATTATTTAAAGAAGAATTAGAAACAGAATTAAAAACTATCAAAAAAGATCGTCAAGCTTATACAAAAGAACAATGGGCAGAACGTTTTGAAATTCCAGAAAATTGGGAAAAACACGTCGATGAAATTGGACAAAAACTAATGGAGTCAGCTGACAAATTAGGTGATAAAGGTGAAAAACTTGGTCGCAAATTAGGCGACAAAGGTGTTAAGTTAGGTCATTTAATTAAATCAACAGTGGCAAGTGTTTACACTAAAGTTAACGATAACGTGGAATGGAAAGACATCAATGTTAAAGTTCCAGGAGTTACTAGCAACAGCTTTACTCATGAATTTAACTATGAGAATATTACCGCTTCAGTCATTGATGTTAAATTAGCTAACGGTTCGGTTGAATTTAAAACATGGGATTCAGACGATTTAAAAGTCGAAGCTGATATTAAATTGTACGGTAAGTTTGACTCAGAAGAATTATATGATGCCTTCATGGAAAGAAGTCAAATCATGGTAGATGAGGAAAAAATCCAATTCTACGTACCAAATAAACGTGTGAAGGCCAATTTAGTCTTCTACTTACCGAAAAAAGTTTATGACTATTTAGCTGTTAATATTTTAAATGGTGATTTAAAAGCCAACGAACTTGAGTTGAAAGATGCCTTTGTAAAAAATACAAATGGCGACATGACACTGACTAAATTCTCTGCTACAATGTTAGAAGTTAAAGGTGTCAATGGCGATGTGACCATCAAAGATTCAAACATTTTAGATTTTATTTCAGAAAACATTAATGGTGACTACGTTTTACAAGCTGATATCCAAAACACTAATATTTCAAGTGTCAATGGCGAAGTAAAATTAACAGCACAGTCAACGGCGGTTAAAAAAGTTGAAGTTAACTTAGTCAACGGTACGATTAAAGTGGCCTTACCGGTTGCTAATAGTGTTGAATTATATGCGAAAACAAGTACGGGTGCGATTAAGAGCCGTTTAACTAATATGGAAACAGTTCGTGAAAGATCAGAAAAAACAAATCAATATATGCAATTACGACGTATCACTACGGAACCAACGGTCGATGTCCAATTAAGCACAACGACGGGGACGATTTACTTAAAAGATACGTTAGAGGATTAATTAAGAAAGAGGAGATAACAATATGAAAAAACGCTTAACAAAATCAACTGATAATGTGGTAGTTTCAGGGGTGCTAGGAGGGATTGGTGAATACTTAGGAATCGATCCTACAGTCATTCGTGTTATCTTCTTAGCAAGTGTCCTATTCTCATTTGGTTCACCGATTCCACTATACCTTATTTTAATGTTAGTTATCCCAACCAATGGGACTAAAAAAAATACGCAACGCCAATTTTACGGAGATAGCTCAACTTACTACGGCAATGATCGTCAAGGACAACCACAACGTCCACGTAAAGAAGCTAAAAAAGTTGAGGAAGATGAGTGGAGTGATTTCTAGTGAGCCAAACAATTAAACGTTTATTATTAAATGCCATCTTATTTATGGCCCTAGCCTATCTGTTTCCCAATATGCTATATGTTAATGGTTTGGGAACAGCGCTAATAGCAAGTGTTGTGTTCTCGATTTTGAACACGCTTCTTAAACCAATTTTACAAATATTAAGTTTCCCCATCACTATTTTGACATTTGGTCTGTTTAGTTTAGTGATAAATGCGAGTATCTTAATGATGACAGGTTACTTTATGGGTCAAGGTGTCTTTTATGTAAATGGTTTGGGCTCAGCATTGTTACTAACTATTACCATTTCATTGGTTAATGCGTTGTTGCAAGTTAATAAAAGTAATAAATATACAGAATAGGTTCGTCCTGTTTCTGACAGTTAAAAGAAACCCGCTTAATCATGAGATTAGGCGGGTTTTGTGTTAGACAGGTTTAGATTTTAATTGTTCAACTTTCTTTTGCTCAGGCGTTACATATAGTGTGCGCTGATTTTCATAAATAACAAAGCCTGGTTTAGCACCGTTTGGTTTGTGGACAAACTTAGCAGCGACATAGTCAACAGGGACTTGGCTAGATAAACGATACTTAGAATGATAGGCAGCTAATATAGCGGCTTCTTCTAGTGTTTCATCGCTAGGTTGACTTGATTTAATAATGACGTGTGAACCAGGAATATCTTTAGCGTGCAACCAAATATCGGTTTTATTAGCGATTTTAAATGTTAGTTGATCGTTTTGTAAGTTGTTTTTACCAACTAAAATTTCGGTACCGTCGTGACTCCAAAAGACATCTGGTTTAGAAGGTTTTACTTTTTTTGTTTGTTTCTGACGATTTTTAATATAACCGGCAGCCACTAATTCTTCCCGAATAACGTTAATATCACTTGGAGAAGCTAGATCTAACTGGCTAATGAGTGAATCAAGATATAGTTGTTCTTGTTTGGCTAGTTCTAATTGTTCTTGAATTTGCTCAGCACCATTTTTTAGTTTGTTATAACGTTTATAATATTTTTGTGCATTTTGAGAAGGGGATAATTGTGGGTCTAAAGCAATTTCTAAAGGCTCATTACTGTAGTAATTGTTCAAAGTGATGGTAGACATCCCATTCGTTAATAAATGCAAGTATGACGTTAGTAGTTCACCTTTAATGCGATAATTATCAGCCTTTTCAGTTGCTTGTAGTTCTTTGGTTAGAATCGTAATCTTTTTCTTATTACGCTTCATTTCAGCCGCCATTTTTTTGATTAATTCGCCGGCTTGTTGTTTGACACGGTCGCGCTCCGCTTTTCCAAAATAAAAAGCATCTAACAGTTCGCTTAATGAGTTGAATTTTTGACCGTCAGTTTCTAGATAGTTAAACGTTGTGGCGCTGAAATATTCTTTATTATCTACTCGATACCACGTCGCATTCACGGGGCTAGAAATAAATTGTTCCCAAGCCTTTAGTTTTTCATTTGGTCGTTGCATTAGTTGATAGATAACTTCACTAGCCGTGTCCTTACCTAGGCCTTGGAAGATAGTCTGAACGGTTTGTGGTGTTAATGGGTTCATCGTGGATAGTGTATCAAATAGTTTCGTTTTGCTAACATCAAAAGGATTCAATTTATTGTCATCTTTAGGTGGTGCAATATAATTAGTACCAGGTAAAAGCAGACGATAACTATTTTGTGAAGGACCGATATGTTTAATACAGTCTAGAATTTTACCGGTGGATTGATTGACTAAGACTAATGTACTGTGACGTCCCATCATTTCTGAAATTAAAATAATATCTTCTAAATCACCTAATTCGTTTCGTCTAGAAAAGTAGAAGTGGACAATTCGGTCATTTTCAATCTGTTCAATCCGGTCTAATATCGCATTTTCTAAATATTTACGTAACATCATACAAAAATTAGGAGGAGAACTAGGATTATCATAAGGAATCGTTGTTAGTTGCATTCTTGCAAAATTTGGATGTGCTGAAAGCAATAATTTATGATTTTTTCCTTGGCTTCTAATTATTAAAATAATTTCTTTTTCATAAGGTTGGTGGATTTTTGAAATGCGTCCACCCGCTAATTGTTCATTAAGTTCTTGGACCATGTGATGTGTAAAAAAACCATCGAATGACATGTTGAAACCTCCTCGTTTGTGCTACTTCTAATAATAGCTTGATTATTTTATAAAGTCCAACTTTAATAGAGAGTTAGACTTTCTTTTTTTTCTTTATATCGTTATACTATTGCTAAGGGGTGGTATTAATGGATGAAGTGAAACAATCAATTGATGTTTTTTTGAATAAGTTAATGGAGTTATCTGATAAAATAGAAATCAAGCATAAAAAAATAATTATTGCTTTCTTTAGCGTGTTAGCTTCGATTCTATTATTTTTGTGCATATTACCGCCTTTTCAAGCGAAGGTTAGAGAAAAACAAGTCAATAACTTGTTGATTAGCGAATTAACAGACAATAAATATTACCTGAGTGTTGCACCAGACGAGTTAGTTAGTTTAATTAAGAATAATAATGAAATTAGTTTATTAATGATAGATCAAACAGATTCTCAAAAAGAAGCCATTACTAATTTGGTTCATAATGATCAGGATAAAAAAGCAATGACGCAACCTGTTTATGTCTATCCTATGATATATAACAACAAAGAAATAAAAGATTTCTTTAAATTATCAAAAGGTGCTACGTTAATTCATTTCAAAAAAGCAACTGAAACTTTCCGAGTTAATTTCAAAAGTGCGGAAGAAATTGAATTTCATTTTTATGATTATTTAGAGGCTATCGCTAATCAAAAATAATTAATATACTAATAAAATAAGCGAGAAAAATTAACTATCTTCAGGTAAAATAAAGGTAGTTAATTTTTTTATTGTACCTAAAAGATAGGAGCGAAGAAGATGCCTGATTATTACTTAATGACGTCACTAGCAGAACCTAAAAAAGAGATGTTTAATCCCAGTGTTCCTACCAACTGTATTCGATATGAGTTCCCAGTTGAACCGCATATCCGTGTTAGTCAGACAATTAATGGTGCTTTGGTGAATAATGTCGCCCTGTGCCGACAGGCCAGTTGTTTACTATCTAACGATTCATTAAAGGTACGATTATATATATTTGAAACTGATCCCAAAGAAACACTGTATGTTTATGATACGTACGATTTAATTGAGAATGATTTATCCCCGGATGCCTTAATGACCAATAGTTTATGGTTATTAAATCAATCTGTACCGCGAGAAATTAAGGAACTTGAATTGTCGGATTTTGTATTTGAAAAGCGTTATATTTTTTCAAATCAATTAAACAAGCATTACTTAGGGTATATTAAAGATGAAAAAATGAAAGATACTTATCAAAATTATTATGATTTTTTTGCTCAACAGGTAGCGGGTGAACGCTATATATCAGAAATCACTTTCCCAATTAGCTATCATTGTCAAACTATTTCATTAGAAAGAATAGAACGGTCAAACGTCCTATCTGAACCAGTCGTGTTACCTCAAAAGGTTGCGAAGTGGGTGAGTTTGCTAAAGTCTCGTCAGTGCAATGTAGATGATTTATTTAACCTTATTGAGAAAATTGAAAATGAGCAGGAACGTAAAATATTAAGCGACTTTGCTTTGGAACAGACAGAAGATTTAATTAAAGCCTATCACGAGGGGTTTCAAATTTTACGGATAAATGAATAGAGACTAATGATAAACAAAACCCTATGACTAATTATTTCAGTCATAGGGTTTTGTTTATAAATTTTCTAAATCAATTAATTTTATTTCCAATGTGACCTTTTTAGGTTCAACGCTCGGGTCATCGTTTTTGCCAATAGCCCAATCAACTGCTTTTTGATTATTTAATTCGGCCATCATCATCGTTTCAAATGTATGATTTAATAACGAAGTGTTAATTTGTCGAGGAAATCCTGAACGAAAACGTACTTCTGTTAGAATTTGCTCTATTTTATTTGTCGTTAGCAATTCCCCATTAATACAGTGTAATAGATGTGAACTAGAACTATTTTTAAAGAGTTCCCAATAGGTTTGAAAATAATCCCGATAACGATGTGGGATGGGGATTACTTCTAACTTGTTTTTACCTCTAGGAATCGTTACTTCATAACTATCAATTGATATATCCGTCCGTTTGATAGTGGTGATTTCTTTAGCGGTTATCCCCATGGTTAGTGACAATAAAATAATTAATAGATTGCGTTGACGAATTAGTTTATCATAAGCAGATTGATGTTCGTTTGGTGGTTCAGCTGCGAGAACCGCTTGCCAAAAAGTAATTCGTTCGGGTTGAGTAAGGGAGTCATCAGCTTCAATGGAATATTTAGAGAGTGCATTGGTTAAAAAAATTTGTTCTTTATGAATAGACAAATTAAAGAGGAAAAATAAAAAATGATTCACAATGTTTATTTTTCGATTTTTTTGAATATAAGTTGCACTATCAATGATATTGAGCCCGTTTGAGATATAGTAGGTTTGTGTTAATGAGATAAAGTCAGTATAATCCGATTGCTTTAGCGAACAGATAAAAATAGAAGAGAGTCTTTGTTGTGGATATTTTAAATAAAGAAAGTCAATCAACTGTTCTAACGTTTGAGCATACTCAAAACGTGTTGTTAAAGAAGTATCAAGTTCATCTAAAAAAAATTGGATAATGTTGGGTAATCGGCTATACGTTTTTTGGTAAGATTCAATTAAATGAACTGGCAAAAATAGTCACATCCATTCTATTATGGTGGTTATAGTATACATTAGCTTAGTTATTTAAAAAAGAAAAATCTCTTGATGGAGCAGAAAGAGATGATAAAAATAGAATTCGTAAAAGGCTATAAAAAGAAATTTTTCTTTTTATAGCCTTTAAGTTTAGTTGTTTTGAGTGACTTTTAGCTGTGTAATCACAACACCGTGTTCCATTTCAGTCACTTCAAATTGGTAACCTTCATGTTGTAGGGTAGTTCCGATTTTAGTTTGATTTAAATCATGATCAAGCAACCACCCACCAATACTTGTAGGGGATTTACCATTGTCTTTATGACTATCTTCAAAATTCAAATCAAATTGTTTAGCTAGCTCATTTAATTCAGTCCGACCATCTACCAAATAACTACCATCAGGTTGAGAAGTAATCATTGGGAGTTCATCGTCTTTTTCATCTTGAATATCACCGAAAACTTCTTCAATAATATCTTCAATCGTTATTAGCCCAGAAGTTCCACCGTATTCATCAACTAAAATAGCTAAATGTTTTTTCTGTTCTTTCATTTCATCTAATAATTCTTTAATTGGCGTATTTTCAAAAATCACCAAAATTTTATTGATTTCGGAGATGATAGACGCTTCGGGATCTTGCATATAAAGTTTAATTAGATCGGTTTGCGTAATATAACCCACTATGTCATCTTTAGTCTCATGTACAACCGGATAGCGACTGTGCCCTTGTGTCATTGAAATATCTAAAGCTTCTCGTACAGTCATCGTATCGTCTAAAACATCCATATCAGGTCTAGAAACCATAATTTCACGCGCTAACGTTTGGTCAAAGCGGAAACTGTTTTCGATTAGCTCGAATTCTTCAGAGTTAATCTCTCCGTGAGACAAACTTTGAGAGGCAATGATTAATAATTCTTCTTCTGAATGGTGTTCGTCGCCCTCACCAGCAATCTGAACGCCGATTAATTTACCTATACCAGAAGCTGATTTGTTAAGTAACCAAATGAACGGAAAAGAAATTTTATAGAACCAGTGAAGTGGTCGTGCAACGGCTAAAACTGTTTTTTCTGTTTTTGAAATACTAATAGATTTGGGAATTAATTCACCAATTACCACATGAACGAACGTCATAATCGCGAAGGCTAAAATAAATGAAATAAGTGTGCGCATAGAAGCGCTAATTGGAAATAGCGATAATACCGGATGTAATAGATGCTCAATTGTTGATTCCCCAATCCAACCAATCGCTAATGAGGTTAAGGTAATTCCTAATTGACAGGCACTTAAGTACTCATCTAAGTGATTAACAATATGTAGTCCTAATGTGGCATTTTTGTTGCCATCATTACTTAAAGATTCCAAACGGGTTTTTCTAATTTTTACAAACCCAAATTCTGCAGCAACAAAAAAGGCTGTTAAAAAAATCATTAGGATAATGATAAATAAATTTAATAACATGGGATAACTCCTTCATATTTAATATGTTAAATGTAACTTATATAGTAAAAAAAAGTCAATAGAATTAGAAACTCGTTAACAAATATAAATGTTTTTGATAAAACGTATATTTAAAAGTTATAATATAATGAGATTTTAACAGTGAAATAATAATAACTAGTGGTTTGCCTATATAATAAAATTAATGAACAACTGAAAAGTACAGCAAGTTAGACTCGTGTAACTTGCTGAAAAATGATATACTTGTCAATAGAATCATAAGAAAGACAAACGATTTCGTCGTTTGTTTTTTTGTGACTATTAAGGGAGTGAACGTCATGAGAGAATTATTAGGAGATAAAGATAATCGACGCCTGCAACTTGTTGAAACCATCTATTTAAATCCTGGGATTTCATTAGATGAATTAGCAAATAAATTTACCTTAACAACCATGCAAATTCAAATTGACATTGGTTTTTTAAATAAACCGTTAGCACCATTAGAAATTGAAATAACCAAAGATAAAAAATGTTATCTTCGTATTCCTCAGCACTTATCGACAAAAATTATTTATCAAGTTTTTTTAGAAAATAATATTAATTTTAAATTGCTTGAAGCTATTTTATATAAAGAATATGATCATTATGAGGAACTTGCTAGTGAGTTGTTTATTTCTCAAGCAACATTAAAGCGGGTCATCAGTTTTATTAATGATTGTTTTAAACCACATGGTGTTTCCATTAAATCTCGTCCTGTGAGAATTGTCGGTGATGAAGCTAATATTCGCGCGTTTTATTTGTTTTATCTACAAGAACGCTATCCGAATGACCAATACCCATTCGATAAACGAATTGATGTGTTTTCCAAAGAACTCGTTAATTTATTTATAGAGAAGTTCCCTGCAGATAAGTTCAATTATGCGAGTAAAATGAGAATGACACGCTACGTTGCGGTTTCTTTATTAAGAGAAACGAAGAGGCATGAAGTGAAACATGGCGAGATTCCTAAGGATTTAGAAAATTTGGTTACGGATGAAATTGAACGTTATACTAATAAAGAAAAGTTTGAATATGTTTTTAAAATGTCACTGACACCCGAACTATATCAGGGATTATTTTTACAATATATCAATTATAGGCATGCGTTTTCTAATCGTGATTATCATGAAAGAATTGCGCTTGTGTCAGATAATCGGATAATCTATGAAGGGTTAAAAACAACGGTTGAATCTATCGGAGAACAGTTTGATATTACCTTAACTCATCCAGAAAATTTACTATTACGGTTATATAATGTTATGTCACTTGGGGCTCATCTGACGATTACCCCTTACGTTATTTATCCAAATCGTAAAATATTTTTATTATTTAGTCAGTCATTAAAGGCGACAATTTTGGAGCAGTCGAAAACATCATTCATGCAGCACGTACCGATGGTCGCTGAAAGAAATGACGCTTATTTTTATGAATTTTTATATTTACTCGTAACCCATTGGCCAGATTTTTATCAAAAAATTATTTATCAAGTGCCTCCTTGTGAAGTGGGGTTGTTTTTTAATAGTGATGTTGAGCATATGCATTATATGAAAGCTAATTTGTCGTTTCTATATGGTGATAAAATCAAGGTAACAGTTATTGATAGTGAAGAGTTAGAAAGTTTACCGGAAAAAAGTCGGATGCTTGATTTATTAATTATCAACTTCATTTTGCCAGAGAAAATAACGCTTAATCTTCCTTATGTCAGCGTGGTTGATGGTCTATCTGAAGATGAAAACAAACAAATCAGAAATTTAATTGATAAAATATACTATGATAAAATGTATCGAAAACGTTTTGAAAAATAAAAGAATACGCTGAATATAAGACTAGCCAGTTAAATGAAAATTAACAGGCTAGTCTTTTTACTAGCTCAAAAAATATATTTTTACGAAGCAAATTGAGCTAATTAAATGTTTTTTTTGATGTATGATAGTATCATCAAGAAATAAAATAACAAGGAGGATTACATCAATGAGTAATAAACAATTAGCAGTTGACGTATTAAAAGCTGTTGGTGGACAAGAAAATGTTAAGTCAGTGGTACACTGTGCAACACGTTTACGCTTTAGATTAAATGACGAATCAAAAGCGAACACAGAGAAATTAAATCAACATCCAGGAGTTATTAAAGTCGTACAAAGCGGAGGTCAATATCAAGTAGTAATTGGCAGCCATGTTAGCGATGTGTTTGAAGAATTACAAGGTTTAGGTAATTTTGGAGGGGACACAACAAATGAGACAACAGAATCTGATGAAAAAGAAACTTTCGTAGGAAAAGCAATTGATATTATTTCTTCTATTTTTACCCCTTTCCTAGGAGTACTTGCAGGTTCTGGTGTTCTGAAAGGGATACTTAACTTATGTTTAGCTGTTGGTTGGTTAGATGCTCAATCAGGTACTTATCAATTATTAAATGCGGCTTCAGATGGTATTTTTTACTTTATGCCAATGGTCTTAGCTATTACAGCAGCTCGTAAATTCAAAACAAATGAATATCTAGCTTTAGTTTTAGCGATGGCTATGTTGTATCCAGGATTTGTTGAATATGCTGCGGGAATTGAAGCAGCTGAAGGTAGTTTAACATTTTTAGGCCTACCAGTTATCTTTAAATCAGCAATTGGTTATAAATCTACGGTTATTCCAATTATTTTAGCTGTATGGATTCAAAGTTACGTTGAAAAATTTGCCAAAAAAGTCGTTCCTAGAGTATTAAGAACGTTTGGTGTTTCATTACTTACGTTACTAATCATGGTACCTTTAACTTATTTAATAGTTGGACCAATCGGATTAGTTGTCGGACAATTTATTGGGGCAGCATTTAAAGAAATCTATTCAACTTCAGATATCTTAGCTGGTGCCGTATTAGGTGGTTTCTGGCAAGTCCTAGTAATGTTTGGAATGCACTGGGGATTAGTACCTGTTACGTTACAAAATCTTGCGACAACAGGTATGGACAATATGATTCCAATGTCACTTGCAGGTGTATTAGCTCAAGCGGGTGCAGCATTTGGGGTTTTCTTAAAAACAAGAGATAAAAACTTAAAAGGAATTGCAGGATCAGGAGCATTAGCAGGTTTATTTGGTATTACAGAACCAATCGTATATGGGGTAACATTACCACTTAAACGACCATTTATCTTTGCTTGTATCGGTGGTGCTATTGGTGGTGCTATTGTAGGAGCCAATGGTGTCATTTCTTATTCATTTGGTCAAAGTATGTTAACTTTACCAAGCTTTATAAACAAAGAAACAGGCGATACATCTAAAATGGTTATTGCAGCCATTGCTTATGTTATTGCCATTGCATTTGCCGCAATCATGACATATTTCTTCGGTAACGTGAATAAAAAAGCGGAAGCAGCAACTGAAACAGTTACCGAAGCAGTGAAAGAAGAAACAGCAGTTGCAAATGTATCAGGGAATGAAACATTTGTTAGTCCATTAAAAGGGCAAGTGATCGCTTTAGGTGATGTGGAAGATGCAGTATTTAGTTCAGGTGCGATGGGACAAGGTGTAGCAATCGAGCCAACTGAGGGTAAATTACTGGCACCGGTTGACGGTGAAATTGCGTTATTATTCCCAACTGGACACGCGATTGGAATGAAAACAACAGACGGTGCAGAAATTTTAATGCATATCGGTATGGATACAGTCGAATTAAACGGTGAAGGTTTTACAGCTCACGTTGCACAAGGTGATCAAGTGAAAGCAGGTCAATTATTAATTGAATTTGATATTGATTTTATTAAATCTAAAGGCAAACCAACTGTGACACCAATCGTCGTAACTAATTCAGCTGAATATCATAATGTGACAGTTATCGAGCCAAAAGCAATTGAAGTTGGCGAAGAATTATTTACAGTAGAAAAATAGAAACGGAGTGGTAATGGTGAAATTTCCAACTAATTTTTTATGGGGTGGCGCAACGGCTGCTAACCAGTGCGAAGGGGCGTATTTAGAAGACGGTAAAGGCTTATCAATTGCTGATGCAATGCCTGGTGGTAAAGAACGATTTAAAAAGGTTTTTGCCGAAGACTTTGATTGGACGATTGATGAAACAATTAACAGCTATCCTAATCATACTGGAATTGATCACTATCATCACTACGAAGAAGATATTGCTTTATTTGCTGAAATGGGGTTCAAAGCTTACCGATTCTCAATTGCTTGGACACGTATTTTTCCAACGGGTACGGAAGAAACGCCCAACGAATTAGGGTTAGCGCATTACGAAAAAGTGATTGATACATGTTTAAAATATAACATTGAACCAGTTATCACTATCTCTCACTATGAGATGCCATTACATTTAGCGAAAGAATTTGGTGGTTGGCAAGATCGTCGTTTGATTGACTTATACGTGAAGTATGCGGACACAATCATTCGTCGTTTTGCTGACAAAGTGAAATATTGGATGACATTTAATGAAATTAATGGTGCGTTACACTTCCCAGCTCTAAGCTTGGGGATGGTACCAACTACGGGCTCAACGAATAAGCAATTAGTTTTCCAAGCCCTACATCATCAGTTTGTAGCGTCAGCTAAAGTGGTTAAATTAGCGCATGAAATCAAATCAGACTTACAAGTAGGGATGATGACGATTTATGCAACAGGATACGGAATGGATTGTCATCCGGAAAACCAAGTTGCAAACATGCAAAAAGGCCAAGAAATTAATGGTTTCTGTTGCTCAGTTCAAGCAGGCGGTGAATATCCACCGTACACTGAACGTATCTTTAAGAAATACGGTGTCCAACCATTAGCAATTGCTGAAGGTGATTTAGAGTTGATTAAAGAACACACTGTTGACTACATTGGTTTAAGTTACTATATGTCCACCGTCATTGACGTGATTGATCCCGATGCAGCAAAAGTAGCAGGTAACTTAACCGGTGGTGCTAAAAATCCTCATTTACCAACAAGTGATTGGGGTTGGCAAACAGATGCGATTGGTTTACGTATCGGTCTAAATGAATTGTACAATACGTATCATAAACCATTATTTATCGTAGAAAATGGTTTAGGAGCAATCGATACTATTTCTGAAGATGGCCAAATTCATGATGATTATCGAATCGATTATTTACGTCAACACATTGAACAAATGGCCTTAGCAATTGCTGATGGCGTCGATTTAATGGGTTACACTCCTTGGGGCTGTATTGACTTAGTCAGTGCTTCAACAGGTGAAATGGCGAAACGTTACGGCTTCATCTATGTCGATAAAGACGATCAAGGAAATGGTAGTTTGAATCGTATGAAAAAAGATTCGTTCGATTGGTATAAACAAGTCATCGCAAGTAACGGCGAGACATTATAAGAAAAAAAGCTGGGACAATTCGTCTCAGCTTTTTTTTGATCTAATCATACAATTTTGTACGTTATGCCTTTAGTGTTTAGTTAGTCGCTATTTGTAAAATTTGATGTTAACGCTATTTATGGAATTTTCAACAAAAACTATTAGGTTATCTTGTTCTTAAATGATTAATTAGGATAGTTTTTCGAGAGTAAATATGAAAAAATAATAAAGAGAGTATTTTAGGCGATAAGTGAGTTTTACGCTTAAATCGTAAAAATAATCGAAGGAAAGGAACTAAACATGAAAGATGCGACTTATTGGATTAACCAATTGAAAAATAAAGAAATTTCCCATCAAGAATTAATTCATAGTATTAGTAACAAAGTAAAAAAATTGAATCCGGAATTAAATGCCGTGATTACTTTTTCATCTAGTGATGCTCTATGTGAGATTGAGCAAAGAGAGGGTGTACTTCAAACACCTTTTGCTGGACTCCCTGTGCCGTTAAAAATTTTAGGACAAAGTAAAAAGGGCTGGCTTGATACGTCAGGTTCTCGCCTGTTTAATGATTACCGAGCATCTGACAGTAACTATTTTGTTGGAAAAATGGAACAAGTGGGGTTACTAGCCTTAGGGCAAACGAATAGTCCGGAGTTTGGGTTTAAAAATATTACGGATCCGTTCATTCATGGTGTGACAAGGAATCCTTGGAATGTTGCACACTCGCCAGGTGGTTCTAGTGGAGGTGCTGCGGCGGCTGTTGCTTCAGGCATGTTTCCTTTAGCGATGGCGAGTGATGGAGGAGGATCAATTCGCATTCCAGCATCTTTTTGCGGCTTGATAGGGCTGAAACCCACAAGAGGTCTGATGCCTGTTGGTCCGAGTGGTTGGAGAGGATGGCAAGGGGCTTCGATTAGTTTTGGGCTGACACTTTCTGTTCGTGATACTCAATTACTGTTTGATAGCTTAAGAGGTATTCATACAGCGGCTCCTTATCAGCCAGTCAATCTGTTCATGGATCAAACAAAGCGCCCGTTGAAAATTGCATATTGTCTTGATTCACCAGTAAACAGTATCGTGTCAACAGATGCTAAAATCGCTTTACAAAAAACACTCAAACAATTAGAAAAAATGGGACATCAATTGGTTTCAGTTAACTACCCTGTTGATGGCATTCGTCTCATTAGAAGTTATTATGCAATGAATGGTGGAGAGACAGCCGCGATGTTTAAACAAATTGAAAAAAACTTCAACCGTTCGATGACCATTGAGGATATGGAATTAATGACATGGGGGATTTATCAGTACGGGAATAAAATAGACGCGGCCGATTATATCGAAGCGTTGCAAAGTTGGGATGAAGCAGCGTTTCAAATGGAAGAACTCTTTGATGATTATGATTTATTTTTATCTCCAACCACCGCAACTACTGCTCCTAAAGTGGATGCACCGCTTGTTTCTGAAGCAATTCAGGAGCGTTTACGACTAAGCGAACGGTTAAATCAAACTCAGGCAGCACAATTAATTGAAGAGATGTTTGCAGATAGTTTAGCTTTAACTCCTTACACACAACTGGCTAATTTAACGGGTCAGCCAGCGATAAGCTTACCTGTCCATATCGGTGAAAATGGTTTACCAATCGGTGTGCAGTTGATGGCTAAGCGAGGGAATGATCAATTATTATTAGATATAGCTGCTCAGTTGGAGCAAGAAGAATTGTTTGAATTGCCACATATTAATCGCTAAAAAGGAGCTGTGACACTTGTTAGTCACAGCTCCTTAAGTTTCTATTGTAACTTGTTAACCAAGTTAGTTGGTACATCGTTCATGTCGATAACTGATTTTTTAATGATACGTTTTTCGCTTGCATCAAATTTCATGACTGTTCCAGCTTCATAAGCGGACCCATTTTTATCACGTCCAGTTGTGATAACATCAAATTTTAATTGACGTGCATTACCGTCTTCATCGTACGCAGTTACTTCGTATTTAAATCCTTTACCTAGTGCGTTACCGCTGTCGTCTTTAATAGTTGTTTCTTCTGGAAGTGGTTCACTGATTACGCCATAGTAATCTTGACCGACATAGGTTGATTGATAGTAGTTCCATGCTTTATACCCTCCAAGTGCTAACAAGACAACAATTATTAATCCAAAAAAGTTTTTCATATTATTTTCCTCTTTTCATCATTTAACTTACTTATAATTTAACATGGACGTCATCAAAATAAATCAGACTTATGACCTATATTTTGCTAGGCTTTTTGGATGAAAAGATATTTTTTAGTTTATATAATGTTATAATTATAGTGAGAGAAGATAATAGAGGTGAGAATAAAGTGTTAGTAGTTGTTGGGTGTATTGCTTGTTTAATATTTAGTGTCATCGTTTTTTTAGTTATGAATCATAAAACGAATCAAATTGACGAAGCCGTTATGAATTTTGCGTTAGATCATCGTACGAGAGTCTGGACACTAGCTATGAAATTTTTTACGGAAGTAGGAAAAGCTATGCCAGTTGCTTTTATATGTTTAATGAATTATTTTTATTTTTCAAAAGATTTATTTTTTGCAAATGAATTATTGATTTGTTTAGGAGTAGGGATGTTAGTTGCCTACTTATTTAAGATTACGATAAAGCGAGAACGACCAGATGAGCACCGTTTAGTGCAAGAAAAAGATTATAGCTTTCCTAGTTATCATGCCTTGGGCTCAGGTTTAATTTATTTTTCAATTATTCTAGAATTGCTTAGTCGTGGAGCGAGTTATCATTGGTTAGGTCTGCTGATTTGTGTGATTTTCCTAGTTATGATTGGTTACAGCCGTGTTTATTTGGGGATTCATTATATTAGTGATGTTCTTGGTGGTTGGAGCTTAGGTATAACACTTGCTTGTTTTGTCAGATTAATTTATAGACTGTCTATTTGACAAATTGTAAATTTCAGGTATGATTAAATTATTAAGTTTTCTAGGGTTCCGCATCATCTACATGATGGCCTGGTCCGAGGGGAAACGCGCAAATAATTATTTGCGTCACACGGAAGGACAAAATCCTGGGAGAAGATTGTACTAACAATCTTTTCTCAGGATTTTTTTATTATTTAAGGAGGATGAATAGTGTGAACAAAAATTGGTTAATGATTATTATAGCGGGTATTGTTGAAGTTGGGTGGGTGATTGGATTAAAGCACTCTAGCAATTTGTGGGAATACTTATTAACGCTACTGGCAATATTTTTTAGTTTTTATTTTTTAATTAAAGCCAGTCAGGAACTAGCGGTTGGGACTGCCTATGCCGTCTTTGTTGGCATTGGGACAACCGGTACGATTTTAATGGATACGTTACTTTTTGGTAGTACGTTATCCATTGTCAAAGTATTATTAATTATGACTCTTTTAGCAGGTGTGATGGGGTTAAAATTATTAAGTGATCATTCAGAAGGAGGACATTAACATGGCATGGGGATATTTAATTTTAGCTGGAGTTTTTGAGATGGTTGGGGTGTCATTAATTAATAAATTCAACCAAGAAAAATCACTGCAAGCAGTTATTTATCTGTTGCTAGGGTTTGGGGCAAGTTTTTTCTTTTTGAACTTAGCAATGAATGATATTAGTATGGGAACTGCTTATGCGATTTGGACAGGTATTGGAGCAGCAGGTGGCGCTTTAATGGGAATGCTATTTTATGGTGAAGCCAAAGATTGGCGTCGTATTGTGTGTTTGTTATTAATTATTGGTTCGGCAATTGGTTTGAAATTAGTTGCTTAGGTTGCTGTGTCGAAAAAGAATGCGGACGAATTATTTTGGTGAAGCACTCTTCTAATGGTATGATAGAGATGAAGTCAGATTGATGTTATTTAACGTTAAAATAATTAAGTCAAGATGGAGGCGTCCTATGGAGAATACATTGAATTTAGAAGGGGTTAGTTTTTTTCATTTTTATATTGGCGGACAATTTATCGGTTATCCAAATGTAAAAATTAAAGAAAAAGACGAACAAATTAAGGTAAGTATGTCTTATGGTTATTCGCTGGAAAATCTAGAGCCAGAAGATGATATGCCAACACTTACTGAAGAAGATTTTCGTTTGTTTTTAGCAGAAGTCTTTTTGTTAATTGAAGGCTGGGAGCCGCGGTACGTTAATTACGATATGCTAGATGGGACACAGTGGGGAATGACGCTTTCGTACAGTGATTTAGATGATGAAAATAATCGAACTGAAGATATGAATGATTTAGCAGATACATTAATCATTTCTGGTAGTAATGCTTTTCCAGAAAATTTTGATACAATCTACGCGTTGATGGCAAAATATGGGATTAAAAATCCTGAATTCAAATATTAATAGTAAAACCAGTCGGTTATCTTAAAAGATACTCGACTGGTTTATTTTTATGTCGTTATAGTAACTCGCCGTACTTCTTCATATAGAAGTGCTTAACCACGGTCACTAGTAATAAGTATGCCAAGACGGTAATAATTAGCCATAGCCAATAATTACCAGGCAGTGGAGCTAAATCAAGATTAGTTCCTAGAGCTGTGAAAGGTAAGATTGTGCCAACTATAATCCCTAAGCTAGTGATGGTTGTCATAATAAAGGAAGCATTACTTTGTAGAAACGGAATTTTGGGTGTTCGTAAAGTATGTAAGACCAAAGTTTGGGTCCATAGTGATTCAACAAACCAACCAGCATGGAATAGGGCGATAAAGGCAACTTTTTGACCGGCGTCTAGCGTATGGAACGGCCCCCCTATAACTTGTGGACAAATATAGTAGAACATAAGAATAAAGGTCGTAATGTCAAATACAGAGCTCGTTGGTCCGAACCAAAACATGAAGTTACCGATACTTGATGCATCCCATTTCTTGGGTTTATCCAAATATTCTTTGTCCATTCTATCCCAAGGAATTGAAATACATGATAAATCATATATCAAGTTTAAAAACAAAATTTGAATCGGTAACATGGGAATAAATGGCAACATTAAGCTGGCTGCTAGGACAGAAAACATGTTACCAAAGTTTGAACTTGCCGTTGTTTTAACATATTTCATGATATTACCGAAAATTTCACGTCCAGATAAAATGCCTTTTTCTAGGACCATTAAATCTTTTTCTAATAAGATCACATCGGCGCTTTCTTTAGCAATATCAACTGCAGTATCAACAGAAATACCTACATCGGCGGCTTTCATTGCAGCTGCATCATTAATACCATCGCCCATAAAGCCAACGGTGTGCCCGTTTTCGCGAAGTAAGGTGACTAAATCAGATTTTTGTGTTGGGTTTAGTTTAACAAAAATCTGATGTGTTTCAACTACGTCTTTTAGTTCGTCATCGCTAAAGGTTGCTAGTTCATCACCAGAAATAATTGTCTCAACAGGTAGCCCGACTTGTTGGCAGACGGTTGTTGTGACTAATTCGTTGTCTCCTGTGAAGACTTTTACCCCGACACCATGTTCTTTTAACGCTTCAAGGGCTGCCTTAGTGGTTTCTTTTGGTGGATCTAAGAAGGCTAGGTAACCAATTAAGACCATATTAGCTTCATCTTTTGTAGAAAATTCACCTTCCACACTTGGATTAGTTTTTTGAGAAACACCTAAGACACGCATACCATCTCGATTTAATTCTTCTACTTTGGATAAAATAGTTTGTCGTTCCTTAGCGGTGATTGGCATTACACGGCCATCATACTCGACGAAAGATGAAATAGCTAACATTTCTTCGATAGCACCCTTAGTAATCATTTGGCGTTTGCCATGTTCATCTTGCATCACCACACTCATACGACGACGTTCAAAATCGAATGGGATTTCATCTACCTTGGTGTAGTTTATATTCAAACTAGCAACGTCTAACAACTCATTAGCTTCTTCAATAATTGCGACATCAAGTAGATTTTTTAAACCTGTTTGGTAGTAACTATTTAAATACGCATGTTTCAGCACACGATCATCTTCCAAACCATTACAATTTAAGTGGTATTCTAAAATAATTTTATCTTGTGTTAATGTGCCCGTTTTATCGGTACATAGGACATCAATGGCACCAAAGTTCTGAATGGCGTTTAAATTTTTGATAATAGTACCTTCTTTGGCCATTTTATTGGACCCTTTAACTAAATTAGTGGTGACAATCATCGGTAACATTTCAGGGGTTAAACCAACGGCTACGGACAGTCCAAATAAGAAAGCCTCTAGCCAGTTATTAATAGTGATACCGTTAATAATCACCACCAATGGCGCCATGATGGCCATAAACTTGATTAATAACATTGAGGTTTTATTAATACCAATTTCAAAGCTGGTAGGAATCGGTTTTTCAGATAGTGTATCAGCAATTGAACCGAACATCGTGTCATTACCTGTAGCAATGACTAGTGCTTCGGCACTTCCGCTAATAACGTCACTCCCCATAAAGAGTAAGTTATCATAACTTGTGTCGCTTTGCGGTTCCAAAATAGTGCTTTCGGCTATTTTTTCAACAGGATAGCTTTCACCTGTTAATGAAGACTGCGAAATAAATAAATCTTTACTTGATAATAGTCTAAGGTCGGCTGGAATCATATCGCCAGCAGCTAATTTAATTATATCGCCACAAACAACGTCTTCAATTGGTAATTCAATTGCCTCACCATTTCGACGTACATTCGTTGTTACTTTGACCAGTGACTTTAATTGTTCCGTCGCGCGATTTGATTTTACGGACTGAATCAACGTCATGGTGCCGCTGACAACGACCATTAAAGTTATAATGAAGACAGCAAATAAATCACGTTCTCCGGGTGGTGCAATCACATAATCGGTAATAAAAGAAATAATCGCTAATGTGATCAATACTAATGTAAAGGGGGTAATGTACGCTTTTAAAATTTCTACTAATAAAGGTGTTTTCTTACCGTTTGAGAGCTGGTTCGCTCCAAATTGTTGACGGTTTTCTTCCGCATCGCGGGTTGTTAGTCCATTAGTTGATGTATTAAAATGGTCAAATAGATTTGTGATACTAGTAGTGGCAAATTCGAAATATTGTTTCTTGTTCATAATGGTTTCCTCTTTTCATTGTGATTCTGTGTCATGCGTGCTTAATAAATGAGGAAATTATGAAATTCAACCACTAATTTGAGGCGAAGTATGGTGTTCTTCGTCTAAATAACTTGGTGGTTTTTCTTTTTGAGTCATAATTTCCTGTTCAGATTGACTGTCATCCATGTTCTTCGCCTCCTTTTTTTGTATAGAAAAAGCCCTTCACTAAGCACAGCTCAGCGAAGGGCAATAGGTCATAATGAAATTGCAACATGTTATTAAAAAATGTTGCACCAAAAAACATAGCTATTGATCTAGTCGTTGAGCTTTAGCACTATACAACGTAAAAAACGTGACCGTTTTTAGCTACCTTATGAAAAGCCTTATTTCGACAATTCCTGTTCTACCCATTGGCGTCTTTCGACATTTTTGGGCAGTAGCCTATGTTTGTATAGGAGCCTCACCTAACAAATATTTTACTTACACTTACAACTTAACACCGATAATAGTAAGTGTCAATCAGAAAATTTAAATATCATCCGTTTTTTTACATTGCCTATTGGGTAAGAGGTAATCAACTGCTAGACCGATCCCTAAACCTATGAAACTATCAAGAATTCGATTGAAGGCGTAAATATAAGTTTGAGTCTCTGGAATCATAAATAATATCGTAAACAGGGTGGCACAACCACCAACTGTTCCTGCAGTTGCTTTTAACTTAGTTAATAATGTAATCATCATCATAATAGTAAGTGGCATAATAATTAACTGACTGATATCCGTTTTACCAAAAAGGTCAAATAAAGTAATCACTAATAGGGAGGAAAAAGCGCCAACCGTATTACCAATCACGCGGTTTTTTCCATAACGAATGCTGTTTTCAAAATCTTTTCTAATCGTAAAAATCGCTGTTAATGCTGAAACAATATAAGTTTCGCGTTTGAAAATAATACTAATTAATATACATAAAAAAACTGCAACACCAGTTTTTAATGTTCGTAGTCCAAAAGGCATCTGAAATTCTCCTTAAATGATAATATTCACAAACACTAACTATAGAATAAAATCATAAAATTAACAACGTTTTTCTTAATTATATAGAGTTAATAGTCAAATAAAGCAAACGATTCAAATTAAATAACGGTTATCACATTAAAGTTTGGTGAATATTTACTGATAACTATTGTGAAAAAACTACTTGGTTTTTAAACTGATAGAGTAACTAAATAATGATAGAGGAAGTGAAATGTTAAAATGGATCAAAAGCAAATGCGATGGTTCACAGTTGGCTTAATTGCTTTTAACATGGTGTGGGGGTTAGGGAATGTTGTCAATAACTACTCACAACAAGGAATTTCAGTTGTAACGTCATGGATTTTAATCTTGGCTTTATATTTTATTCCTTACGCGTTAATTGTTGGACAATTAGGGTCAACTTTTAAAGACAGTAATGGTGGCGTAAGCTCATGGATCGAAAATACGACCAATAAAAAATTAGCTTACTATGCTGCATGGACGTATTGGGTGGTACACATCCCGTATTTAGCTCAAAAACCACAAGCGATTTTGATCGCATTAGGATGGGCTATCAAAGGTGACGGTAGTTTTGTTTCAGGTATGTCAGTTCAAATGGTTGCAATTATTAGTTTAGTCATCTTCTTATTATTCTTATATTTATCTACTAAAGGTTTGTCAACCTTAAAAGTTATTGGTGGTTTAGCTGGTACAGCGATGTTTATTATGTCAATTTTATTCATTTTACTAGCAGTTGGCGCACCTTTTATTGATCAATCAATGGAAATCGCTACGCAAGACATGACAAGTATTAAAACCTATATTCCAAAGTTTGATTTATCATATTTTGCCACAATTTCTATGTTAGTATTTGCCGTAGGGGGAGCTGAAAAAATTTCACCTTACGTTAACCAAACGAAGAATCCAGCCAAAGAATTTCCTAAAGGAATGATTTTATTAGCGATTATGGTTGGGGTTTCAGCTGTATTAGGCTCAGTCGCGATGGGGATGTTATTTGCAAGTGATAATATTCCTTCAGATTTAATGACTAATGGGGCCTACAGTGCTTTCCAAAAATTAGGGGAGTACTATGGCGTTGGTAATTTCTTGATGATTGTTTATGCGTTAACGAATACCATCGGTCAAATTTCAGCGTTAGCTTTCTCTATTGATGCACCGCTTCAGGTATTATTAGCGGATGCTGATAAAGAATATGTACCAACTTGGTTACGTCAACGTACTGCCAAAGGGACATTAAAAAATGGTTACTTATTAACAGGTATTTTAGTAAGCATCATCATCTTATTACCTATCTTTGGTATTAAAAACATGGACGAATTAGTTAAATGGTTGACTAACTTGAACTCTGTCGTGATGCCATTACGTTATCTATGGGTATTCTTAGCGTATATGATGTTAAATAAAGCTTTCAAAAATTATCAAAATGCCGAGTATAAATTTATGAAAAATCCTAAATGGGGTTATGCCATTGGTTTATGGTGTTTTGCTTTTACAGCTTTTGCGTGTGTTTTAGGGATGATTCCAAAAATTCCTTACGGTTCAGAAGGTTGGTGGTTCCAAATGATTTCTAATATCGTGACACCTATTGTGTTCGTTGCTTTAGGAATGATTTTACCAGCGATTGCAAGAAGAGAACAAGCAAAATAATTATAATATTAGTAAATGAGGAGTGATGATGTCAATCGTCACTCTTTTTTAACTATAAAGGGATTATAAAATTTTGTGTCGTATGATGCTTGTTCTATCAAGTGTTATACGGCTTTTTTATTGTTTCAAATTTGGTATAATTTAAATATGAATGTGAATATTCTTCAAGCTATATTTTTTGATAAGTATCATAATTGGGATAATTTTATCATCAAGTATTCTGACAGACTTCGTCCGGTAGTTAAGAAGGAGGTTGCTAAGTTTAGAAATTGTGGAGATATCCAGAAAGGATATCGTTTGTATGTTTGCGAGGGATGTCATGATGTCAAATTTCTACCTTTAAGATGTAAAGGTAAGTTTTGTCCAAGTTGTGCTAAAGGTGAGAGTGAACGTTGGAGTGAAACGATAGCTCAAGACATGTATCACACTATTCATCGTCACATTGTTTTTACAATAGATGAAGGTTTACGTGATATCTTTTTAATGGATAAGTATCGAAGTACCTTGTTAAAAGGATTAATGGATGAAGCCGCCAAAATAATTATAGAGTTCTTTGATAAGCGTAAGATACAGCCTGGAATAATTTCAGGATTACATACGTTTGGTTCACAATTAGAGTTTAATCCTCATGTTCATATGATAGTAACAATGGGTGGTGTAAACAGAAAAGGTGAATGGGAAAATTATGATTATTTACCTTATGTAATGCTTAGAAAATATTGGCAGAATGCGGTATTAAAATTGATTAGGAGAACTTTATCACCACGTGATAAAGCAAAAGTTCAGTATAAATTACAGAAGGCCTACCATCAAAATGGAGAAGGATTTTATGTGAATGCTCCTAAACGGAGCAGAACGAATACCAAAGGCTTACTACAATATATCAGTCGCTATATGAAAAGAGGGCCTATTGCATTAGAACGAATAAAAATGTATGACGGTCATCATGTCATGTTTGAATATCATGATAAGCGGACGAATAGAAAAGAAATGAAAACAATGACGGCAGAAGAGTTTATAGGGGCATTAGTTCGTCATATTCCAGATCGACATTTTAGAATGATACGTCATTATGGTATTTATAGTCGAAGGATAAAAAGCTTTATCAAAAAAATTGTAGAAGTTTATCAAGAAAAGGTAAAAAAGTTATTGATAAACAGTAAACAAATGCTTAAAAGTAAAACTTGGGCTCAAAGAATAACCGAATGTTTTGGAAAAAATCCATTGGATTGTCCTAATTGTGGTGAAGAATTTGTCTTTATGGGGATGAGTGTGTGCAAAAATGGTAGACTAATTACTAAATATACGAAGAATAAGCAAGCAATGATAGTGATGAAGGAGGAGAATATTCGTCTTGGCCAAAAAGAAACGCAACATCAACAAAAAGAAAAAACAGAAGCAGCTTTTAAAAAGCTTCGATTCGACTGGGAATTCTACGGTGACTTATATATGTCTCCAGTGTGGAATAGCTGAACGTATTCCGAAGGAAATCATTGAAACGATTGAGTTTTTAGATGAAGATTTCAGTCCGCTTACTGCACCACAATTTAGTTGTGAAAAATGTGGTGGTGAAATGTATCCACAATATTATCGGAATTTCTGTGGGATAGAATTTCAATTGTCAGATGTGCAAGATAAATAGTTACCACTACACTAAAAAGGCCTCGGGAAATTTTTCCCGAGATTTTCTTATTTTCTTAAAGTGACCTAAGTCATATTGGGTGACCTAGATGATTTCTAATAATTTAGTTGTTCTTTAATAAAGCGCTTTTAAGTGATATTATCACACTATAAATTAATTAAAGGAGAGCAACATATCATGAGTAAAAGCAAAAAGTTTAGCGAGGGGATTCAACAGTTTGGTAGAACGTTACTTTTGCCGATTGGCGTGTTAGCACCGATTGGAATGATTTTAGGTATAAGTGGGGCTTTTGTCCAACCGTATATGATTGAACGTTTCCCGTTTTTGGGTAATGAAGCAGTTAATGCAGCTTTGGTAAGTATAAGAACGATTGCTAGTGTTATTTTTGATAATATTCCATTGTTATTTGCAATGGGTGTCGCATATGGTATGAGTAAAAAAGATAAAGGCATCGCAGTTTTCGCTTCTGTTGCAGGTTATTTGACAATTATAGCGACGATGAATGTTTGGTTGACGCTAACTGGTAAGATGGCTGATCCTGAAATTATGACACAAGTCGGGCAAATCAGTGTGTTGGGGATTCAAACCATGAATATCAGTGCAGCCGGAGGGATTATCACAGGATTGGTTGCAGCATGGGCAACAGACAAGTTCTATAATTTACAGTTACCAACAGCCTTGGCCTTCTTTTCAGGTAAAAAGTCAGTGCCGATTATTACAATCGGATGTATGGTTGGTTTAGGTTTAACGGTACCGTTTATTTGGGAATTATTTGTAGGTATTCTGATGAAGCTGTCCGTTGTTATATTAAGTACTTTTGGACCATTCTTTACAGCTTTCGGAGAGCGTGCATTTATTCCATTTGGTCTTCACCATGTTTGGAACGCTATGTTCCGTTTTACTGAAGCGGGCGGCTCGTATGTGATTGATGGAGAAACTTATGTTGGGGTATTACCTGCTTTAAACGAAGTGTTATTTAATCAAGGACCAAATAGTCAATATTGGAGTATGATGCCTGAATTAACAAGATTTATGGCACAACAACAAATGTTAATTACGTTATTCTTATTCCCAGCAATCGCTTTTGCGATGTATCGTTCAGCTCGTACTGAAAACAAAGCGGAAGTTAAATCTATGCTGATTACTTTAGTATTAACAGCTATGCTTGGTAACGTTACGGAGCCCTTAGAGTTTACGTTTGTTTTCATTGCACCATTATTGTTCGTCGTTTATGCAATTATTTGTGGCATCGGAGCGGTATTATTATCGCTCGCTGGTGTAGCCATCGGGTATATTCGTGGGACCATTTTTGACTTTGCTATTTTTGGCTTACTATATAAAGGGACGAATTGGCAGTACTTTGTCTTAATAGGTATTGGAATGGCTGTGTTAACATACTTTGTCTTTTATTGGGCAATTAATAAATTTGATATTAAAACACCTGGTCGTGAAGAGAGTAATAATATCGACAGTACGTTGTTAAAAGAAAAACGTTATGACGAAGTAGCAGGATTAGTTTTACAAGGTTTAGGTGGTAGTGCCAATATTTCAAGTGTAGAAAATTGTATCACTCGTCTAAGAATTGATTTAAACGATGTTTCAAAAATTGACAAAGATGTGTTAGAAAAATCAGGGTGTACAGGTTTCTTTTTCCCATCAGCCAAACATATTCATATTGTATATGGGCCACAAGTTGAATTTGTTAGAAATGCATTAGACGAAATTAGATAAAAAAATGTGGCACAATAAAAAAATAAGGGGTTACAAAACATGAGAGCATTATATGATTCTAAAAGTAAAACGATTGATGATCGCGGGATAAAAAGTATTTTTACCAATGAAACGAAATATAAAACATGGTTGATGTTTGAAGCAGCTTTGGCACAAGCACAAGCTGAAGAAGGATTTATTCCTGAACAAGCAGCGAGGGATATTAAAGAAGCCGCAAAAATTGAAAATATTGATTTTGAAGAAATGGATCGTATTTATCGTGAAATTGGCCACGGCTTTGTGCCTTTCTTAAAAGTATTAGTGAATGCCTGCCCAGGTGATAGTGGGAAATATGTTCACTATGGGATTACAACACAAAATATTCAGCAAAGTTCACAAATGTACATGATGAAGCTTGTACATGATAAATATATGAAATTATTAGGTGAAATTTTAGCTAATTTATCAGATTTAGCCGAAAGAACAAAAGATTATGTGATGCCAGGTAGAACGCATGGTCGTCATGCGACACCTATAACTTACGGGTATAAAGTATCCGTGTGGATTAGTGATTTTATTGAATGTTATGAGCGTTTAAAAGAATCAGAAAAACGTGTATTCAAGTTAATGATGGGTGGTGCAGTCGGAACGTTCAGTGCGATGCCTGAAGTTGGGTTAAATGTCCAAAAACGTGTAGCCGAATTAACAGATATGTATTATATGGAAGTTCCATCACGTAATATTAGTACCCATAAATTAGAGTATATGATGAATTTAGCGTTATTATGTAACGTTTGTCATAAGATTGGTGAAGAAGTTTATAGTACGACACTAGAAGAGGTGGCTGAAGTTTCAGAAGGCTTTAAAAAAGGAACAGTTGGAAGTAGCACCATGCCACATAAAATTAATCCTAAGTTAGCTAAAGGGATTATTGCTAATTCTCAAAAATTATATTCATTACCAGGTGTGGGGATGTATTCAGCCGTACGACCTTATGAGGGAGATAGCAGTTCTTACATGTTATTTGATGGTATCGTCGAAGAAGCATTAGAATTAACAACAGAAGTGTTATTAAGAACGGAAGAATTAACACGAACGATTACCCCACACAAAGAGCGTATGTTGCATAATGTGATGCGTAATAAAGGGTTAGACAACACGGAATATGTCATGATGAAGATGGCGGATAAACTTGGAAAAGATGAAGCGCACTCTTTATTGTATGATATTGCCATTAAAACAGCAGCTGATGGTGAAGACTTCTTTACTAACTTAAAAGCAGATAAATTAATTTCTTCAACCTTTACTGAAGAAGAGATTGCTTCATTTATTGATCCAAGAAATTATGTCGGATTATCGGTAGAGTTGGCTGAAAAAGAAGCCATTCGTGCAAAAGAAATTTCTGAAGCGATTATGACGGAATACTAAGAGGGATTACGATGACGAAACTAATCATTAATGCGGATGATTTTGGTTACTCAAAAGCGATAAACTACGGCATCATTGAGTCACATATTGAAGGTGTGTTAACCTCCACAACCATGATGGCCAATATGCCTGGTTTTGAGCATGCAGCGCAATTAGCAAAAGATTATCCAACTTTAGCGATAGGCGCTCATTTGGTATTAACCTGTGGTCGACCAGTTCTTTCAAAAAGTTCTCTCACCCAAGGCAATGGGGGATTTCTATCTCGAAAAGACTTAAATGAGCAGGTAGGAAAAATAGATTTAGAAGCGGTTTATCAAGAATGGGACGCCCAAATTCAGAAGTTGTATAAAGCAGGTATTTCACTAACGCATCTTGACACACACCACTATGTCCATGGATTAGGTGAGTTATACCAGCCCATGGAACGTTTATCTGAAAAATATGAACTGCCTATGCGTAACTGCTTGAATGTAAAATCAAAATTAAGTAATCCTCGTTTAGCACCAGCTGATGATTTATGGTTGATGTTCATCGATGAAGCAATGAAAGATTTGAGTCAACCCTATAATCAAGTGAGAACGAAACTACTAAATATTATAGAAGAGGATGTCCAACGATTTGCTAATAAAAATCTTATTGAAGCAAATTGTCATCCTGGATTTTTAGATACAACGGTAATGTTTGGCTCAAGTTTTACTCATGCAAGAATGCGAGAGATAGAGCTATTGTGTGACCCAAGTTTAAGAGGGTTATTGAATGAAGCTGGTTTTGAATTAGGGACTTATTGATAACGGAAAAACAACTGGTGAAAACCAGTTGTTTTTTATTAAAAATCTCTCTATTATAATAATCAGAATTATGGTTATGTTATAATATTCTATATAGAGAGGTGATAATAAACGAATGTTTAATTACTTAAAAGTTTATGATGAGTTAACGGCTAGCGAGAAAAAAGTATTAAAATATATCATTGAACATTTGGAAGATATTCCCTTGATGACGATTAATGAGTTAGCCATTGCGACATTTGTTTCAAAAACGGTCATTATTAATCTATCTCAAAAAATGGGGTTTGATGGCTTTAAAGAGATGAAATACGCCATTAATTCAGAAATTAAAAATAAACAGCTATTAAGTCGGATTGAATCAAAATCACCTAAGAAGAAATTAGAAAGTACCATTAATAAGACGTTCTCAATAATAAATGATGAAGATATTTTAAAGAGTGCGCAACTGTTAAGTCATTCAAAAAATATTTTCATTATGGCTAGGGGAACGAGTAAATCTTGTGGTTATTATTTAGAACATCTATTGTTCTCGATAGGCATTCACTGTTTCTTTATTAACGATTATAACCACGCGGAATCTTTTACGCGACTTGTCGATGAAGATGACGTCGTTGTTTTATTGTCATTATCGGGCTCAACTAAAAAAATATTAGAAACGGCAAAGCTAGTTCATTTGAAACAGGCAAAAATTATCAGTTTGACATCATTTCAGTCAAGTGGATTAAGCGAGTATTCGACAATTGAATTGTTTTGTCACGCTGATCAATCAGATACAAAAATAGATGATACCAATTCACGTATAGGTTTTTTTATCTTAATTGATTTATTAATAAATACACTAAACAATATTAAATAGTAGATGGAAGGTAGATTAAAAAATGGGATTAAGAGAAGATGCACTAAGATTACATGAAGAACACAAAGGAAAAATTAGTATTGAGAGCAAGTTATCAGTTACGAATAATGAAGAATTATCATTGGCTTATTCACCGGGTGTTGCGGAGCCTTGTAAAGAAATTGAAGCGAATCCAGATGATAGCTATCGTTATACCTCTCGTGGCAATTTAGTTGCGGTTATTTCAGATGGAACGGCGGTATTAGGCTTAGGAGACATAGGTCCAGCAGCGGCAATGCCAGTTATGGAAGGTAAGTCTATTTTATTTAAAGAATTCGCTGGAATTGACTCTATTCCTTTAGTTGTGAATGAAAAAGATACTGATAAATTAGTCGAAATCATTCAATCATTAGAATATAGTTTTGGTGGTATCAACTTAGAAGATATTTCATCACCGAGATGTTTTGAAATTGAGCGTCGCCTTAAAGAGGTGATGTCGATTCCAGTCTTCCACGATGACCAGCATGGAACAGCGATTGTCGTAGCAGCCGGCTTAATTAATGCCTTAAAATTAGTAAATAAGAACATGTCAGATATTAAAGTGGTGCTAAATGGACCAGGTGCAGCCGGTACGGCAATTATTAAGCTATTGCAAGATTTCGGTGTGAAAAATATTGTCGCAGTTGACCGTAAAGGCATTTTAGTTCCAAGTAGAGAAGGTTTAAGCGGGCATAAAGTCGAGTTAGCAGCTACCACCAATCCCGAAAAAATAAGTGGCGACTTATCGGAAGCTGTAAAAGGTGCCGATGTCTTCGTTGGTGTTTCAGTTGCTGGGGCCTTAACACCTGAAATGGTTGAATCCATGGCACAAGACCCAATCGTATTTGCATTAGCGAATCCAGTTCCTGAAATCATGTATGACTTAGCGATTGAGCATGGGGTAAAAGTTATGGGAACAGGTCGCTCAGACTTCCCTAACCAAATCAATAATGTATTAGCTTTCCCAGGTATATTTAAAGGCGCGTTATCAGTTAGAGCAACGCAAATTAATGAACCTATGAAAATGGCAGCAGCTAAAGCAATTGCAGCATTGATTAGCGATGAAGAGTTGACGGCTGAATACGTTATCCCAAATCCTTTCGATCAACGTGTCGCTCCAGCAGTAGCAAAAGCAGTAGCCGACACAGCTGTTAGTACAGGTGTTGCTAGAATTTAATTGAATGCCAAAGAGGTGAAAGTGATGTTTCGTATCGAAAAAGATTCATTAGGTGAAGTGAAAGTAGCAAGTGATAAAAAATGGGGAGCCCAAACACAAAGAAGTTTAGAAAATTTCGTGATTGGTAATAACACCATGCCATTAGCAGTGGTTTATGGCTTAGTCGAAATTAAACGTGCAGCGGCCCTAGTCAATCATCAGCTTGGTAAATTATCAGCTGAGAAAAGTCAGGCGATTGTCGCAGCATGTGATGCGATTTTGACAGGAAAATATGGTGACCAATTCCCATTAAAAATTTATCAAACAGGTAGTGGTACGCAGTCAAACATGAATGTTAATGAAGTGATTGCGCATTTGTGTAATGAAAAGGTACCAGGATTAATTCATCCCAATGATGATGTTAATATGTCTCAAAGTTCGAATGACACGTTCCCTACTGCCATGCATATTGCGGCTTATCAAGCAATTATTAACAATCTGTTACCAGAACTATCGGAGTGGATTGAAGAATTGAAACTATTAGAAGATAAGAATCAGCACGTGATTAAAATTGGTCGCACGCATTTACAAGATGCCACACCGTTAACATTTGGGCAAGAGATTAGTGGCTGGCGTGTTATGATTGAAAAAGCGCAAGAATTTGTAGGTTTGAGTTTAGACGCAATTAGTCATTTAACAATTGGTGGAACAGCAGTTGGAACGGGGCTAAATGCTCCCGAAAATTTTGATACGTTAATGTGTGAAGTGATTAGTGCGCATACGCAATTACCATTTAACTCCGAAGAGAATAAGTTTTATGGTCTAACAAGTCACAGTGAATTGTCGTTTGTTCATGGCGCACTACGAGCGTTAGCAGGTGATTTAATGAAAATTGCTAATGATGTTCGTTGGTTAGCAAGTGGTCCTCGTTCTGGTTTAGGAGAAATTACGATTCCATCTAATGAGCCAGGAAGCTCAATCATGCCGGGCAAAGTTAATCCCACCCAAGCAGAAGCCTTAACGATGGTTGTTTGCCAAGTGATGGGAAATGATACAACCATTCAATTTGCTAGTAGCCAAGGAAATTTTGAATTGAATGTTTACAAACCAGTGATTATTGCGAACTTTTTAGAATCAGTCCAATTATTAAGTGACGCAATGCGCTCGTTTAGAATGAATTGTTTAGTCGGATTAGAGGCTAATAAAGCAGCAATGGCTGAGGGAATGAAAAATTCGTTGATGCTTGTGACTGCTTTGAATCCTCATATTGGTTACGAAAAAGCTGCCAAAGTCGCTAAATATGCGCATGAAAATCATACGACACTGGAAAAAGCGATTATTGCTTTAGGTTATGCAACGAAAGAAGAGTTTTCTGAGTGGTTAAAACCTGAAGAGATGATTTAAGAAGCTTGATAGTTTAGTCTTTGAAGAACAACTACAGCGTTACTGTAGTTGTTCTTCCTATTTTTGTTATATAAGGGTATCTATATAGGAGCGATAGTTTATTGAAAGAAAGAGATAGTTATTTAGATAATGCAAAGTTTATCTTAATGGTTTTAGTGGTCTTTACTCATTTTTTTATGGGGATGACAGAGAAAAGAGGCGTATATGAAGATCTTTATTATTTATTGTTTACTATTCATATGCCTACGTTTATTTTAATTTCTGGTTATTTCTCAAAAAATGTGGTTAATCAGGGCAAGTGGCTACGAAAAAGTTATCATTTTTTATGGTTGTATGTTTTATTTCAAGTGAGTTATTCATTTTTTTATTATGCAACAGGTCTTGAAGCGTCATTTGATTTGACATTTTTAATACCCGAATGGAGTTTATGGTTTTTATTATCTATGGTCTTTTGGTATGTGTGGTTATATTCACTTAGAAAAATTCCAGCTGCTATTAGTATACCAATCAGCATAGTTGTTGCGATTATGATTGGGTATTTTCCAGAAGTAGGGCGTGAGCTAGCGTTACAACGTGCCTGTGTATTTTTTCCATACTTTTTGATTGGTTATCATTTACCTAAACATTTTTTTGATATTTTTAAAAGCCGAACGATGCGTTATCTAGGACTCGCAGCATTATTCATTTTATTTATCTATGTTGTCAAAATTGATGGGGCTAATAAATATTGGTTTTTTGGTTCAAAACCTTATCATGATTTTATGGATTTCCCGGAATTTGGTGCGTTAATTAGAGGTTTATTTTATTTACTAAGCGTAATTGGTGTATGTGGTTTTCTAGGCGTGGTTCCTACAAATAAATATTGGTTTACCAAATATGGGGCTAACACGCTAAATGTTTATTTGTTCCATGGTTTCATTGTCAAATTACTTCGTCGCTACTTTCCGTTTGAAGCAATTAGTTTTATTCCAGCAATCATTACCTTCTCATTTTTTGCACTGGGACTTACCGTATTATTAGCTTCTGAACGTTTTAAAAAATGGACTAGTTCCCTATTAAATCTGTTCTAAAACCCTTGATTTACTAGTAAAAATTAGGGTTTGAAGACATTTAATTAGTTTATTTGTTAGACAGAATGATAAAATAAATTCATAAAGTTAGAAAGGGTGTTTATTATGACAACAGGACTTATTTGGAATATTTTATCAACAATTATTGGGGGAGCAATCGGTGGCGGTACTAAAAAAGCTGCTAAAAACTTACCAGCTTCAGGAACAGCTAATACTGCAATGGGAGCAATCGGTGGTTTAATCGCTAGCTTATTACAAAGTGGAAACGTAGATTTAATGAGCTTAATCTCAACTGTCGTTGGTGGTGCTGGTGCGCCTGCAATCTTAAACATTATTTTAAAAGTTTTAGCAAGCAAAAAATAATTTGTTTTAATCAATAAAAAGCGTCATGATTTCAAAATGGAAATCATGACGCTTTTTTTTATTCAACTGTTAATTGCGCTATTTTTTCAAAAGCTTCTGCTAGAAGTGATAAGCTTTGAGTGGCAGCAATTCGGATATAGTATTCACCCGCTTCTCCAAACGCAATGCCGGGAATAACGAGTACGTGTTGCTCTTGCAAAAGTTTTTTAGCAAATGCCAATGAATCCAGTCCTGTTTTGCGAATGTTAACAAAGGCATACATACTACCTTTTGTTTCAATCATTGATAGGAAGGGAATTTTCCCAACCTGTTCGTTGATAAAGGTAATTCGCTTAGCAAACAGGTCTTTTGTTTCTGCCATTAACGTTTCAGCATGAGTTAAAGCGTAAATACCAGCTCGCTGTGAGATGGATGGAGCAGAGTATGCGACATTCTCATTTAGAAGACCAATCGCTTCAATGATATAGTCGGGTGCCAGCACATAACCTAGACGCCAGCCAGTCATAGCAAATGATTTTGAAAAGCTACCAAAAGTTAATGTGTTTTTAGGAGCAAACTGTACCATTGGATGAAAAGGTTCATTGTAACAAAAAGCCTCATAGACTTCGTCAGCTAATATGTATAAATCATGTTTAATCGCTAGCTTCGCGATACCTTGCAATGTTTCTTTGCTGAAGATGGCACCAGTTGGATTGTTAGGGCTATTAATAATCAATGCTTTAGTATTTGACGTAATAGCTTGTTCTAGCGCATCTAATTTAAGTTCAAAGCCATCTTTTTCATATGTAGGAACAATTACTGGTACACCACCTGCGGCAATTACTTGCTCTTTATAAGGCGAAAAATATGGGGCATGTAAAATGACCTCATCTCCAGGATTAAGTAATACTTGTAGGGCTAAATACATACCGTGTAGGGCACCAACACTAGCAAATATTTGGTTGGATTGAAAGCTGATATCATAAGTTCGATCGTAATAGTCTATGATTGCCTCAACTAATTCAGGACTGCCATTTGCAGCAGTGTAGTGAGTGTGACCAGCTTTTGCGTCAAGAAAGGCTTGTTGTATAATGGCATGATTTGTAACGATGTCTGGATCACCGATTGATAAATCAATTATATTAGTTTTAGTCGCTGCTAAGTCTGAAAATTGCATCAATAAGTTATCAGGTGTGTCTTGATAGTAATGATTAAGTAGTAAACGATTCATATGTATGCCTCCTTCAATTAAAGGGATGTGGCAAGAGCCACATCCCTTTAATTATTTTATGATAACACTTTTCCTAAGAAATCTTGTGTTCTTTCATTTGTTGGGTGAGTGAAAATCTCTTCAGGTGTTCCTTCTTCTTGAATATAACCGTCCGCCATAAAAATCACGCGGTCAGCAACTTCACGAGCGAAGCCCATTTCGTGGGTCACAATGACCATCGTCATCCCATCTTGAGCTAATGATTGCATAACTGCTAACACTTCGCCAACCATTTCGGGATCGAGTGCTGAAGTTGGTTCGTCAAAGAGCATCACATCAGGTTTCATGGCTAAGGCGCGGGCGATAGCAACACGTTGCTTTTGACCGCCAGAAAGAGAAGAGGGATAGGCATTAGCTTTATCAGCTAGTCCCACTTTCTCAAGTAATTCAAGTGCCGTTGCTTTAGCACTCGCTTCGCTTTCTTTTTTGACTTGAATTGGGCTAATGGTAATATTTTCTAAGACCGTTTTGTGAGGGAATAGATTAAAGTTTTGAAAAACCATTCCCATTTTTTCACGAATTTTATTGATATCTGTTCCTTTATCGGTAATGTTATGTCCTTCGAATTCTATGGTTCCTTTTGTTGGCTCTTCTAGTAAGTTTAAACAACGTAAAAAAGTACTTTTACCACTTCCTGAGGGTCCGATAATAACAACTACTTCACCTTGTTCTATTGTTGCGTCAATGCCTTTAAGCACTTCGTTTTTATTAAATGATTTATGTAAATTTGTAATATTAAGCATTGTTCATTTTCCTTTCTGCTACACCTAAAAGTCTAGATAGGGTGAATGTTAAGAAGAAATAAATTAATGAAGCCACGACGATTGGCATAAACGGCTTGAAGCTTGCACCTTGCACGACACCTGATTGGAACATTAATTCAGACACTCCGATGACTGAAACAACGGATGATTCTTTAATAACCGTAACAAACTCATTACCTAAAGCGGGTAAGATATTTTTAACTGCTTGTGGTAACACAATATGTCTTAATGATTGGACTTGATTCATCCCTAAAGAACGAGCTGCTTCAGTTTGACCATTGTCAACCGCTTTAATCCCAGCACGGAAAATTTCTGCAACATAAGCTGCACTGTTTAAGGATAAGGCAATTAAACTTGAAGCTAGGGCAGATAAATCTAAACCTAGAACGTTTGATCCGAAAAAGACTAAGAAAATTTGGACTAATAGTGGTGTACCACGAACGTATTCGATATAAACGAATGCAATAGCTTTTAATAATTTGTTGCTAGATAATTTCATTAATGAAAGAAGGGCTCCTAAAATAGTTCCAAATAATACGCCGACAAAGGCTAATAATAATGTGTAGAGAGTTCCTTTTACATAGTAATTACCATACTTACTCATGAATGAAGGAGATTCTTTTTTATCTGTACTATTATCATCACTGGCAGCATCTTCATCTAACATATGGATGGCTGTTTGAGCCTTATACTCTTCAATTAAGTTTTGATCATGCATTTCTGCAATTGAGGCATTAAGTTTTTCTAATAAAACAGGCGCTTCTTTTGATAAAGCAATAGAAGATTCTTTTTCATCTTCAACAAATTCAACAGGTGAGAAGTCCAAGTCCTTAATTTGTGTTAAGTAAGCTTCAGCTACAGGACCGTCAACTACAGCGGCATCAATTTTATTGTTTTGTAACTGTAAAACAATGTCTGTGAATTTTTGTAGTAACACTGGTTTAGCGCCTGTCAATTCATTATTAACTAATTCTTCTTGAACGGTTTGCTTTTGGGCACCTACTTTAACACCAGTAAAATCATTTAGTGATTTGAAGCGTTCTTTATCTTCTTTTCTCACGATGATTCTGTTTTTTGAAAAATTATAGGCATCTGAGAAGTTTACCTCTTTTTCACGTTCTGGTGTAGGGGTCATACCTGAAATAATCACGTCAATTTTTTCAGTTTTTAAAGCTCCTAGTAGACCATCAAACCCCATTTCAGTGATTTTTAGGTCGACACCCAAATCATCTGCAATTTTTTCGGCAATTGAAATGTCAATACCAACGATAGTATCTTTACCATCAATCATCGTGTGAAATTCATAAGGAGGATAATCTGCTGATAAACCAACATTCAAAACACCTTTCTCGATGATTTTGTCATAAACTTGATCCTGTGTTTCATCCGCCAAGCCCACAGTAGGTAGACTGAATAATAACATTAATAGTAAATACTTAAAACTTTTGAATAATTTCATACGTCACGCTCCTAATTTGTAATAACGAAACTAAGTATATAATTTCTAGTATAAAAATTCAAGTATTTTGTATAAAAAATCTCATAAATAATTATTTTATCCAAAAAAATGTATAAAATTTAGTTATTTTTGAATAAAATATGCATAAAAAACATACCGAACGAATAATTGCCCATTCGTTCGGTATGTTGTGTTAGGTTATTGACTTAATTCCTCATCTCGTCTTATTGTAGCATTTACGGCGTTAAATAAGGTGGTGGTCAGCTGATCTTTTTCAAGCGAGGCAACGCCTTGGATAGTCGTTCCACCTGGTGAACAGACTTGGTTAATTAAATCCCAAGGAGCTAAGTGGTTTTCTTTTAAATTTAATAAGGTTCCAATCATTGCATCAATGACAATTTCTCTAGAAGTATCTAAAGGTAATCCTTGAGCAACTGCAGCGCGACTTAGTCCATCAACATATAATGCTGTAAAAGCAGGTGAACAGCCAGCGATAGCGGTTAAAGTCACGAAGTCTTTTTCATCTAGGACGTAGGTACTGCCAATGGCTTCAAATAAATGTGTAACAAGTGTTTTTTCGGTCTGCGTTATATTAGTTGAATAGGCAATGCCTGAGACACTTTTTTGGAGACTGATGTTCATATTTGGCATGATGCGCACAATTTTCGCTTCTGGTAAGGTCATCTGACGTAACTGCTCAATGGTTAAGCCGGCCGCAATCGAGATAATTAATTTGTTTTGCCATAGGGACGTATCTATTGTTGGTAGAAGTGTCATGAGTACTTGAGGTTTAGCCCCTAATATTACAACATCTGCTTGTTGAATAAGTGCTTCGTTTGATTCAGCATAATTGACGCCTAAAACTTCTGCTTTGGCTTTAGATCTTTCCTGAGTAGAAGCAGTCAACGTCATCATTTCGGCGGAAACTGTATGGCTAGCTAGTAACCCTTTAATAATCCCTGTATTCATATTACCAGCGCCAAGAAAGGCTAATTTAGTCATGGGAGTCCTCCTGTTTTCTTAAATAATAGAGATAACTGATAAAAAGTAATGTACAGCTTATGAATAGCCCAACGCCAAAGATGAAACCTTGAGGTAAGAATGATAACTCAATCGTGTTTTCACCTTTTTGAAGAGGAATTGTGATGAATCCGTCTTTAAATGCTTTTAGGGTTACTTTCTTGCCATTCACTTTGGCTTGCCAACCAGCGTCAAAAGGAATGGTAGTAAATAGGATATTGTTATCATCGGTTACAGTGGCTGTTGCGTTAATTTTTCGACCATTAACGTTCATGGTCACTTGTTGATCTTGTAGTTGATTCATCGCTTGTTGATATTGGGGAATATCAAGTAAAATCACCGGTGGATCCATGATAGTTAAAGATTTAGTACCATAAAATTCAATACTAAATTCAATTGTCTTATCTTGTTCGTAATAACCTAGATCAAAATATTGTCCGTTGACACTAAGTTGCGTTTTCACTTTGCGACCGTCAACCTCTAATTCAGCTGTTAAACTGCCTAATTCGCCAAAGTTCGTTGGAAAAATGCTCATATAAGCTTGTTTACCAGCTGGAATATGGACACGCCATGTAATTGTTTTACCAACATTTCCTTGCTGCTCGGTTAATGTCATATGATTGGATTCATTATAGTCAATCGTTGTATTGTTTGAATAGCTAATTTCCGGTTGTGTTGACGTGAAATACTGTGCTTTTTGATTGGTTAATTGATTCAATAAATTAGTTTGCGCGGTTAAATTATCATTTTCAGGTAACGTAACGTTGTAGATAGCTTGATTGGTTAATGTCCCTAGTCCTAAAGCATATTCATTTTGATACAATTGGTAGTCTTTATTTTGATAGACTTCATTAAAGCCAAATTTTGTTAAGCCATTAGCTGTTTGATTGTATTTAACTCCTAACAAGCTGTCCATGATTAACGTATTGTTGGCATAGCGAATATTCAAATTTGTTCCACGTGAACGGAAGCCAAGCTGGTGTAGTAAAGAACTTGAATGGCGATTACGAATGGAATTAAACATGCTAATCCCGTTGTAGTTAAATTTAAAGCTATCATTTGATGAAATGGGGCTAATCGCTTCAAAACGGAAAAATTCATCAGGCGATAATTGGTTGGCCTGATCCACAACATCCTTAAATTCATCATATGTTTTATTTAATAAACTACGTGAAGGATAGTTCCAATCATTACGAATACTGTTAATTAATAAAGTCGTATTAGTGCTGATTTCTAATGTTAAAAAGGCACATAATAAGAAGGTTAATATTTTACTGCCTTGGAAAGATTTCCAATATAGTCTGTCTTTTTTTGTGAAGAGCATTAATAAAATTAAGTAGACACTTGTTAATAAAAGTGTAAGCAAGAAGTTCCAATTAGTTATAAAGTCATACTGCCATTTGTCTGGTAAACAATATGTAATACCAAATACTAGTAGCCAGCCAATTAAAACCATTTGCAGAGTAAAAATATCTTCACGGGTAATTTTTTCTAACGCGTAACCAGCTAAGATAATAACTAGCACTGAAAAAAGAAAACTGTATCTGAATAGAAACATATTGGGTGCATGCATGCCATGCCAAAAAAGATTAAGAGGTTCTAAGTAAAAGCTGGCGATAATCACGGCAAATAAGCTAGCGAATAGTGCCTTGTTTTTTAGAGAGAATTTTTTTGAAACAAAATAAAAAGTACACAAAAATAGTGGAATCAAGCCAATATAAATAAAAGGAATTGAACCATATTTTGTTGTATCAAATGAACCAATCATATTTTTTGCCGGAATATCAAGCCAAGACGTAGAAGCTGTTTTTAGTTGTTTAATTTCTGTTAACGTCTCACCATTTTGTCGTAAATCAAAAACAGTTGGCAAAATAATAATCATTGAGGCTAATCCAGCGAGTATTGAGGTGATAAAATACGGCTTTATCGCTCGTTTATTTTGTTCCCAGTTCATACTGATTTTGATTAGGAAATACATGAATGAGAAGATGCCTACCATAAAACCAAAATAAAAATTGCTCATAAATAACAATAAATAAGAAACAAATAATAAAGTTGGTTTTTTCTTCTCAATAATTCGGTCGATGCCTAATAAAATTAATGGAATCCAGACAAATGTATCGAGCCACATGATTAATTCTGAATGTGCAACCGAAAAACCCATTAAGGCATAACTAATTGCTAATAACACATGATAGAGAGGTTTGATACGATAAGTGTTACGAGAGAATACCCAGAAACTTAAGCCGGCACAACCAAATTTAAGTAAGGTCAAGACATACATCGCATCTGGAATCATTTTGAGTGGGAATAATAAGACAAGCGGAGTGAAAATTCCGCCTAGATAATAAGAAATAAGTGCTAAATAATTTAAGCCTAATGACGCATTCCAAGAATAAAATATACTCTGCTTGCCTAATAGCATATTTCTGAAATTTGCGTGAAAATTGGAAAATTGAGAAAAGGCATCACTTGCTAATAGGGTTAATTTACTTCCTGGATAAATAGGGATTGTTAAATAAGCTATTGCAAGTATGATAATGGGAATGAAAAAGGCACTTAGCCAATATTTTTTTTCGTTTTTTAGTATCGATTTAAACGTAGTGGACATGACAAACTCCTTTATTATTTTCTATGAATTGATTTTACCATAAACTTACAACAATAACTGATTTAGGAGTGTTTCTATTCTGAAAAAACTATGAAATTACCAAATAATAGTGGAAGTAAACACTAAAAATTAGGATTATTTTTTAATAACATTATGTATTAAAAAAGCTGTAACAAAAAGTTGTCAAAGCTCACTCCAGATAATCAGCTAGTCTAATTCATTTAAGTAGATATCAATTAACTCATCCCGATGTTGAAGATACGTTTCGCGGTTGTCGACGGGATGAACTCGATTAGAAAGGAAGACAAAACTCGTTTTTTCTTGTAGATCAATCAATATAAACGTACCAGTATAACCGGTATGAAACAAGATAGGGTGTTGACTCTTCGGGTGATATTTTAGATCCCAACCGAGTGAACGATTTTTGTTAGCTTTAGGCGTCCAAGTCTGATGAAGTTGTTTAATGGTATCAGATTGTAAAAAAGTTAAGCCGTCCAAGTCTCCTAAATTAACCATCATCTGACAAAAGCGATTCAAGTCGTCAATATTACTAAATAAACCAGCACTTCCGCAATGTTCTTTTAGAACGGAGGCTTTAGTGTCATGCACTCGCCCATACAAAGCAGCTTGGCTTTGATGAAGATTATTAGTAGGGGCACATTCTTTTGGGTTGGGGTTAAAAGTTGTGTGATTCAAATTCAGTGGTCTGAGCACCTCTTGTTCAATGATAGTTTGAACAGGTTGTTTGAACAAGTTCTCAATTGCAAAGCCTAATAAAATTGTCCCGGTATCAGTGTAGACGACCTCATGACCTTGCTTATCAACCGAAACCGGTAGATAATTAAAGGCTTCAATTAATTGTGCTTGCGTCAGCTCATTACGGTTAGGAATATAGCCATTGATAGCTGATGTATGCGTTAGTAATTGTAGAATTGTGACTGTTTTATCTTGAAAACTTGGTAGATACTTGTTGATTGGCTCATTCAACTTGATTTGATTTTTTTCTAATAACAACAAAATGAGGCTGTTTGTCCCCACTACTTTAGTTAAAGAGGCGATATCAAATAAGGTTTGACGTGTCATTTTTTTGATAGTAGGTGTTAACTCTCGGTAGCCTGATGTGAAGGTATCACTCGTTTGATTGTGGTTAAAGCTATAGACAGCACCGGGTATGATTCCTTGGGTGATCATTTGCTCAATTTTTGCTCGGGTATTAGGAAACATGGTGTTCCTCCTTTCGATTCATCATTGAATAAATTATAGCATGAAAAATAATATTATTTTCTAATTGCATATTCCTAAAACTTCTAGTAAATTGGTACTATTGGACAAGTTGAAGGGAGTTGTTAATAATGTCGCAAAATATCAAAACTATTGTTAAAAATCTACTATTAATTACAGTAGGGATTTTTATTTTCTCGGCTGCTGTTAGTTCAGTCGCGATACCAAATCAATTAGGTGAAGGTGGCGTAACGGGAATTACGTTAATTCTTTATTATCTAGAAGGAATTCCTACGGCCCTTACGAGTATCTTTTTTAATGCCATTTTATTAATTGCTGGTTGGAAATTACTAGATCGTGGAACGATTTATTATACCGTATATGCTGTTGTGATTATGTCATTATTTTTAAAGTTAACAGAAGGTTATGTTTATTATGCTAAAGAAGGAGCCACAGCCGCCATTTTAGCCGGAATCTTGATGGGGATCGGTATTGGACTGGTGATGAAAGGTGAAGGAACAACAGCGGGTAGTGTAATTTTAGCCAAAATGATTCATAAATTAACGGGCTGGCGCGTTAGTTATGTATTACTAATGTTAGATATGTTAGTAGTGCTTGCTTCATATAAAGTGATTGGGTTAGAGCGCATTATTTTAACAGCTCTGTCATTGTATATTTCAACCAAGGTTTTAGACTTCATGTTGGAAGGAACCAACTCGAAAAAAACGGTGATGATTATTTCAGAAGAATACGATGCGATTGCGAGTGCTATTAGTACTGACATCAACAGAGGAATTACTATGATGGACGGAATTGGTTACTATAAACAAACACCGAAGAAAGTATTATACGTTGTTATCTCACGTGATCAATTAGTGCCTATTCAGAAATTAATTACTAATATCGATCCGTTAGCCTTTGTGACAATTAATGATGTACAAAACGTAATTGGTGAGGGTTTTTCACGAGAATCACTAGAAAACAATCACTAATTGAAAGTTGAAAATAACTATAGCCAAAGAAATCTAGCAGCGAGAGGAGTTGTTAGATTCTTGGCTTTTTATATTTTTTTGACTAATAGTGAACATTCCAAACTATTTTTGAATGTATTTAGTGATTTTTAGTTGATTTTCGTTTATACTATCTTAGGAAGAATGTGAAAAGTGAAGGATGAGGACATGGCACAGTTATTTTTTAAGTATGGCGCAATGAATAGTGGGAAAACGATTGAGATATTGAAAGTTGCCCATAATTACGAAGAACAAGAAAAACCGGTAGTTTTAATGACCAGTGGCATTGATACCCGTGATGGTGTAGGTGTTGTTTCTAGTCGTATTGGTTTATCACGTCCAGCTATTCCAATTTTTTCAGAGACAGATGTTTATGAAGAAATTAAAAAGCTGCCTTATAAACCGTATTGTGTCTTAATTGATGAATCACAATTTTTGGAAAAACATCATGTTGAAGGCTTCACTCGTGTCGTGGATAATTTAGATATTCCGGTGATGGCGTTTGGATTGAAAAATGATTTTAGAAATGAATTATTTGAAGGGTCTAAATATTTATTAATTCATGCCGATAAGCTGGAAGAATTAAAAACTATTTGTTGGTTCTGCCATAAGAAAGCGACGATGAACCTACGAGTATCGGATGGTAAACCCGTCTATGATGGCGAACAAATTCAAATCGGTGGTAATGAATCGTATTATCCTGTTTGCCGTAAACATTATCACGACCCAAAATTATAATAGAAAAAAGAATGAGATAAATTAAGGAGACTAGCATTATGTTTGATCAATTGCAAGCGGTAGAAGACCGTTATGAAGAGCTTGGTGAGTTGCTAAGTGACCCAACAGTTATTTCTGATAACAAACGTTTCATGGAGTTGTCAAAGGAAGAAGCAGCCACTCGTGAAACAGTTGACGTATACCGTCGTTACAAAGAAGTGATTCAAGGAATTAAAGATGCTGAAGAATTATTATCTGAAAACCTTGATGCTGAGATGGCAGAAATGGCCAAAGAAGAATTATATGAATTAAAAGATGAAAAAGTTGAATTAGAAGAAAAATTAAAAATTCTTTTATTACCAAAAGACCCTAATGATGATAAAAATATCATCATGGAAATCCGTGGTGCAGCTGGTGGAGATGAGGCCCAATTATTCGCGGGTGACTTATTTGAAATGTACCAAAGTTATGCTCAAAAACAAGGTTGGCGCTTTGAAGTGATGGAAGCCAACATCACAGGGATAGGTGGTTACAAAGAGGTCATTATTATGATTTCAGGTAATAATGTTTATTCTAAATTAAAATATGAAAACGGCGCACACCGTGTTCAACGTGTCCCTGCGACGGAATCACAAGGTCGTGTTCATACGTCAACTGCGACAGTTGTTGTATTACCAGAAGCAGAAGAAGTGGAATTAGAGCTAGAGGATAAAGATATCCGTGTAGATATTTACCATGCTTCAGGAGCTGGTGGTCAGCACGTCAACAAAACAGCGTCAGCGGTACGTTTAACACATTTACCTACAGGGATCGCTGTTGCGATGCAAGACCAACGTTCACAGCTACAAAACCGTGAAAAAGCGATGCAAGTCTTACGTGCCCGCGTTTACGATAAAATGCAACAAGAAGCACAAAGTGAGTATGATGCAACTCGTAAGTCAGCGATTGGTACCGGCGATCGTTCAGAACGCATTCGTACCTACAACTTCCCACAAAATCGTGTGACTGATCACCGTATTGGCTTGACTATTCAGCAATTAGACCGCATTTTATCTGGTGATATGGATGATATCATTGATGCGTTAATGATCTATGATCAAACGCAAAAACTGGAGCAAATGCAGAATGAGCAGTAAAACTTACGGAGAAGTCCTTTTTTGGGCTTCTTCTTTTTTAACTGAAAAAAATAAAGAGCGTGAAGCGGCTGAATATCTTTTGGGAAGAAGATTAGGTTGGAGCAAAACAGAAGTTCTGATGCACTTGCGTAAACCCATGCCTTCTGAGCAACAAGAACAATATATTGAAGATATTAAAGTCTTCGAAGCTGGTTACCCAGCTCAATACATTATTGGTTCTGAAGAGTTTTATGGTCGTGAGTTCAAAGTGACACCGGCGACGTTAATTCCTCGTCCAGAAACGGAAGAATTAATTGAATTATGTATGAAAAATCATGGAGATAAAGAATGTTTAACGGTCGTTGATGTAGGAACTGGTACAGGGATTATCGCGATTACGTTGAAGAAGTTAAAACCCACATGGCGAGTGCTGGCGGTTGATATTTCTGAAGAGGCCTTAATCGTGGCACGTGAAAATGCTAAAACCCATGGTGCAGAGGTTGAGTTTATGCAAGGCGACTTATTAATGCCACTTATTAAAGCAGGGGAAACAGTCGATATCGTTATTTCTAATCCGCCCTACATCAGTGAAGATGAGTGGGATGAGATGGACGAAAGTGTACGGCAACATGAGCCCAAGCAAGCCTTGTTTGCCGAGAATGATGGCTTATTATGTTACCAACAAATGACCGAACAAATTAAGCAAGTACTTTCAATCGAAGGTAGTGTGTATTTTGAATATGGATTTAGACAAGGACGTGCGATTCAGCAGATGTATCAAGAAGCTTTCCCGACTAAGAAAGTGTTGATTTATCAAGATTTAAACGGACTGGACCGTATGTTAGAAATGAAATAGAGGCGAAAGAAAATGGAAAAAGGAAATAAATGGACCGTCGCAGATTTAGCACAAGCTGCTAAAGCGATTCAAGAAGGTGAGCTAGTCGCGTTTCCAACTGAAACGGTTTATGGTTTAGGAGCTGACGCGACAAATGATACAGCTGTTAAACAAGTTTATGCGGCAAAAGGTCGCCCATCTGATAATCCGTTAATTGTACATATTGCAAGTCAAGATGACTTAGCGCCGTTTGTTGCAGAAATTTCAGTGTCTGCCAAACAATTAATGGACCACTTTTGGCCAGGACCGTTAACCTTGATTTTTGATATTCAAGAAGGTAGTTTACCTTCAAGTACAACGGGTGGCTTAACCACATGTGCTTTTCGGATGCCAGATAATAAGGTGACGCTTGGTTTAATTGAAACAAGTGGTAAAGTCTTAGTTGGACCAAGTGCCAATACTTCAGGTAAACCAAGTCCGACAACTGCTGAACATGTGTTACATGATTTGGAAGATAACATTGCAGGGGTTATTGATGATGGTCAAACAACAGTTGGGCTAGAGTCGACCGTGTTAGATATGACGGTTAATCCGCCAATGATTTTACGACCTGGTGCGATTACACCTGACGATTTAATGACGGTGATTCCGGAAGTTGTGATGGATGATCACTTGGTCAGTGAAAGTAGTCAACCTAAAGCGCCAGGCATGAAATATCGTCATTACGCACCAGAAGTGCCGGTGTATATGATTGATTATGCTGTTCAAAATTGGCAGTCTGCTATAGAATGGGCAACTTCAGAAGGTAAGAAAATTGGCTTGCTTTGTTCAGAATCAATTGCGAAGCCGTATCTTGAAGAAGTCGATGATGTTTATTATTTATCAAAAGAGAGTGACGTCAAGTCAAGTATGCATCAATTATTTAGTGGTTTGCGTTATTTTGATAATCAAAATGAAAGCATTGATATCGTTTTTGTCGAAACTTTTGCAGATGAGGGAATAGGTATGGCCTATATGAATCGTGTTCGTAAATCTGCTAGTCAAAGATATTATCGATAAGAGATAGTTTTATGATAAGATAGATTTATCAATGAGTAGGGGAGATGGGTGTTAATGGATTTTAAACAACAAGACAAAGAATTATGGGACGCGATAGCAAATGAACAAGCGCGTCAAGAACGCAATATTGAATTAATTGCTTCAGAAAACTTTGTATCAGAAGCGGTAATGGCAGCGCAAGGTAGCGTGTTAACGAATAAATATGCTGAAGGTTATCCAAATCGACGCTATTATGGTGGCTGTGAGTACGTTGACATCGTTGAGAATTTAGCGATAGAACGTGCAAAAAAACTGTTTAATGCTAAGTTTGCGAACGTTCAGCCTCATTCAGGTTCTCAAGCCAATACAGCGGCTTATTTAAGTTTAGTAGAACCAGGTGACACGATTTTAGGAATGGATTTAACGCATGGTGGTCACTTAACGCATGGCTCTCCTGTCAACTTTAGTGGTAAAACATACAACTTCGTCGCTTACGGTGTAGATCCATTTACCGAAGTAATTGATTATGATGTGGTATTAATTAAAGCTCGTCAAACACAACCTAAATTAATCGTCGCAGGTGCAAGTGCTTATGGACGTAGTATTGACTTTAAAAAATTCCGTGAAATCGCCGATGAAGTCGGTGCAAAATTAATGGTCGATATGGCCCATATCGCTGGTTTAGTCGCAGCTGGCTTACATCAAAACCCGATGGACTATGCTGATGTTGTTACAACAACGACGCATAAGACGTTAAGAGGCCCTCGTGGTGGGATGATTTTAACGAATAATGAAGAATTAGCGAAAAAAATTAACAGTGCGATTTTCCCAGGGATTCAAGGTGGACCGTTAGAGCACGTGATTGCTGCTAAAGCGGTAGCGTTCCAAGAGGCTCTACAACCTGAATTTAAAGACTATCAAGCACAAGTTATCAAAAATGCTAAAGCGATGGCGGATGTTTTCAATAAATCAATTTATGCCCGTCTAATTAGTGGTGGAGTAGACAACCATTTATTATTAATTGACGTTAGCAAATATAAATTAACTGGTAAAGAAGCTGAAAGCTTACTAGATGAAGTTAATATTACAGTGAATAAAAACACTGTGCCATTTGAGACATTAAGTCCGTTCCAAACAAGCGGTATTCGTATTGGTACCCCAGCAATTACAACACGTGGTTTCAATGAAGAAGATGCGGCAAAAGTGGCTGATTTAATTAACGAAATGTTGATGAATCCAACCAATGAATCGATGAAAGAAGCGGTTCGTAGAGACGTTAAAGAATTAACAGAGAAGTATCCTTTATATAACTAAGATATCTTGAAGTGTCAACAATTGCTAATTGCGGCACTTCTTTTGTATATATATCATTATTAGCCTGGTCATTAGGTAAAACGTTTAAATAAGAAATACCTAATTTAACCTAGTTTTTTCAGGGGTTTTGCTTTACAATAGATAAGAATAAAATTATAGAGGAGAATCGATAATGGGAAAATTTCAAGTAATGGATCATCCATTAATTCAACACAAATTAACAATCATCCGCGATAAAAACTGTGGGACAAAAGTTTTCCGTGAGGTTGTAGATGAAATCGCAATGCTTATGGCTTATGAAGTATCACGCGATTTACCATTAGAATCAGTTGAAATTGAAACACCAATGGGTAAAACAACTCAACAAACAATTGCTGGTAAAAAAGTAGCAATTATTCCGATTCTTCGTGCTGGTATCGGCATGGTAGACGGTATTTTACAATTAATTCCAGCGGCTAAAGTGGGACATATCGGTATGTACCGTGATCATGATTCATTAGAGCCCGTTGAATATTTCGTAAAATTACCTTCTGACATTGATACTCGTCAATTATTAGTCGTGGATCCAATGTTAGCAACAGGTGGTTCTGCCATTTTAGCGGTGGATGCATTAAAACGCCGTGGTGGCACAAACATTAAATTTGTCTGCTTAGTTGCGGCTCCAGAAGGTGTGAAAGCTTTACAAGAAGCGCATCCTGACGTTGATATTATCGCTGCTTCTCTAGATGAAAAATTAGATGAGAATGGTTATATCTTCCCAGGTTTAGGGGACGCTGGTGATCGTCTATTCGGAACTAAATAAGTTTAGTAATTTTCCAAAACACGTGATGATGATACTCATTACGTGTTTTTGTTTCGTGTTAAATATTAAAAAGTAATAAAGAATACTAGGTATACGTTCCGTCTTCTTGTATAATAGAAAAGAAATCAAGAAAAGAAGAGAGTCGTCGAATATGAATGAAAATAGATTTAGTTTAGACAGTCGCATTGATTATGGAGTTATTTTACCGGTCTTTGTGTTATGTATTGTTGGGCTAATTGCTCAATACGCTGCCCTTTCGCTAGGTGGCAATCAAAATATCGTTTATGAGATGTTAAAACAAGCGCTATGGCTATCAATCGGAGTTTTTGCTATCGTCGTCTTAATGCAGTTCACAACCAAAGCATGGTGGAAAATAACGCCGCTGTTATATGTGTTATGTTTAGGTCTAATGATCTTGCCCCTACAGTTTTATGATCCCAATGTAGTTGCCATGACGGGGGCAAAAAACTGGATAAGTTTTGCTGGCATGTCCTTTCAGCCTTCAGAAATTTTGAAAATTGCTTATATTTTATTTTTAGCGTATGTTACTACGCGCCACAACCAAGAGCATCAACATGAAATAAAATCTGACTTTATGTTAATTGGTAAACTAGGACTTGGGACAATACCAGTAATTATTTTGCTTAAACTTCAAAATGACTTTGGAACATTATTAGTCTTCTTAGCCATTTTTTGTGGGATTATCTTGGTTTCTGGTATTTCTTGGAAAATCTTATTACCAGGGATTATTTCCATGCTAGTTCTTATTGCAGGGATTCTTTCTTTAGTTGCAACGGATATTGGACGAGAGTTTTTATTCAAGTTTGGCGTAAAAGAATACCAATTATCACGTTTAGATTCATGGTTAAATCCTTTCCATGATACTACCGGTGTTAGTTACCAACAAGCTCAGTCTTTAACGGCAATTGGGTCAGGTGGTTTAACTGGGAAAGGATTTAATGTTTCCCAAGTCGATGTACCCGTTAGAGAATCAGATATGATTTTTACTGTGATTGCAGAAAACTTTGGTTTTATTGGTAGTGCGCTCGTTATCTTCATGTATTTATTACTGATTTATCGTTTAATTCGTGTGTCACTTGATACTAACAATGTTTTTTCTACTTATATTTCCACTGGTATTATTATGATGATCTTGTTTCATGTGTTTGAAAACATTGGAGCAAGTATTGGTTTGTTACCATTAACTGGTATTCCATTACCTTTTATCAGTCAAGGAGGTTCCTCACTTTTGGGGAACATGATAGGGATTGGTATTATGTTGTCGATGCGTTTTAACAATGAAGCTGTTTATCAAAAATAGAACGTATTAACTCTCTTCAATTTTCGAAGAGAGTTTTTTTGTAACTAAGTTGTTCGTCTAAAGATTAATCTGTTTTTTTCTATGTTAAAATAACTAAATAGGAGTTAAATGTGTCACTAGGAGGAACAATTATGTGGAAATATATTAAGCCATATTTGCTTTTTGCAATATTGGCAGTGTGCTTTATGATAACAGAAGTTAGTATGGATTTATTACAACCAAGCCTGATGAGTCAAATAATTGATGAAGGAGTCATGGGCAGTCATAACCAAGGTAATCCTGATTTAGATTTAGTCGTTAAACTGGGACTTATCATGATTAGTATTATTGTAATCGGCGCGATCGGTGGGTTTTTAAATAATATTTTTGTTCAAAATATTAGCCAACGTATTGGCAATAAAATGCGACAAGATAGTTTTAAACGTATTATGTCATTTTCGTTCCCACAAATTGATCAATTCGGAACGGGTTCGTTAGTGACGAGAATGACGAATGATATTACGCAGGTCCAAGCGTATATCTCGATGTTTATTCGAACGATGGTCCGAACAGGGATGATGATGTTCGGGAGTATTTTCTTTATGTTCCGTTTAGACCCCAAGTTTGGGTGGATCGTATTGTGTGCATTCCCGTTTGTTATTGGCTGTATCGCACTTTGCTTATGGAAAGCCAATCCTTTATTTGATAAGTTACAGCGTCAGTTAGATGATATCAACAATATTATGCAAGAGGACATCGCGGGTATTCGCATGATTAAAGCTTGTGTACGTGAGGTCTATGAAAAAATTCGCTTTGGCAAAGCGAATGATGCGCTCATCAAGACACAACTAAAAACCTTAATGATTTTTGCCTTCATGAACCCAATAATGAATATGTTGATGTACAGTGTGATAGGTTTATTGATTCATTTTGGATCGAAAGATATCGCAGCAGGTGTTAGCTCTCCGGGGACCATCATGGCGGCAATTACTTATACCACACAATTGTTGAATGCTATTTTATCATTGGTTATGTTGTTCCAAATCGTTTCAAAAGGATTAGCTTCATGGCATCGTTTACGAGTGATTTTAGAAACGGAACCGGAATTAGTGGATGGAGCATTCAATGGTCAAACACTGACAAATGGGGCAATTACCTTTGAAGATGTTGCGTTTTCTTTTCCCGATAGCCAACAACCGGTGTTGAAACAGATTAATCTGACCATTAATCCGGGTGAAACAATCGGTCTGATGGGTGCAACTGGCTGTGGTAAATCGAGTTTGGTGAATTTGATTTCCCGTTTTTATGATGTAACGAGTGGTCGCGTGTTAGTCGATGGTGTTGATGTGCGTGAGTATCAGCAACAAGCGCTTCGTCAAAAAATTGCGGTTGTTTTGCAAAAAACAGATTTATTTAACGTGACGATTGCTGATAATATTCGTTGGGGGAACCCGCAAGCAAGTGATGAAGAAGTTGTTGATACAGCAAAAATTGCGCAAGCTCATGCCTTTATCTCAGAAACGGAAAATGGTTATCAAAATATGGTAACAGAGCGCGGTTCTAATCTGTCTGGAGGACAAAAACAGCGTTTGTCCATCGCTAGAGCAGTTATTAAGCCAGCTGATATTATAATTTTTGATGATGCTACTAGTGCACTTGACTTATCAACAGAATCAAATCTCTATCAAGCATTGAACCAACAACGTCCTGAAAGTACTAAAATTATTGTTGCGCAACGCATCGCGACGTTAAGACAAGCCAATAAAATTGTCGTAATGGATCAAGGGCAAATAGTAGCTATTGGAGCACATGATGAATTGATGAGCTCATGTGATATTTATCAGGATATTTATCAGTCACAATTAGGTGAGGAGGATGAAGCCAATGAGCAACACTAATATAGCTGAAAAAAATATTCCGGGTATGCGTCGAGGTGGTGCAGGTCGTTTTGCAGAAGTTGAGAAAGCGGAAAACATCTGGCCAACGCTAAAACGTATTTGGCAATATTTTGCTAAAGAAAAGATGCTGCTTTTGGTAATGCTTATCATTGTAATAATTGGCACGTTCTTTGGTATTTATGCACCGACTCGTCAAAGTTTAGCAATTGATATACTATCAGGTGAGCAATCAGGTAAATTAACTCACGCGATTTGGTGGATGTTAGTTGCATATGCACTATATAGTATTAGTCAATTGATTCAAGGCTTACTTAGTGCAACATTAAGTCAACGCATTGTCAAACGATTACGTGAACAGCTTTTTGGGAAAATAATGGATGTTCCGATACGTTACTTAGACTCTAATTCTCATGGTGATGTGATGAGTCGTATGACTAATGATATTGAGAATATATCTACTACTGTTTCACAATCCATTGTGTCACTCTTTTCAGGTGTTTTGACGATTATCGGAACAGCTGGCATCATGTTGTGGTATAGTTGGCAATTAGCTTTGTTAAGTTTTGCATCAATTCTACTAACAGTTTTTGCTACCAAAATTCTATCAGGATTTGTCCGAAAATATTCGCGTCAACGTCAATTGTTCTTAGGGGAATTGAACGGAACAGTTGAAGAGATGGTGACCGGGTATCGGACAGTGGTGGCCTATAACCATCAACAAGCTACTACTTCAGAATTTGAAGCAACTTCTGATAAGTTAACAAAAGCCGGTATCAAGACAGATATTTTTAGTGGAGTGATGGGGCCGTTGATGAATGCGATTAGCAACTTAGGATTTGTTGTAGTGGCGGTCTTCGGTGGTTACTTTGCCATTAAAGGTTATTTGTCAGTCGGTGTCATTTCGGCTTTTATTGTCTACACTAAACAATTCACACGTCCCGTTAACGAAATTGCCCAAGTTTATGGTCAATTACAGACGGCGATTGCTGGTGCTGAGCGTGTGTTTATGGTGTTAGACGAAGAAGACGAAGAAGTTAGTGGTGGTCAAGAATTAAACATTCATGATGACGCAACCGTCATGTTTGAAGCCTTGAATTTTTCTTATGATGACGGCCAACCAGTCATTAAAGATTTCACCTTAGAAGTTCCTTCAGGCCAAAAAATTGCACTTGTTGGGGCGACTGGTAGTGGTAAAAGTACGATTGTTAATTTATTAATGCGTTTTTATGAAGCCGACAGTGGAAAAATTTTGATTAATGGTCAAGATATTAGTGCCTATTCGCGTGCTAGTCTACGTCAAAAAATTGCGATTGTGCTACAAGAAGCGGTCTTCTTTAGTGATACGATTGAAAATAATCTTAAGTATGGAAATCCTAAAGCCACTCGAGAGGAAGTTGAACGAGCAGTTGAGATGAGTCGTGCAACTGAAATGCTTGCCCGTTTACCAAAAGGCTATGAAACGATGTTAACGTCTTCGGGAGCTAACATTAGTCAAGGTCAACGTCAACTGCTATCAATTGCCCGCGCATTCGTAACGGATCCAAAAATTTTGATATTAGATGAAGCCACCTCGAATGTTGATACACGTACGGAAGAAGCGATTCAAACGGCGATGCAAGAAGTAATGAAAAACCGGACAAGTATTGTGATTGCCCACCGATTATCAACTATACGTGATGCAGACAAAATCATCGTGATGGATCATGGAAAAATTGTTGAAAGTGGTAATCATGAAGAACTTCTAACACAAAAAGGGAAGTACTTTGACTTATATATGACACAATATGCTGGATTTGAGATATAAAAGAAAAACAACCAAGAATTGTTGGCAATTTTTGTTTTTTTTTTCTTGTTTAGAGTAGTTGAATATTCTTAAAGCCGCTCATTACCCAATTCTTTTTGTAAAAATCACGATAATATAACAATAAAGTTGATTTGATTTATTATTTAATAATGGTAAAATAAAAATGAATTTATTATTTAAAACGTATATATTAAGGAGTGTGGAAATGAAAGGTAAAAAAGTTTTATATCTAGAAGTCGCAATGCAGCTGAAACATGATATTTTAAAAGAAAAATATCCACTAAATACCTTAATACCATCCGAAACAGAATTAGAAGCGCAATTTAAGGTAAGTAAAATTACCATTCGTAAAGCTGTTGAAATTTTAGTTCAAGAAGGCTATTTAGAAAAGAAAAGTGGTAAAGGGACTACTGTCATCAGCAATCGTCCGTTCAATAAATTATCAAAAGCTCTTTCTTTTTCAACAGTCCTTGAGAATAAAGGATTAACGTTACAAAAAAAATTAATTGCTATCGAAGAGATTAATGGCAAAGAATTAGGAATTGGATTAGCTGGCAAAGTCGTGAAGTTGACACGAATGTATTATTTGGAAGGTGAACCGTATATTTTGTTTGAACATTATTTGCCTAATATGACACAATCAATTGAAAGTTTAAGTAGTGATAGTTCTCTATATAGTTGGTTAGCCTATCAAGGCAAAGATATTAGTTACATCAAAGATGAATTTGATGTTGCTGAGGTGACACCTGAAATGAATCGATATTTAGAAATAAGTAAGCCTTTTGCATTAAAACGCCAACGCTATTCTTATAATGTGCAAAATGAACTGATTGAGTATTCTATCGCATACTATGACATTGCTAGAGAACCCTATAGTATTGAATATGAGGTTTAAAACGTTCCTATAGAGGCGAACGTTTACATATAAACATTATAATGTTATTATCTTATTAAGAGGGAAAAGGTAATTTATCTGAATGGGAATGAGTTATGTGAAAATATATTGCAACTAGAAGGATGGTAAGTTATGAAAAGAAGATTAGGAATTTCGCTTTATCCAGATAACAGTGTGTTTGCTGACGATCAAGCCTATATTGATTTAGCGGCAAGTTATGGTTTTTTACGTATTTTTATGAGTATGTTGGAAGTGACTGAGGGTAGAACAGCGGTGTTTAATAAGTTTTATCAAGTGATCACATACGCAAAGTCAAAAGGGTTTGAAGTCATTTTAGATATTGCGCCAGCCATTTTTGAAGCGTTAGAAATTTCTTATGATGATTTGTCATTTTTCGCAGAAGTTGGAGCCGATGGCATTCGTTTGGATCTAGGTTTTGATGGGAATAAGGAAGCCTTGCTATCGTATAATCCTTATGGTCTTATTATTGAGTTGAACATGAGTAATGATGTTGCTTATTTAGATAATATTCTGACCTATGAAGCAAATCGTCCATACATATATGGTTGTCACAATTTTTATCCACAAGCAGGCTCTGCTTTGCCGCTAGACTTTTTCAATCGTTGTAGTGAGCGTTTTAAAAAACAAGGCATTAGAACAGCGGCTTTTGTGACATCACAAACCGCGACATATGGGCCATGGGATATTAATGATGGTTTGCCAACATTAGAAATGCATCGTCATTTACCAATTGAAGTGCAAACTAAACATTTATTCGCAACGGGACTTATTGATGATGTGGTGATTGGTAATGCCTACGCCTCAGAAGCGGAACTGAAAGCGATGAGTACCGTCAATCGTTATCAAGTTTCCTTTGAAATTGACACAGTATCAACAATTAATCAAGTAGAAGAAGCGATTTTATTTGAAAATCAGCACGTTCGTCGTGGTGATATTACCGCGCAAATGGCCCGTTCAACAGAAGTTCGTAAAAAGTATAAGGCTGAAAATAATCCTGCACATGACCATGACATCCATTTTAAACGTGGGGACGTTGTGATCGGTAATGATGCCTTTGGTAAATATAAAAATGAGTTACAAATTGTGTTAGAAGACCATCAAGATGCGCGCAAAAATAAAGTAGGTGAAATTAGAACCGAAGAATTAATTTTGTTAGACTATATTAAACCATGGAGTAAATTTTTATTTAACCGAAAGTAGGTGCAAAATGTTAGACTTAATAATAAAGGATGGTAAAACGATACATGAACAACCTATCGAAATAGGTATTTTAAATGGCATAATTGTCGAAGTTGCACCAGTAGTGGATCAAGAGGCTAAAGAAATTATTTCAGTCAATCAGAGGTATCTATCGGCTGGTTGGATTGATAGTCACGTGCACTGCTACGAAAAGATGAGCTTGTACTACGATTTTCCAGATCAAATTGGTTGGACCAAAGGCGTGACCACGGTGGTAGATGCCGGTTCAACGGGTGAAAATAATATCCGTGAGTTTTATGAAATGTTAAAACAGTCACGTACGAATGTTTTAGCCTTGATGAATATTTCTAAAGATGGGATAGTTCATCAAGATGAACTAGCAGACTTAAGTAAAATTAATGAGGAAAATAACTTAACGCGATTAGCTGAATTACCAGAATTTATTATCGGAATTAAAGTCCGTATGAGTAGAACAGTAGTAGGTGAAAATGATATTATTCCGTTACACATGGCAAAGGCGCTTCAATATAAAGCGAATCACTTGCCGTTAATGGTTCATATTGGTTCAGCTCCACCTAAGTTAGAACATATTTTAACGTTATTAGAACCTGGCGATATTGTGACACATTGTTATAATGGCAAGCCAAATGGGATTTTGGATGAACATGGAGCGATTAAGGCTTGTGCATGGGATGCTTATCGACGCGGTGTTTTGTTCGATATTGGTCACGGAAGCGATAGTTTTAACTTTAGAGTGGGTAGCAAGGCAGTTGCGGAAGGATTAATTTGTCAAACCATTAGTACGGATATTTATCATCGTAACCGTGAAAACGGGCCGGTTTATGATTTAGCAACAACATTAGAAAAAGGTTTGGCAATTGGTCTTTCATTAGCGGATGTTATCAAAATGGTGACTGAAAATCCAGCTAAACAATTCCATTTGAAAGACCGTGGCTATTTAGCAGTCGATCAACGAGCAGATTTAACGATTTTTGATGTACAAGCCACAAAGGAAGTTCTATATGATTCAAATGGTAATACGGTGGAATTGAGTCAAAAAATTGTCCCAATCGCGACTGTCATCGGCGGTAAATATTATCAACTTTAGGAGGGGTCGTATGAATGTTTATGATAAATATAAGTTAAAACAAGTAATTAATGCGAGTGGAAAAATGACCATTTTAGGCGTGTCTAAGGTAAGTGACTCAGTGCTTGAGGCTCAAAAAATTGGTGGCCAAAACTTTTTTGAGATGGCCGATTTGACGGAAAAAACAGGGCGCTATATTGCAAAATTATTAGGAGCAGATAATTCGACGGTTGTTTCTTCAGCTAGTGCCGGGATTGCTCAAGCGATTGCGGCAGTTATCGGACGTGGCGATGCTTATCACACTATGCATCCATATTCTGACCGATTTACTCGTCGTGAGATTATTATGCCTAAAGGACACAACGTGAATTATGGAACGAGTGTCGAATTGATGGTCCAACAAGGTGGTGGTCGCGTAGTCGAAGCGGGTTATGCCAATGAATGTACACCAGAGCAAGTGGTGATGGAAATTACCGAGCAAACAGCAGCACTTTTATATATTAAGAGTCATCATACGGTTCAAAAAAGCATGCTTTCGATTGAAGAGATGGTCGAAATTGCAAACAACCATCAACTACCCTTAATTGTTGATGCTGCCGCCGAAGAAGACTTAACGAAATATTATCAACTAGGCGCAGATATAGTTATTTACAGTGGAGCCAAAGCGATTGAAGGACCAAGCTCTGGCTTAGTTGTGGGTCGTGATCCTTATATCATTTGGTTGCAAAAACAAAGTAAAGGCCTTGGTCGCTCAATGAAAATCGGTAAGGATAATATCTTAGCGCTCGTTCAAGCGATTGAAGATTATTTAGAACACGGTTCAGAAACGGGTGAAAGTATGACACTACGCTTAGCACCATTTATTTCAGCGTTAAATGCTATTTCGGGTGTGCAAGCTGAAATCGTTCAAGATAGTGCCGGTCGTGAAATTTTTCGAGCGAAAGTTAAAATTACGGCTACTCATAAGACAGCTCAAGAAGTTATTGAAGAATTAAAACAAGGTAACGTGGCCGTTTATACACGTGATTATCAAGGAAATAACGGTATTATTGAATTCGATATTCGTTCAGTTGATGAAGTCGAAATGGGATTAATTATTGAAAAAATGACCTTTATAATGGAAGAGGAGTAAGCAAATGGAAAAACAACCAAATTTTTATAAAGAACGTGTCTGTTTAAATGTTTTAGCCAATTCAGTTGAAAATGGGAAAGAATGCTTTGACGCATGTGAAGGTCATGTCGTACTGGGCGTCCTATCAAAAAATTATGAAACTGACGAAGCAGCGATTGATGATATGCGTCGTTATCAAGAAGCCACCGATAATGCTTTATCAGTTGGTTTAGGGGCGGGGGATCCGAATCAAAGCGAAATGGTGATTCGCCTGTCAGAAGTCTTGCAGCCGCAACATGTTAACCAAGTTTTTACAGGCGTTGGTGGTTCACGTGCGGTGCTAAAACAAAATGAAACCTTTATTAATGGGTTAGTTTCTCCAACTGGAAAAGTTGGCTACGTAAATATCGGGACAGGTCCGCTATCCTCACAAGGCGAGTCGATTGAAGTAACCATTGAGGCTGCCATCGCCTTATTAAAAGATATGGGTGGCTCTTCAATTAAGTATTTCCCAATGAAAGGCTTAGCTCACATTGAGGAATACCGCTATGTTGCGGAAGCTTGTGCTAAGGCTGGTTTTGCATTAGAGCCGACTGGGGGCATTGATTTAGATAATTTTGAAGAAATCTTACAAATCGCAGTTAATGCTGGTGTTGAAAAAATTATTCCGCATATCTACAGTTCAATCATTGATGCGGAAACGGGCGACACACGTCCAGCAGATGTGGCAACGTTATTTGAGATAACTAAAAAAGTCTTAGGATAAAAAAGGAGTCCACCAATGAAAATTTTAGCATTCGGTGAAGTGATGATGCGTTTGAATCCTGCTAATTTCAAAAAAATAACTCAGACCGACCAATTAGACATGTCCTTTACAGGAACAGGTCTAAATATTTTAGCGGGTTTAGCGGTTAATGGCTATCAAACGAGCCTTTTGACCGCACTTCCAGCGAATAATCTTGGAAGAGCCGCTAGTGCTAGCGTTCGCAAATTAGGGGTTAATGACCAACCACTTGTTTTTTCGGGACAGCATTTAGGTGTTTATTTGTTAGAGATGGGGTACGGAGGGAGACCTTCTGAAGTTACGTATTTAGATCGCTCACAAAGCGCCTTTAACCAAGTCGTCTTAACTGATGATGTGATTAATCAAGCCCTAGTAGGTATTGAGATGGTCCACATTTGTGGGATTGCTTTATCTACTTCGATAATTTCAAGGCAAAACGCGCTACGGGTGGCGCGTCTAGCTGCTGCCAAAAAGATTCCGTTATGTTTTGATTTTAATTTTCGCGCATCATTGAATACCGAAACGGATAGAGAAAGTTTACGTGCTTGTTATCATGAGATACTATCTTCTGCGAGTATTGTGTTTGGCTCATTAAGAGATTTGACGGAATTATTGTTAATTTCTGGAGAGGATGATCAAGCAATTGTCCAGAAGTTCATGAATGATTTTGATATTAAGTATTTTGGCGGTACCATTAGACATAAGACAGTTGAAAAATCAGAACTTCAAGGATATCTTTACTCAGGAGGTAATGAAGTTGTTGTTTCAGATAAGGTGTCTTATCAAACATATGACCGCATTGGGACAGGGGATGCCTATGTATCAGGAATTTTAACGGGATTAATTGAGCAATGGACTCTCCAAGATACTGTAAATTTTGCCACTTATAATGCAGCCTTGGCTCATACCACTTACGGAGATAGTCCAGTTTTGTCGAAAGAATTTGTGTTGAATTATATTAAAAACAAAATAGACGTTATACGATGACACATAACAGTCTCTAAAATAGGGGAAACATTCTATATTTATTAAATGTTAGAAATTAGTTCCGTAATGAGGCTGTGACATAAGTCTCTAAAAAAACCCCTGATAAATTTGGCAATAAAGCCAAATTTATCAGGGGTTTTGGTATAATAAAATAAAAAAGAAGCACGGTCCGACCCATGCTTCAAAGAATCCTAGAAAGGACCAAAAAATGTATTCTAATTATAACATGAATCAGTTAAGTTTGGATATTACAACTTCATATATTCCAGAAAAAAATAATACGGCTTGGTTTATTAACGAGCTAGTTGAAACATTAAAAATCAAAGAATCTTATTTATTCGGAAGACCACGTCAATATAATTTATCTGCTATGTTAAAGCTGGTCTTATTTGCGTACACACGCAGTGTTTTTAGTAGTCGTAAAATTGCTCAATTGGCTGAAGAGAGCCTACCGGCTCGTTGGTTAACACAAGAAATGATGCCTTCTTATCGAACGATTGCACGCTTTAGAATATCTGATGAATTAGAAGGTCTTATTAATCAAGGCTTGGAGCAGCTAACCGCTTATTTACGTCAACAAAACATGATTGATGATGCCATTTTTATTGATGGAACTAAAATTTTAGCTGATGCCAATAAATTTAGTTTTGTTTGGAAGAAAAGCACGATTCGTTTCGATGCGATGAATCGAGAAGCAACCGTCTCTTTAATGAATGAATTAAAAGAGGCTTATTCGTCGTCTCATATACCAGATGGTTCTAATCTGTCTTTAGATATGGTTGATGAAGTTCTAACTCGTTTAGAATTCAGATTAGAAGAATTAGAAAAACAAATTGAAACAACACCTAAGCTTTCTCCCAACCCTGCTAAACAAGAACGACGTTCTTTAAAATCAACTAAAAGAAAATTAGCTGCACGTCGAGCTAAAATGCTAGAACATCAAAAGCAATTTAAGACTTTCGGGAAACGAAACAGCTTTTCAAAAACTGATCACGATGCCACTTTCATGAGAGTAAAAGAAGATCACATGAAAAATGGTCAGCTTAAGCCAGCTTATAATCTGCAAATTGCTACGAGCAAGCAATTTATCGTAGGCTATGATGTTTACCAAAATCCAACAGATACTAAAACGTTAATCCCTTTCTTAGAAAAAATGAATTTAGCAGAAAAGGATGCAATGTATATAGTAGCAGATGCAGGTTATGGTTCAGAAAGTAACTATCAATATCTAGAAGACAAATTATCTCAACATACCTCATTAATCCCGTACGGGACAATGTTGAAAGAAAATAGTAAGAAATGGCAGTCAGATGATAAAAAGGTAATGAATTGGTTTTACGAAGAAAAAGAAGACTATTATATTGACCCAAAAGGAGTCCGTTTTAATTTTAATACGTATCGAAAACGCACAGACAAAGACGGTTTTACACGTGATTTCAAGGAATATGTGGCAGAAAAATATGACGAAAATCGTGAAGAAATTCCTGTTGCGTTAACAGCCAAAGGCCACATAAGAAAAATAATGATTAATCCTTCATGGGAATATTATAAAGCGAAGCAACGAGATTTTCTTTCAACGAAAGAAACTGGAAAAATTTACGCTAAACGTAAGATTGATGTGGAACCAGTTTTCGGACGGATGAAGGCTTCTTTGGGCTTCACTCGTTTCTCTGTGAGAGGACTTGGAAAAGTTCTCAAGGAAACCGGTATTGTTTCCTTGGCGCTAAATATGATGAAATTAGCGTCTTGGGAGACGCAGAAAGACATAGAAAATAGAAAAAATCCGAAACAAACGAAAAATAACACTTTTCGTCCGTTTCGGATTTTTTAACTATAAAGGGATTATAAAATTTTGTGTCGTATGATGCTTGTTCTATCAAGTGTTATACGGCTTTTTTATTGTTTCAAATTTGGTATAATTTAAATATGAATGTGAATATTCTTCAAGCTATATTTTTTGATAAGTATCATAATTGGGATAATTTTATCATCAAGTATTCTGACAGACTTCGTCCGGTAGTTAAGAAGGAGGTTGCTAAGTTTAGAAATTGTGGAGATATCCAGAAAGGATATCGTTTGTATGTTTGCGAGGGATGTCATGATGTCAAATTTCTACCTTTAAGATGTAAAGGTAAGTTTTGTCCAAGTTGTGCTAAAGGTGAGAGTGAACGTTGGAGTGAAACGATAGCTCAAGACATGTATCACACTATTCATCGTCACATTGTTTTTACAATAGATGAAGGTTTACGTGATATCTTTTTAATGGATAAGTATCGAAGTACCTTGTTAAAAGGATTAATGGATGAAGCCGCCAAAATAATTATAGAGTTCTTTGATAAGCGTAAGATACAGCCTGGAATAATTTCTGGATTACATACGTTTGGTTCACAATTAGAGTTTAATCCTCATGTTCATATGATAGTAACAATGGGTGGTGTAAACAGAAAAGGTGAATGGGAAAATTATGATTATTTACCTTATGTAATGCTTAGAAAATATTGGCAGAATGCGGTATTAAAATTGATTAGGAGAACTTTATCACCACGTGATAAAGCAAAAGTTCAGTATAAATTACAGAAGGCCTACCATCAAAATGGAGAAGGATTTTATGTGAATGCTCCTAAACGGAGCAGAACGAATACCAAAGGCTTACTACAATATATCAGTCGCTATATGAAAAGAGGGCCTATTGCATTAGAACGAATAAAAATGTATGACGGTCATCATGTCATGTTTGAATATCATGATAAGCGGACGAATAGAAAAGAAATGAAAACAATGACGGCAGAAGAGTTTATAGGGGCATTAGTTCGTCATATTCCAGATCGACATTTTAGAATGATACGTCATTATGGTATTTATAGTCGAAGGATAAAAAGCTTTATCAAAAAAATTGTAGAAGTTTATCAAGAAAAGGTAAAAAAGTTATTGATAAACAGTAAACAAATGCTTAAAAGTAAAACTTGGGCTCAAAGAATAACCGAATGTTTTGGAAAAAATCCATTGGATTGTCCTAATTGTGGTGAAGAATTTGTCTTTATGGGGATGAGTGTGTGCAAAAATGGTAGACTAATTACTAAATATACGAAGAATAAGCAAGCAATGATAGTGATGAAGGAGGAGAATATTCGTCTTGGCCAAAAAGAAACGCAACATCAACAAAAAGAAAAAACAGAAGCAGCTTTTAAAAAGCTTCGATTCGACTGGGAATTCTACGGTGACTTATATATGTCTCCAGTGTGGAATAGCTGAACGTATTCCGAAGGAAATCATTGAAACGATTGAGTTTTTAGATGAAGATTTCAGTCCGCTTACTGCACCACAATTTAGTTGTGAAAAATGTGGTGGTGAAATGTATCCACAATATTATCGGAATTTCTGTGGGATAGAATTTCAATTGTCAGATGTGCAAGATAAATAGTTACCACTACACTAAAAAGGCCTCGGGAAATTTTTCCCGAGATTTTCTTATTTTAGACTAATAACACTAACTTTTGTCACAGCCTCTTATTTGTTTATTAACTAAAAAATCGTTTGATTTCTGTTTGTGCTGCTTCAATAGAGTCAGACGCGTGTATCACGTTTTCGTGATACACAGCTGCATTTCCAAAGTCACCACGAATTGTACCAGGTGCTGCTTTTACTACGTTAGTTACGCCAATTAAGGTGCGAACCATTTCTACCACGTTGTCACCTTCAAGAATCATCAAGACGGATGGGCCTGATGTCATGAAGTCGCTAACTTCATGAAAAAAATCTTTTTGAACTAAATGAGCGTAGTGTTCAGCTACTAATTCATTGCTTAATGTGGTTGTTTTCATTTCTTTAATGATTAACCCTTTGTTTTCAAAGCGTTGAATAATCTGCCCGATAAGGTGACGTTTAACGCCGTCTGGTTTAATCATGACTAAAGTTTGTTCATTTGCTGACATATAATTCCTCCTAAAAAACTTTTGTTACTATTATTTTAACGTATTCATTCTTAATTTAATATCAAAATCGTGAATTATTCATCTAATCTATACAAAATTGAATTTACAGTTGCTCATAGTGATGATAGACATAGGTTAAATCATCAATTTCTTGCTGAATTTTTTGTCCGATTGTGGTATGCTTGACTATTTTTCGCTCTGAAACTTTTTCAACTAAACGACGAATAGATAGCTGTTGTTCTTGATTTGTTAATGCTTGTTCAATTCCAGAAAAGGGCATATGGGTGGCAATTTGAATACCGTAGCTATTTGAGAGTAACGTATAGCCAGCTACACCAGTAGTTTTTTGGTAGCCTTTAGCGTATCCGCCATCGATAACTAGCATTTTGCCACCAGCTTTAATCGGACTTTCGCCTTTTTTTTCTTTAACAGGCGTATGCCCGTTGATGATATGGCCGTTTGGCGAGAGACCGAATTCGACTAGTAGTCGTTCACAAATGGTTTCATCATTCCTTAATTCATAATAAGGATTTTTGATTTCGTTATGCGTTTTTTTGTCAGAGATAAAATAGCGCTCGAACGTAGTCATCGACATTTTGCCAAATAACGACGATGTTTCACCCACCCATAGATACCATAATAAATCGGTAGCTAAGTCGGTGTTTACATCAGGATGTTGATAAGCATAACGAACTTGTCTTTCGTAATAATCAAGTAGGTCTTTTCCAAAATACGTCAGTCCTTCGATGTGTAAGGCTTTTAAATCGCCATTCGAATGGAGTGGAATACAGCCATGAAAGAGTAAATTGCCGTTATAGCATAAGTACATTGACCCTTTAGCCATCAAGAAATCCATATGTTTCTTTAATTTGTCGGACTGCTGAAAATTGGTTAATAGCTTGTTAATGATTCGTTGCTCGTCGTCAGTAAGCTCGGTTGGGTTAGTAATCTGAATCGTGACAGGGTTAAAATTTTCTAGAGAATAACACTGATTATCAAACTGAATGCTTAACGTTTGATAATCAATTATTGAAAGCATTTTACGATGTGTCATCGAAAACTCGGGTCGACGTTCGATTAATTGTTCTTCTAATTTAAATTGCATCATGGCAGCCGCTTGTTGAACAACATTTGCTTGGATTTTGGCAATTTCTGGTAAATCTCGGCCATCAAGATGTGGCGCAAAAACCGGTAGCGGTTCATAATGAGCCATGGCAAAATCAACCAGTGGTCGAATATTGATGCCATAGCGATCTTCAATAATGTCTAAATTTCCGTAACGTGCACAAATTCTCACAACATTTATCATTGCAAGTGGTGATCCTGCCATAGCGGCTAACCAAATAATATCATGATTGCCCCATTGAATATCGACTGAATGGTGAGTCATTAATTTATTCATAATTTCATCGGGTTTTGGGCCACGATCGTAAATATCACCGACGACATGTAAGTGATCAACGACTAGACGCTGAATACTATAACAAAGTGAAATGATTAGATCATCAATTTGTTCTAACTCTATCAGCTTTAAAATAATCGCATCGACGTATGCTTGTTTTTGTTCTAAGTTGTTCGTTTCGGTTAATAATTCTTCGATAATGTAGCTAAACTGTGGCGAAAGGGACTTTCTTACTTTTGAGCGAGTGTATTTTTGTCCAGAAATTCTTACGATTGTTAGTAAAGTTAACAAATTTGATATATACCAATTATTCTTTTTCTCAAGAGGAAAATCACTTGGTAACTGACTAATTATTAATTCTGGGTAGTATATTAGCTCGCATAATGAATTGATTTCGGATGTTTCAGCGTGTGGGAAAGCTTCTAAAACTTTCTCTCTAATACTACCAGAACCGGTTCTTAATACATGGTCAAAAGAATGGAACTCACCGTGAATATCACTAACAAAATGTTCCGTTCCTTTTGGTAAATTTGAAATAGCTTCTAAGTTGATCAGTTCTGTTAAAACGCTTTCTTTTTGATTGAAATTTTTTTTGAGTAGTTGATAATATTTTTCCAATAAATTCCCCACCTTTATTAACAATATATCATAAAAATAAAAAAAGTATAGCTAATTTTAGCTATACCATTTTTAACGATTATAAGAATAGGTACGTTGACTTGACTCATTTGATTGATACCAGTTTTCGAATTGATCGTAATTATAATGGTGACCATTAGTCGTCTGATCATCATGAGTCTCAAATTCATCACGTTTATTTTCAGATTCGTCAGAAATTGTCGGCGTTTGATCATCTAAGCGAGAAATATCATCTTGTCCATAAAGGCCAGTTGTTTGACTATCTTCATAGGTGGTTGTTCCATAATTTTCCCATAAGCCTTTATTTAATAATTTAGCTGTCTTTTGTGCTTGCTGCATGTCGGCTAAATAAGCTAATTTCTCACTATCGATATAACTAATTTGTGCTAAGCCTTCTTCAAGTAATGTTGTTTGAACTAGATCATCATCAGCCCATAGATAAACTAATTGACGACCAAAAGCATCTGTTGTTGAGATAGCTGGATCATAGCTGACATAAAGCTGCGTTGCGTTAGTTAATAATTCGTTCAAACGTTGTGTTGCTTGACTAGCTAATGTTGAGTAACTAGAATCATCGGGTGTGTCAATTACTAACAAACGATACTTTTCTGTTTGGCCATTAACCGTTAAATAAACCGTGTTACCATTAACAACGCGTTGTAACGTCGCTACTTCTAAAACTGAATTTTCGTGAGCTTGAGTAGCTGTTTCTTTTTCACTTGGATTTGATGTATTATCGTTATTTTTTTGCTTCGATTGGGTTGTTTTTTCTTCCGAGATTGAAGCAGTCGTTGTTTCGGTTGTATTGTCACTAGTTGCTATTTCTTCTGTTTGTTCCGTTTGTTGTGTTGCAAATTTCGCTGCTAAGCTTGGTGCAACATTTTCATAAAGCAAGATCCCTTGTGAAAACAGACAGATAAATAATGATAATTTAAGCGGCTGATTCCAATTTAATTTTAGTTGTTTGGCAGTCTTAGTTCCCGGCTTAAACCATTCAAATACAATGATAGATAAAAAGGTAACTAACGCTAAAAATCGAGTAATATCGGGAAAAAGAATCGTTAAGAAGATTCCAAGTAACAAAGTAACAAAAAAAGAAAGTTGGGTTAAAAGCTGTTTATGATTATTTTTTTTCATACTTCCTCCGTGAATGAGTTATTACTGGTTTTGACCAGCCTTATAATATACCATTTATTCACGGATAATGCAAATTGATTATCGGTTTTTCACGTAATAACGCATTGTATCAGGTAACCAACTATCTTGAATACTTGGTTTAAAACCTGAAGCCATTAATCTATCAACATTTAAGATAGTATCATAGTGACTAAAAGGTGAAGGTGCTTGTTGTGAATCAATCTCATATTCTAGAGACTGTTCGGTAGTGTTGGCCAATATTTCTAAAAATTTCTCGAAATGATAGGATTCAGTCGAAGCGATATTAATCGGTCCTGTTATGTGTTGTTCTAAGACATGTTCAATCGCTAATGGAATTTCACTGGCGTGGACAAAACCATACCAACCGGCTTGTCGCTTGAAAATGATTGTCTGGTGATTTAATGCATGTTCGATATAGAATTTTAGACGTTCAGTGTAATCATCGGTATCCAAAACAATTGGAAAGCGTAAGAAAGTCACTGGGAATGGGGCATGTTTTGTTAAATACGCTTCTCCTTGACGTTTACCTTCACCGTAAGAAACGTCTGTTTGTTGGGAATCGTAGTCATAGGTTGTTGGGTCAAAATCATTTTCTTTAAAACCAATGGCTCCTTTATCTCCTTCGTAAACAGCCATGCTTGAAGTAAATAAGTAGTGACCGACATTTTTAACTTTCTCAAGACTTAAAGCAAGTGATTGCCAGTCATAGGCAATGTTGTCAAAAATAACATCCCAGTTTTCTGACGCTACAACTTCCCAACCAGGGTGATTGCTGTCAGTGCGGTCAATAATTAGTCGCTTAACTTTATCCCCCAAATCATCACAACTTTTACCACGTGTGGCAATCGTTACCTCATAGCCCAAATCAATAAAGTGTAGAGCAGTTTTTTTACCCAAAAAGCGAGTGCCGCCAAAAATTAACATTTTTTTCATTGTGTCGCCTCCTAATAGTGTGCTCTCATTATTTTATCATTATTTGACTCTTTATTTATAAAATTAACCCCGTTTTCTTGATTAATTTTAGTTGCAAACAATTTATGAAAGAGAAAAAACATGATAAACTATTAAAAAAATGAAAGAAGTGTTTGGATGACGTATAATATTAGACCAGTTAAACTGACCGATAGCGTTGAATTAGCTGAGATTTATAATTACTATATATTAGAAACAACCAGTTCGTTTGAGGTGGATGCTATCACGGAAATTGAGATGGCGCAACGCATTGCAGAAATTACTGAAGCGTATCCTTATTTTGTCGCAGAAGGAGAAAAGGGGGAGATTATTGGCTACTGTCACGCTAAACCTTTTGGAAAAACGGTCGGGTACCAGTTTTCGGTTGAAGTCACCGTCTATTTGAAACCTAACGTGAAACAAAAAGGAGTCGGTACGTCATTGTATCAAGCCTTAGAGGAACAGCTACAAGCGCAAGGGATTAAGACATTGATTGCCTCGGTGACAGCTGAAAATCATGAAAGTATTTTATTTCATCAAAAGAAGGGCTATCAAGAAGCAGCGCATTTGAAAATGATTGGATACAAATTTGAGCGTTGGCTAGATGTTATTTGGCTGCAAAAAATATTCCCTTAATTTTGACAAATAATAGTAACATGACCTATACTTTAACTTAGTAGTAAGTGTTATTTATTAATATAAAAAGGGGGAAATTACATGAAGAAATTAATGTGGTTACTTTTAGCGTTAATCATACTAGTGGGAGGGTTTCTATTGACTAAACAATCCGCTGATAAAGAAGTTGTTTTAGAAGAAAATCAAGCTTTAGTTGAAGTGACAAACGTCGGTGATAGCCGTTTTACAGGTAAAATTGTTAAAGGTGGCGAGCAAGTTACTTATACAGATGAAATTGTGTTTACATTTGAAAACAATGATGCTGTAAGCCAATTAAAAGAAGGTCAAGAAGTGGTATTGGAATTACCTGAATTGCCAATTATGACCAATAGCTTACCACCACAAATGCCAAGAACTAAAATTATTAATGAATAACTACATCATTTAATAAAAATAAACCCCACCAAATGCCTATTAGCTTTGGTGGGGCTTATTTTTATTATTTTATTTTTCGGATTCGAATTTTTCGAATGCTTCATTTAAGACGTCTTTTAAGGTTGTGGCTGAGTGCGCCATTTTTTCTTTTTCAGCATGGGTTAATGGAATCTCTAGTACTTCTTTAATACCTTGTCGATTGACAACGGCTGGTGCCCCTATATAAATATCTTGTTGCCCATATTCGCCGTCTAAATAAACGGAAAGAGGTAGAATAGAATCTTCGTCATTTAAAATGGCTTTGGTAATTCTCGCTAGGGCAACTGCGATTCCATAGTACGTTGCGCCCTTTTTATTAATGATGGTATAAGCCGCATCTCGTACTTCAAAGAACATATTGACTAAGGCTTCTTCATCAACTTCGGGATGGGATTTGACCCATTCATAAATTTGCAAGCCTGCAATGTTCGCATGAGACCAGACAGGGAATTCAGTATCACCATGTTCGCCTAAAATATAGCCATGAACGTTACGTGGATCAACGCCGACTAATTCAGAGATAGCTTGACGGAAACGTGCTGAGTCAAGTGAAGTACCTGAGCCAATGACGCGATGTTTAGGAAAACCTGAAAATTTCCAAGTCGCATACGTTAAAATATCAACAGGGTTCGTTGCAACTAAGAAAATGCCGTCGAAACCAGACTTAACAACGTTAGTCACGATTTCTTTGAAAATCTTCATATTTTTGTGAACTAAGTCTAATCTTGTTTCACCAGGTTTTTGAGCGGCACCAGCTGTAATCACCACGATATCAGCATCATGACAATCATCGTAACTTGCAGCATAGATTTTTTTTGGTGAAGTAAAAGCCAACGCATGTGATAAGTCAATAGCATCACCTTCAGCTTTATCAGTATTGACATCAATGATACCTAATTCTTGGCCAATATTTTGTGTCACTAAAGCAAATGCATAACTGGAACCAACGGCTCCGTTACCAATCAATATTATTTTTTGATGATCTTTGATTTGTTCCATCGAAATCGACCTTTCTTTATTAAAAATATGATAATTTAATTATATTGTAGCATAGGTGTCTTAATTATACGTTTATTTAGATTAGCTTTGAAACAATCCATTCGAAAAGTTCAGCTCCAATGGTGGTAACAAATAGCAATAAAATAATGATTAAGTGTTTTTTCTTAGTTAGAACTAAGTAACCAATATATTCGCGAATAAAAGCTGTTGGTAAATAGAACCATCTTGTTTTAGAGCCAACACCTTGAACATTTAGTCCTTGTAATTTGGCTAATTTCCCCGCACGTAATAAATGATAATTGTTGGTCGCCACAACGACATTGCATTGTTTGAATGTACGTGTTTCACCTTGTTGTTGTGCAACTTGTTCAGAAAAACGTAAATTTTCTTCTGTGTTGGTGGATTGGTCTTCAAGCAATACAGTTGTTATATCGGGATATTTTTCTTTAATATATTCAGCCATCGCAAAGCTTTCTGAAACAGCTTCGTCAGGACCTTGTCCACCGGAAACAATAATCGTCGGTGCGTGTTGATATTTTTTTTGTTGAGCGTAATATAATTTGACACCAGCTTCAATACGTGAAGCCAGTAGTGGGGTCACTTTGTCCTTGTTTAAGCCAGCTCCTAAAATTATAATGTAATCAACTTTGCCTCTGATTGGTAATATATTGTATAAAATAGCTGTAACGCTAAAAAAGAAAAAGACAGCTGCAAAATATGAAGCGATGGTAATCACAAATGAAAAAGGTGTCGTAATCCATTTAACATCACTAAAATAATAGTTCTGAATAAAGTTCGTGACAGCTAAAATCAATAGCGCAGTGGCAACTAGTAGCGGTAGATAGTTAGCAAAAGTTTTTCGTTCGTATTTAAGCAAAACACGTTCGTTCCAAAAAAGGGCAACTATCATGGCGTATATACCAAAAATAGAAAGCAATACTAGTACGATAGCGATGGGTACCGCGATTACATAAGCGAGTATGGGTGAGATGTTTTCTAATTGAATGACACCAAAGAAACCAAGCATCGCCAACATATAACACGATAATGCTCCTGTGAATAAACTCGTTGGTCGTTTAACCAGCGACCAAACACATAAAATCAGTGGGATGATTAATAAAAATAAGTAAAAGAATTGAGAACTCTCCATAAGTATAACAATAACCTCCTATAATAATGTTATTGTCATTATAGCATGATGTGTTCGATAATGAGGTGTTAAGTGCTATTTCCAGAGAAATATGCTTTTTTTAGGAATAGTTTTAATAGTTTTTAAGGTAATTTTAGGGTTGATTTGATAGACTGTTAGTTATAATGAGTGTAGAAGAGGTGACAGTATGATTAAGTTATTATTAGTAGAAGACGATAAGTTATTATCAGATAGTGTCGCTGAGATCTTATCTGAGGTTGGGGATGTCACACAAGTTTATACAGGTGATGAAGGTTATTATGAAGCGACCGAAAATGAATATGATGCATTGATTTTAGATGTGATGTTACCAGGTTTAAATGGTTACCAAATTTTAGAGAAAATTAGAGAAGCTGGCTTGACGATTCCGGTATTAATGCTAACAGCAAAAGATAGCCTAGAAGATAAAATTAAAGGGTTTCAAGAGGGGGCAGACGATTATTTAACAAAGCCCTTTCACCGTGAAGAATTATTATTACGCGTGATGGCGATGTTGAAGCGTAGTCTAAATTTAGTTGGTGATAACCAGCTGAGTCTGGGAAACACAAAAGTTGCGCTTAATTCTCACCAAGTAACAGTAGCGGACAACGACATAGAGTTAAACGGAAAAGAATTTGATTTACTAGTCTATCTGATGCAACAAAAGAATCGTATTTTAACAAAGGAACAGATTTTTCAACGTATTTGGGGATTTGATTCGGAAACATCTTATTCTGTTGTGGAAGTTTACATGAGTCATTTACGTAAAAAATTGGCTAAAGGGCAAAGTAATTTGTTAATTAATACTATTCGAAATGTCGGATATATTTTAGCGGTGAATGAAAATGAATAGTGAGAGTCGTCATTTACGCTCTTTGTTTTTCAGGAATGCGTTATCCTTTGCATTGATTTTCTTATTTTTAGGTTTTATCGTTAATGGACTGATTACGAGTTCTTTATATCGTAATATCGACGAAGAACTAGTGAGGTCTTCTCAGGATAAGTACCTAATTGCTCGTGAATTGATGCGTTCTTTGCAAGAATCAAATGACGATTCGTACAATTTGCCGCCTAGTAATCAAGGGAGTAGTGATGTTAACTCTTTTCAAACGCAAGTGGTCTTGTGGGCAAGTGACGGGACAATTGCCAATGGGTTGGGTTTAGGTAGCCGTTTGGAAAATTTTTCTAATTTAAAATTGAACCCACAACGGGCGGGGAAAATTGAAACGATTTCGTTAGATACTGACCAATATCAAGGATTACGTTTTCGTTCGTTGCTTGTTGAAACAGGGAATTCGGTCATTCCCTACGCGCAACTATTATCCAATACTAATTCGTTAGAAGAATCACTGGTTATGTTTCAAAAAATCTTGATTGTCTGTATGGTAGTTTTTGGGCTTATTTCTTTATGGGTGAGTTATTACTTGGCTAAATTAAACTTACAGCCAATTATTAAATCATGGAAAAAACAACAAGAGTTTGTAGAAAATGCGTCTCATGAGTTGAGAACACCCTTGACAGTTATACAAGCTAAGTTAGAGAAACTGTTTATCAATCCTCAACACACTGTTATGGAAGAATCAGAATCGATTGCGATTGCGCTAAGTGAAGCGAAACGTTTAGGTCAATTGACCAATAGTTTGTTAATGTTGGCACGTTCTGACGGGAACCAACTAGTAGTGAACAAAGAACGTCAGATGACAGATTCATTTATTAAAGAAGTGGTGAATCCTTTTATTGAAATTTCCGAGTTGGACGATAAACAACTGATTATTGAAGAAAATCAACTATTAGAAGTGTCATTTGATCGTAATTTGATGAAACAATTATTAGTTATCTTATTAGACAACGCATTAAAATACACAGAAGAATCCGATTCTATTACTATAAGCAGTAAACAAAGCGCTCAGAATTGGGAACTTATTATTTCTGATACAGGTATTGGCGTTAAAGAGGAAGATTTATCACGAATTTTTGAACGTTTTTACCGTGAAGATAGTGCCCGACAACGCGACACAGGTGGTCATGGTTTAGGGTTATCCATTGCTAAATGGATAACAAGCAGTCACGGTGGGAGTATTGTTGCTGAACTCAACCAACCTAAAGGCACACGTTTTATCATCACTTTGCCTTTAAAAAGCAGCCAATAACTAGCCATAAGTTTGTGTATTAAAGCCCTGGCTAGATTGACTTTTTATGGTCAAAAGCCTATAATTTGTAGGAGAGTTAGTTGTGAAAAGACAATTAACAATTAGCGTCGAAAAACCATAAACATCATAAATATTTAACATGAAACTTTACAAGACGTTTAATCCATAGTTTATTTTTGGATTAGCGTCTTTTTTTATCGAGGTGAAGAAATGATAACTGGAACCACAAGAATGGCAGCCGTTTTGGCTAAACCCATTAAACATAGTTTATCCCCATTTATTCATAATTTGGCGTTTACGCAAAGTGGTGAAGACGGCGTTTATTTAGCGTTTGAAATCGAAGAAACGTCTTTGGCTGATAGTATTAGTATGATTAAAAGTTGGCATATGTACGGCGTGAATTTATCGATGCCCTATAAACAGTTAGCGATTGCGCACATGGACGAGTTGTCTGGTGAAGTGACCAAGTTAGGTGCCATGAATACGGTGGTCAATCGTGATGGACGACTAATTGGTTATAATACAGATGGCGTCGGGTTCGTGAATAGTTTGAACTTTTACGGGATAGAGTTAACCTCGCAACGTGTGTTAATTTTAGGTGCTGGTGGTGCGGCGATGGCAATTATTTATGCTTTAGCACAAGCTGGTGTTGCTCAGCTAGTGGTAGCAAAGCGTCAAAATGAAACATTTGAGGCAATTAAAACTAAGTTGCGTCAAATTGCTGAAGAAATTAGTTGTGAAATTGACGTAATACCGTTTGAAGCATCAGAGTTGAAATTGGCGTGTCAACAGGCAACCATGATTGTTAATACAACCAACGTTGGTATGACCGGGCAAACGCAAGAACGATTAATCGAGGCAGATTGGCTGACATCAAAACCGCTTGTCATCGATATTATTTATCAACCATTAACGACACCATTTTTGGCGATGGCTCAACAACAAGGGTGTAAAACATACAACGGGGTCGGGATGCTGTTATTTCAAGCACTGGCTGCTTTTGAATTGTGGACCGGCCAGCAAGTCGATCCTGAGCCAATTTACCAACAACTTACGCAATTAATTGAGGAGAAAAATAAGCAATGATTATTATTATGAAACCAGAAGCAACTACAGAACAAATAAACACGGTCGTTGAACGTATTGAATCAGAGGGGATGACGGCTTATTTAAGTCAGTTAGATCATCAAGTGACGATTGGTGTTGCTGGAGATGTTCAGAGATTAAGTACCGGTGGTTTTAATATCTACGATGGAGTGGAACGTACTGTTCGTGTGTCAAGTAGTTACAAATTGACAAGTCGTGAATTTCATCCGAGCGACACGATTGTTGAGGTCGGTGATTTAAAAATTGGAGAAGGTCATTTTGTGATGATGGCAGGTCCCTGTTCTATCGAAGGATTAGATCAAATTATGGAATGTGCTCGTATCGCTAAAGCCGGTGGCGCGACAGTCTTACGTGGTGGAGCCTTCAAACCGAGAACATCACCTTATGCTTTTCAAGGGCTAGAAGAAGAAGGATTGAAGTATATTCGCCGGGCAGCAGATTACTATGACATGAAGGTGATTACGGAAGTGATGGATGAAGCTAATTTGGAATTAGTTTGTCAATACGCCGATATTTTACAAATTGGGGCCCGTAACATGCAGAACTTTAAGTTATTACAGGCTGTGGGTAAAACAGGCAAACCCGTTGCATTAAAGCGTGGGATTGCTGGAACAATTGATGAATGGCTAAATGCTGCTGAATATATTGCTAATCAAGGTAATATGAATATTATTTTTGTTGAACGAGGCATTCGAACTTACGAAACGGCGACTCGCAATACCTTTGATTTGAGTGCGATACCAGTTATCAAGAAATTGAGTCATTTCCCAATTATTGCCGATCCAAGTCACGGAGTTGGTGTCTGGGATTATGTGCCAGCGATGGCGATTGCAGGAGTAGCAGCGGGAGCAGATGGTTTAATTGTCGAAATTCATCCTAATCCAGCAGAGGCATGGTCAGATGGACAACAATCCTTAAATGAAAAGAACTATTTAAATATGATGCAGCAAGTGGATATTATGAATGAGGCAATGACCAAGATTCGTGAGATTAAATTAGTATAGTCTATAAGGAGGATAGCTGCCATGGAATTAACGGTTAAATTAGCCAATCATCAATACGCTATTTTGATAGAAAAAGGAAGCCTATCACAAATTGGAACCTGGCTAACGAAAAAATGGGGTCCTCGGAAATTAGCTATAATTACTGATCAAACCGTTGCGAGTCTGTATGGAGAAACCGTCCTAACTTCGCTAACAGCAAATGGGTATACGGCGACGTTGCTACAAGTTGCACCAGGAGAAGTGAGTAAAAGTTTGGCAACTGCCGCGATGCTATATGAGCAATTAGCTGACTTTGGGATGACACGGTCTGACAGCATTGTTGTTTTAGGCGGAGGTGTAGTCGGTGATTTAGGCGCTTTTGTTGCGTCTACTTACATGCGAGGTGTAAGTTTTGTGCAAGTTCCAACGACTTTGCTAGCACAGGTTGATAGTAGCGTGGGGGGAAAAACAGCGGTTAATACCTCATCTGCTAAAAATTTAGTCGGTACGTTCGCTCAACCAACGGCTGTTTTAATTGATCCTGAGACACTACAGACTTTGCCAAAACGACGAATTAGTGAAGGGATTGCTGAAATTGTCAAATCAGCCGCGATTTCAGATGTAGACTTATGGCAAACCTTGCAATCTCTTCCTGATAAGGAGAAGTTGATAACACAGGCTGAATCAATTATTCATGCGTGTTGTCAAATCAAAGCGCGTATTGTCGAAACAGATGAATTTGATAATGGTGAGCGTTTAATTTTAAATTTTGGCCATACGATTGGCCATGCGATTGAAAATCAAGCGGGTTATGGTCAAATTACTCACGGGGAAGCTGTTGCTATTGGAATGGTTCAAGTTTCAAAAATAGCAGAGCAAAAAGGTCTAGTAGCTCCAGGCGTAACAGCTGAATTAATACAATTACTAACAAAATTCAACTTGCCAACTTCCATGCCAGCGTTAGAGCCAAAAAGATTATATCAAGCGTTAACTCATGATAAAAAAGCTCGTGGGAAGCAGTTGAAATTAATAATAGTCCCAACCATTGGGCAAGCTAAAATCCAACAAGTGCCGATTGAAGAAATGAAAGATTATTTAGAAATAATAGATTAGAAGGTGAGAACATGCGATTTTTAACAGCTGGTGAATCACATGGACCAGAATTAACAACGATTATTGAGGGGGTTCCGGCTGGGCTGCCCTTATCAGAAGAGGATATTAACGAAGCGTTAAGTCGTCGTCAAAAAGGCTATGGTCGTGGTGGTAGAATGTTGATTGAAAAAGATCGTGTCCGCATCACATCAGGCATTCGCCATGGTAAAACATTAGGATCACCGATTACCTTGGTGGTTGAAAATAAAGATTGGAAAAACTGGCAATCAGTCATGTCGACAGAAGCTGTAACAGATAAAGAAAAGCTTAAACGTAGGGTAGCCAAACCTCGTCCAGGACATGCGGATTTAGTTGGTGGACAAAAGTACGCATTTGATGATTTGCGTAATGTTTTAGAGCGTTCTTCTGCGCGTGAAACGACGATGCGTGTGGCAGTGGGTGCCGTAGCGAAAAAACTTTTGAAAGAATTAGGAATCGAAGTGGCGAGTCATGTTGTGACAATTGGTGGTGTTAAAGCTAATTTAGCCCCAACATATACACTAACAGACATTCAAACTTTAGCTGAAGCTTCGGAAGTACGTTGTTTAGATACAAATGTTGAGCAACAAATGAAGGATGTCATTGACCAAGCAAAACACGATGGGGATACAGTCGGCGGTGTTGTTGAAGTGGTCGTTGGTGGTGTGCCAATAGGTTTAGGTAGTTACACGCATTGGGACAATAAATTTGATGGTAAGATTGCTCAAGCAATGATGAGTATAAACGCTTTCAAAGGTGTCGAGTTTGGTGTGGGGTTTGAAGCCGCCAATTTACCTGGTAGTCAAGTGATGGATGAAATTATTTGGGATGAGGCACAAGGTTACATTCGCACAAGTAATCACTTAGGTGGCTTTGAAGGTGGAATGACAAACGGTATGCCAATTATCGTACGTGGAGTGATGAAACCTATCCCAACGTTATATAAACCATTAATGAGTGTGAATATCGATACGAAAGAGCCTTACAAAGCAAGTGTTGAACGTTCTGATAGTTGTGCGGTACCTGCTGCGAGTGTCATTGCGGAGTATGTGGTGGCTACTGAGGTTGCAAAAGAAATATTAAATAAATTTGAAGCAGATGCGTTTGAACGCTTAAAACAACAATTGGCTTTATATCGTGAAACAGTCAAAAAATACTAAGGAGTGTCATTTGATGAAGTTATTGACCAATCAACAACAATTAATAGGCACGGTTCGAGTGCCAGGTGATAAGTCGATTTCCCATCGTAGCATTATGTTTGGTGCGTTGGCTCACGGAATTACTCGTGTGACAGGTTTTTTAGAAGCTGAAGATTGCCTATCGACACTGAAGTTATTTCAAGCATTGGGCGTAAAAATTGAACGTGAAGGGATGCAATTAGTCATCGAAGGTCATGGGATTGAAGCTTTTCGATCTCCTAGACAGGCAGTTGATATAGGGAATTCAGGGACGACTATTCGACTTGTTACAGGTTTATTAGCTGCTAGTCCAATCGATGTGACACTTTTTGGCGATGTATCGATTGCAAAACGACCGATGGCACGAGTTCTGATACCACTTTTACAAATGAAGGCTCAGGTAAGTGCTCGCGAAGAAAATTATGCACCCATTACTATTAAGGGGACCAATAAGCTTCAAGGGATAACGTATCGGATGCCCGTTGCAAGTGCCCAAGTAAAGTCAGCTATTTTATTAGCGGGGTTACATGCAAAAGGAGAAACAATTGTCATTGAAAAGGAAAAGACTCGCGACCATACCGAAGATATGATTCGCCAATTTGGTGGGGACATTGAGATTAACGGGAAAGAAATTCGTTTAAAAGGCCCCCAACGTTTAATTGGTCAAGAGATGATGGTGCCTGGGGATATTTCATCGGCCGCCTTTTTCTTAGTTGCCGGTTTAATTGCTAAAGATAGTGAAGTGACATTACCTAATGTGGGCATCACTGCAACTAGAGCCGGTATTCTTGAAGTGATTGAAGCGATGCAAGGCTCGTTGTTTATTCGTGATCGGGACTTGGAGAATCAATCGGCGACATTGCAGGTGCATTCGAGTCAGCTACAAGCAACAATCATTGAAGGAGCGTTAATTCCAAGATTAATTGATGAATTACCAATTATTGCATTGTTAGCAACCCAAGCAGAAGGAACAACGGTTATTCGCGATGCAGAAGAATTGAAAGTAAAAGAAACTAATCGTATTGATGTGACGGCTTCAGAACTTCGTAAAATGGGTGCCAATATCGAAACAACGGATGATGGTTTGATTATTAACGGCCCAACTAAGTTACATGGTGCAGTGGTAGATTCTCACGGTGATCACCGGATTGGTATGATGTTGGCGATTGCGAGTTTAATAGTCGAATCGGGTACAGTAGAGCTATTAAATGCTGAAGCAGTAGCGGTTTCTTATCCAAGTTTCTTTTCAGATTTAGGTAGCTTAATTGGTGAAGGACTATGAACGACGGCATTGTATTAGTTGGATTTATGGGGAGCGGGAAAAGTAGTGTTGCTCAAGCGTTGAGCCAACAGACATCTTTACCAGTTGTTGATTTGGATCGACTAATTGAAACAACAACGGGGCAAACTATTCCAACTATTTTTTCGACACAAGGAGAAAGAGAGTTTCGTCATATCGAAACGACATGCTTGAGACAAGTGATTAACATGCCAGCGATTATTTCAACTGGTGGTGGCATCGTTTTATCAGAAGAAAACCGTCATATTCTGAAGGCGTCATTCAAAACGGTTGTATGGTTGCAAGCGGATTTTGATACTTATTATAAACGAATTACTGAGGATAAACAAAACAGTCGACCTATAGCAAATCAATCCTCTAAAAATGATTTAGCTAAGATTGAACAGGAGCGTCGTGTTCTGTACGAGGCCGTTGCAGATGTTGTAATAGACGTTTCCAAGTTAACAGTTAATCAAATTGCTAGTCAAATGTTAGAGTCTATAGTTAAATAATCCTATGAATGTAATTAGTACGATAGATTACGTGTTCTAATGAATCGAGGAGAATAGATGAAAAATAGCAGGAAACAAAAGGTGGAGCAGATATCGGCTGCTGCAGCCATTATTTATGTGATAAACCAATTATTATTTATGGCGCTGGTTATTGTGTTAGGTTTTGTTTTGTTTGAATACCGTACAGGTTTGAAAGAAGCTAAGTACGATTCGGAGTATGTCGAGCCCGTCGTTGTAGCAACTAATTTAAAAGACAATAAAGATCATGAGGTTTATACCTTAGTGGTTAATCAATCCGCGAACGAATCAAAGCTTGAATTAGTTTCCGTTGTGAAATACGATAAGAAGTTGAATCAGCTGAAATTAATGACTATACCGCCCTCAACACGCTTAAGTCAGGAGAGTGGTTCGATTGAGGAACTTTATTATTCTGAAGGCTTGCCTAGTTTTATTAAGGAGTTGGAAAAAGCGTCCGATTTAAAGATGGAGCATTACATGATTATGACGCCTTATGCTAGTCAGTTAATCGTTCAACAAATGGTGGCAAAGACGTACTCTGAAGATGAGCTTGTAAAATTACTTGATACAGCTTTTAATCCGGGAACCGGAAAGATTCAACAAAAGGCAATTGAAGTGTTAGCTGAAACAACAATAACGCAAGGATTTGCAAAGTCACATTTATGGCGTTTACCTAAATCCCTAGGCCTTTTAATTGGATACTCTGTGAATGATTTTAATTTGAAAGAAATTAGCTCATTGGCAAAAGATATCACATTTGAAGAGCAATCGGATTATGAATTTAAACATCTCACGAATAACCAATTGTTAAGGGAATACAAAAATGAATTCTTAAGTTTTTTTGAATAATGTTAAAGTTTATTTAAGGCCTTTTTAAAATATGATATAGTGGGGAGTATCGTTAGGGGAAAGGAGAATATAATGAAAACAGCTATAGTTACGGATAGTACGGCATTTTTACCTGAAAACATCAAGAACCATCCGGATGTATACGTCATTCCTATTCCAGTTATTATTGATGGAAAAATTTACAATGAAGGCGTAGATGTAGCCGATGAAGGTCAGTTTTATCAGTTGCTTAAGGCAAGTAAAGAGCTACCTAGTACGTCACAACCGTCGATTGGAGAAGTGTTAGAAACCTACAATTCTTTAGCCAAAGCAGGTTATGAGCGCGTGATAAGTATCCACCTATCTTCTGGTATTTCAGGGTTTATTAACAATTTGATTGGTATGTCTCCTGGTATAGAAGAAATCGAAGTGATTCCATTTGATTCGAAGATTACAAGTATGCCGATGGGTCACATGGTCAAAGTAGCATTAGAAATGTCACAAGCTGACGAATCATTAGATGACATTATTTCAAGGTTAGAATACATTCGTGATAATACCGAAGCGTTTCTAATCGTAGATGATTTGAATCATTTAGTACGTGGTGGTCGCTTAAAAAATAGTTCAGCAATTATTGGTAGTTTATTAAAAATTAAACCCGTATTAAAATTCGATCAAGGATCAATCGTGTTGTCTGAAAAAATTCGTTCATCTAAAAAAGCCTTTGCACGCGCTGAAGATCTTGTGGCTAAGCACTACAAGAAAGCTAAAGCCGAGCATATTTATTATTTAATTCATGCGAATAGTTTACAAATCGCGGAAATTGAGAAAATTAAATTAGAAGAAAAATGTCCGGGTATTCAAATTGAGATTGGTCATTTAGGACCAGTTGTGGGAACCCATGTTGGCGAGAAGACCATAGGCTTTGCGTGGACAGCTAAATAACAAAAACATCAGCTTTGATGATTACGAATCGTAATGTTCAAAGCTGATGTTTTTATTTTACGCTTTTCTTTGATGATGTTAGTTCGCCAATAATGTAAACAATAGCGACTAAGACAAGAGAACCGATTAAAGCCGATACAGGCGTGTAGGCTGTGTGACTTAAAGCAGCTCCTAAATAGCCAATCATTTGGCCAATAATTAAACCTGAAAGTAATACGATAATAAATCTCATTAACGACACCTCTTTCCTCACGTTTATTTTATCACATAGTCTTTAAAAGTCTAGCATTCCTCCTGAATTTATTTGCGCAATTGAGATAATACGTCAGAATAGTGATTTCATGGTATACTAAAAGGTGGAAAAGGAGGTTGGATGTCTATGGAAAAGGTGCAATTATACAATCAAACGGCCTTTTCGCTATTGCAAAGTACGAATCGAATTCCCGATTTAGTCGAGCAAGCGAAAAAATTAGGTGTGACCGCATTAGGAATCGCTGATGTTAATACGATGTCAGGCGTAGCCGACTTTTATCGTGCCTGTCAAGCTGCAAACATCCATCCGCTCATCGGTGTCACGATAGAATATACGGTCGCAACGTTAGAACATGTCACATTTAAATTAGTTTTTTATGCCAAAAACAAACGAGGTTACCAACAGTTAATCAATCTTTCAACGTTGAAAATGTTGGATCAACGTAAACCATTACTATTAGAAGAGCTGTTACCTTATTTAGCTGATTTGTTTGTGATCGTACCAGCTGAAGATTCACAGCTGAATTATTATTTGAAAAAAGGGGAACTTGAGCGCTTTGTTCCGGTTTTAAAGCAGTTATTAGAATATGCTGGCCAGGACAGTGTTTATGGTGGCATGGCTAATTATTTGGCCGATAATAAATGGGAAGCCTTAACGCAAGCATACGAAAAATTAGGGCTAGCAATTATAGCGTTTGAAAATAGTCGTTATTTATTGCCAAGCGATCATTTTTCGTTAGAAATTTTACATCATATTGACGAAGGTACACGCTTAGAAACACTCGATTATCAAGCGGCGGGTTCTTATTATTTGCAAAATCCAACATCGGTTGCCCAGGTCTATGCTGAAAGAAACTTAACCCAAGCAATCGAAGCAGCGAGTCAATTAGCGAAGCAATGTCAATTCGAGATGGACTTTAGCCAAAGTTTATTGCCACATTTTGATACCCCTGCAGGTGTGTCAGCGGGCGAATATTTGCGCCAACTGTGTTTTGAGTTTTTACCAAAACGTGTACCAGACTTTGACGAATGTTATGTTGAACGTTTAGAAAAAGAATTAGCCGTTATTCATCAGATGGGATTTGACGATTATTTTTTAATTATTTGGGACGTAATGCGTTTTGCTGAAGAGCAGCAAGTCGTAACAGGAGCTGGCCGTGGTTCAGCTGCTGGTGCTTTAGTATCTTACGTTTTATCCATTACGGATGTCGATCCGATTAAATATCACTTGTTGTTTGAACGTTTTTTAAATATCGAACGAAATAGCATGCCCGATATTGATTTAGATATCCCAGATAATCGTCGCGATGAAATTCTTCACTATGTTTATCAAAAATATGGTGATAATCACATGGCGCAAATTGCCACGTTTGGTACGATGGCCGCTAAAATGGTGTTACGAGATGTTTGTCGCGTCTTTGGTCTCTCACAAAGCGAAGCATCACAATGGTCAAATGCCATTCCAAATGTCTTGAAAATTACGCTTAAAGAAGCCCAAGTAAAATCGAAAAATTTGCAAAAATTAATCGAAAGTTCTGAACGCAATCGTTTGATTTTTGATGTCGCGTTGCAATTAGAGGGCTTGCCTCGTCATGTCTCCACACATGCGGCGGGTGTGGTAATTAGTGATATACCGTTAACAGATGTTGTCCCGTTACAAGAAGGTTCTGAAGATATTCCGTTAACTCAGTTTACAATGGGGAATGTTGAAGCAATTGGCTTGTTAAAAATGGATTTTCTTGGCTTGCGTAATTTATCAATTATTGACGATACGTTGCGACACATTCGTCGCACAACCGGCACCGAGTTGACGCAAAAAATGATTCCAATGAATGATCCTGATACGCTTGCTTTATTCAAAAAAGGCCAAACAGCAGGAGTCTTCCAGTTTGAATCGGCCGGTATTCGTAACGTGCTGCGTAAAGTTTCACCAGAGTCAATCGAAGATATTGCGGCGGTTAACGCCTTGTATCGTCCAGGTCCTATGGAAAATATTGACACCTTTGTGCGTCGTAAACACGGTCAGGAAATGATTCAATACCCACACGAAAGTTTAAAAGATATTTTAGATGTGACTTACGGAATTATTGTCTATCAGGAACAGATTATGCAAGTAGCTGCTAAGATGGCTGGTTTTACACTTGGTCAAGCCGATATTTTACAGCGGGCAGTCAGCAAAAAGGTCAAACATGTTTTAGAACAACAACGCCAGAATTTTATTGATGGTTCAGTTGCCAATGGTTATAGCCCACAAGTTGCTGAAGAGGTCTATCAATATATCGAAAAATTTGCGAACTATGGCTTTAACCGTTCACATGCCATGGCCTATTCATTTGTGGGTTATCAGATGGCCTATTTAAAAGTTCACTATCCAGCTGCTTTTTTTGCTGCGTTATTACATTCTGTTCGTCATAATTTGGATAAAATTAAAGAATATATCGCGGATGCAAGGAAATATGGCGTTGTCATCAAAGGGCCTAATATTAATCGCTCGTCCTATAGTTTCTCTTTAAATAAATCCAATGAAATTTTGTTTGGCTTTAGTTCGCTTAAAGGCGTTCGGCGTGATTTTGTGAAAGAGTTGATTGCTGAACGTAAAGAACAGGGTCCCTATACAAGTTTTGATAACTTCTTGATTCGAAATGATAATAAGTGGCTAAAACCAGACTGGTTAGCCCCGCTAATTCAGATTGGGGCGTTCGATGAAATAGAACCAAATCGTCGTGACTTAATGAAAAACTTGGACGGCAGCATCGCGAATGTTTTAATTAGCGGTGGTAGCGTTGATATGTTAGCGACACTAGAGCTAAAAGAAAGCCAGTTGCCAGATTATACCTTAGAAGAGAAACTGTCATTTGAAGAAGAGTTTTTAGGGGCTTATGTTTCAGGTCATCCAGTTAATCAGTATAAGAGCATAAAAGTAGTTAAACAAGCCACAAACATCGCACAGGCTTTAGTCGGTAAACATCAGTCGTTTATTGTTTATCTTAAAAAATCACGTGAGATCCGTACAAAAAAAGGAGAAACAATGGCCTTTTTAGAAGTGTCTGATGAAACAGGCGACTTATCATTGACCGTTTTTCCTATATTGTATCGTAAGTTATATGATCAAATAAAGGTCAACCAAGTTTATTGGGTGAGTGGTAAGGTGGAAGAGAGTCGTTACAACCAGGAACGACAATTATTAGTTGAACAACTTCAACCGATTACAGTTTTAGAGCAAGCTATCGGAGCGACCATTTGTTATTTGAAAATTTCGAGAGATGTTGAAAAAGAATCATTGTTTTCAGAAATTAAAGAAGTTTTACAAACACATCATGGCATTTGCCCAGTCATTTTATTTGATGAAAAAACGAACAAACGTAGGGTGTTAAATGAACAACTTTGGATTGCTGACAGTCCAGAGTTAAGAGAAAAGTTAGTGGAATTATTAGATGAAAAAAATGTTGTTTTCAATAAATAGACTGATAAATGAAACAAATGAGAAAATTTCTATGTTTTTTTGATATTTAATAAGACAATTTTACGAAAAAATGGTAGAATACATAGGTAATTGAGTTTTGGTAATTTATACATTTATTTTTGAATGTAAAAATATATTTTGAGGTGGAAAAGAATGAAGCGTATTGCTATTTTAACTAGTGGTGGAGACGCACCAGGTATGAACGCTGCGGTTCGCGCCGTTGCACGTAAAGCGATTTTTGAAGGATTAGAAGTTTATGGTGTGAACTATGGTTTCGCTGGTTTAGTTGCCGGTGACATCCGTCGTTTAGATGTAGCTGACGTTGGTGACATCATCCAACGTGGTGGAACATTCCTATATTCAGCTCGTTACCCTGAGTTTGCGACTGAAGAAGGACAATTAAAAGGAATCGAACAACTTAAAAAATTCGGCATTGATGGCTTAGTAGTTATCGGTGGAGACGGTTCTTATCATGGAGCAATGGCTTTAACTCGCCATGGTTTCCCAGCTATCGGTATCCCAGGAACAATTGATAATGATATTCCAGGAACTGATTATACAATCGGATTTGATACAGCAACAAACACTGTATTAGAGTCAATTGACAGAATTCGTGACACAGCAACTTCACACGTTCGTACATTCGTTATTGAAGTAATGGGACGTAATGCTGGTGACATCGCTCTTTGGGCTGGTGTTGCAGGTGGTGCTGACGATATTATTATTCCGGAACATGATTTCGACATGGCTGAAGTAGCACAACGTGTTAAAGAAGGCCGCGATCGTGGAAAAAAACATTGCTTAATCATCTTAGCTGAAGGTGTTAAAGGCGGGAATGAATTTGCAGAGGAATTAGCTGAATACGGCGACTTCCATACACGTGTATCAATTTTAGGACACGTTGTTCGTGGTGGGTCTCCAACAGCTCGTGACCGCGTTTTAGCAAGTAAATTTGGTGCAAAAGCTGTTGAACTTTTATTAGAAGGTAAAGGCGGTTTATGCGTAGGTATGCGTAACGAAGAAGTTGTCGCATCTGATATTATTGATACACTTGAAAATGGTAAACACCAACCTGATCTTTCTTTATACAAATTAAATAAAGAAATTTCATTTTAAAATAAACAAATAGGAGCGTATGACATGAAAAAAACAAAGATTGTATGTACGATTGGACCTGCAAGTGAAACAGTCGAAACACTTGTAGAATTAATTAATGCTGGGATGAACGTTTGTCGTTTAAACTTCTCACATGGTGATTATGAAGAGCATGGCAACCGTATCAAAAACATTCGTGAAGCAGCAAAAATTACAGGTAAACGTATCGCGATTCTTTTAGATACAAAAGGGCCTGAAATTCGTACAAATGATATGGAAAACGGCGCAGTTGAATTAAAAACTGGCGAAACAATCCGTATTTCAATGAAAGAAGTTTTAGGTAACGCTGAACGTTTTTCAGTTACTTACCCTGAATTAATCAACGATGTTGAAGTTGGCGGCCACATTCTTTTAGATGATGGTTTAGTAGACTTAGAAGTAGTTGAATTAGATCACGCTAACGGAGAAATCGTGACACGTATTTCTAACGATGGCACATTGAAAAACAAAAAAGGCGTTAACGTTCCAGGCGCTTCAATTAACTTACCTGGTATCACAGAAAAAGACGCTTCAGATATCCGTTTTGGTATCGAACAAGATGTTGACTTTATCGCAGCAAGTTTCGTTCGTCGTCCAAGCGACGTTTTAGAAATCACTAAAATTTTAGAAGAAAACGATGCAACTCACATCCAAATTATTTCTAAAATTGAAAACCAAGAAGGTGTTGATAATATCGACAGCATCTTGAAAGTTTCAGCTGGTTTAATGGTTGCCCGTGGTGACTTAGGGGTAGAAATCCCAACTGAAGAAGTACCAGTTGTCCAAAAAGAATTAATCAAAAAATGTAACGAAGTTGGGAAAACTGTTATTACAGCGACTCAAATGTTAGATTCTATGCAACACAACCCACGTCCAACACGTGCGGAAGCTAGTGACGTTGCCAATGCTATCTACGATGGTACAGATGCTATCATGTTATCTGGTGAAACAGCTGCTGGTGATTACCCAGTTGAAGCAGTAACAACAATGGCACGTATCGCATTACGTACTGAAGATGCGTTAGTAGACCAAGATGTGTTTGCTTTAAAACGTTTCAGCCAAACTGATACAACTGAAGCAATTGGTCAATCAGTAGGTCATACTGCGCGTAACTTAGGCATCAAAACAATCGTTGCTGCAACTGAATCAGGTTACACTGCGAAAATGATTTCTAAATATCGTCCAAAATCTCACATCGTTGCGATGACATTCGATGAAAGAAAAGCACGTAGCTTAGCATTAACTTGGGGTGTATTCCCAGAAGTTGCTGAAAAACCAGAATCTACTGATGATATGTTTGCTCGTTCTGCTGAATTAGTTCAAGACTTAGGTTTTGCTAAAGAAGGCGAATTAGTTATTATTACAGCGGGTGTACCAGTTGGTGAACGCGGCACAACTAACTTAATGAAAATTCATATGATCGGTTCTAAACTAGTTTCTGGTCAAGGAATTGGTGACAAACCTGTAACAGGTGTTGCAGTTGTTGCAACAACTGCTGAAGAAGCAGTTGAAAAGATGACAGAAGGTAGTGTATTAGTTGTTAAAACAACTGATAAAGATTACATGCCTGCTATTGATTTAGCAAGTGCTTTAGTTGTTGAAGAAGGTGGTTTAACTTCTCATGCGGCAGTTGTAGCAATCGCTAAAGGTATTCCAGTTGTCGTTGGTGCTGCAAATGCAACAACAGCAATCGAAGCTGGTAAATTAATCTCTGTTGATCCAAAAGCTGGCGACATTTTCTTAGGATAACCCCTAAAATATTAAGGCTTAACTAATCGAAAGAATAGAAACTGTTACAGTTTCTATTCTTTTTTTTTAAGACTATGCGTGTTAAACTTAACAGTAGGAAAATAACAGAGGAACGTGATAATAGATGGATTCTAATAGAAAATTCTCACCAAAACATTTGATTTTAACGGCACTTTTATCAGCGGGTGTGGCTATAGGTGGTACATATTTAGTAGTTGAAGGGAATGAATTATTCGGAAGCGATATAAATAGTTCAAATAGTACTCACCAACAGTTTGCACATGTTGAGGATGTGTTTAATTTTATTAAACAAAATTATGTTGGAGAAATTGATGAAACAGCCTTAATAAATGGGGCACTATCTGGCATGACTGATGCCATTGGGGATCCATATTCAAACTTTTTAACCGGCCTATCGAAGGACTCGATTGATGAAACGATTGAAGGTGAATTTGAAGGAATCGGCGCCACCATGTCTTATGCTAACGACGTTCCTTTTATCGTTGAACCACCGATTAAAGGTTCTCCAGCTGAAAAAGAAGGATTACGTGTTAATGACAAAATCCTGAAGGTAGATGATAAGGATATTACAGGACAAACCTTAACCGAGGTAGTGAGTCAAATTCGTGGTGAAAAAGGGACACAAGTCAAATTAACGATTGAACGCGATGGTAAAACGTTTGATGTGACGTTAACGCGAAATGTGATTCCAATCGAATCAGTGTATCCTGAAATTGCAAGTGAAAATAAAGAGATTGGTATAATAAGAGTGACAACTTTTAACGGCAATACTTCAGATGATTTCTTTAAAGCAGTAGCCAAAATGCGTAAAGAAGGAGCGAAACGCTTCGTAATTGATTTACGAGACAACCCGGGCGGAAGCTTACAAGAAGTTTCCAAAATGGCGAGTGCTTTCTTAAAAGAAGACCAAATTATTTTCCAAGTTGAAGATGGTCAAGGTAATCGAGAAAAAGTCGAAGCGGATAAATCATTTGATAATGGCAATAAAATAACAGAACCGGTCGTTGTTCTAGTTAATGGAAATAGTGCGAGTGCTTCTGAAATCTTTGCAGCAGCTATCAAAGAAAACGAGCGTGGCAAAGTGATGGGTGATACCACCTTTGGTAAAGGAACCATGCAGACGGTACAACCATTAACTGAGGATACCGAATTGAAGTTAACGGTTAACAAATGGTTAACACCAAAAGGTAATTGGATTAACGAAAAAGGTTTAGAACCAACAATCGAAGTGAAAACCCCAGATTATTATTCAGTTATGGTAATGGATAAATCTAATTCAATGCAGTTAGGTTCATCTGGTGATAGTGTAAAATCATTAAATGTTATGTTACAAGCATTAGGCTATGAGGTTGATAAAGACAGCGATCAGTTTAGCGAAAAGACACAAGTCGCAGTTGAAACCTTCCAAGCTTCCAAAAAATTAACGGTTGATGGTATCGTGAATAAAGAGACGGCTAATCAAATTGAAAAAAACGTGTATCAATTTATGCAAGAAAATGATCAACAGCTAGATGAAGCAATCAAGCAATTGAGTAAATCATAGAAGAGAGTGGCAAAAATTGAAGAATAGCTTTTTAGAAAAATTAATTTATTGGATAAAAATGTTAATGGTTGCTGCTTTTTTTGCTGTTATTGTCAGAGGTTTTGTATTTATTCCCATGACAATTGAAGGAAATTCAATGGAGAAAACCTTAAATCAAGAGGATCATATAATATATGAGAAGTTTTCCGATATTGATCGCTTTGATATTATTTTGTTTAAAGCGAACGATGGTACCGTGATGGTGAAGAGGGTAGTGGGTTTGCCTGGTGAAGAGGTGGCCTATTTTAATGACACCTTATTAATTAATGGTGAGATGATTGAGGAACCTTATTTGGATGAGATAAAAATTCATCATCTAAATAATCACTATACAACCAATTTTAATAGTGAAGAAGTACTAGGGAAACCTAATTTATCAGATGATGCTTACTTTGTTTTAGGCGATAACCGTCGTGTTAGCAAGGACAGTCGTTCGTTTGGTGAAGTAAGGGCGGATCAAATTATTGGAAAAGCACGCTTAGTGTACTATCCATTTAAAGATATAAAATTATTGTAGAAGAGGAAGTTTATTATGAAAGTAATTCAATGGTTTCCAGGCCACATGGCCAAAGCCAGAAGAGAAGTAACCGAGAAATTAAGGTATGTTGATATTGTGTTTGAGTTAGTCGATGCTCGATTACCAATCTCAAGTCGTAACCCGATGTTAGATGAGATTGTGCAGCATAAACCACGTCTAATGTTATTAAATAAGGCTGACTTAGCTGACCCGGTTCAAACTCAAAAATGGCAGCAATATTTTGAAAAACAAGGTTATGCTACTTTAAAACTGAATTCGCAAGAAGGACGTGGCATTAAACAAATCGTTCCAGCAGCGCAAGAAGTCTTAAAAGAAAAACGTGAACGCCAAAAAGCCAAAGGATTAAAAGAACAAGCAATACGTGCGATGATTATCGGGATTCCTAATGTTGGTAAATCGACGCTAATGAATCGTTTAGTCAAGAAAAATATTGCAAAAACAGGTAATAAGCCTGGTGTGACAAAAGGACAACAATGGTTAAAAGTCGGAAATGAATTGGAATTACTAGATACACCAGGGATTTTATGGCCTAAATTCGAAGATCCAGAAATCGGTAAAAAATTGGCGTTAACAGGTGCGATTAAAGATAATTTATTACATTTAGATGATATTGCCTTATATGCTATTCAATTTTTCAATGATTATTATCGTCAGTCATTAGGCAAACGCTATGGTTTCTCAGAAGGTGATTTCGAATTGAACAATGTGGATCAATTGATGTTGATTACAAAAAAACGTGGCTTTAGAGATGACTATGAGCGTGCGAGTGAGATGTTGATTCAAGAAATCCGTAGTGGCCAAGTAGGTCGTTATACCTTAGATCGTGTTGAAATTTGGGAGGCTGAGCAGCTTGACACTAACGATTAAAAGCGCAAAAGAGCTGTTATTAAATCCTGATACACCGGTTGAAATAATCGCGGAACTTCGTCAAGATGAGCGAAAAGGCGTACAAACCTTAATTGCTCAATATGATCGTCGTCAAGCTAAAGAACAAGCGGCTAAGGAGTTGTTTGAACAAATGCAGGCCTTCGAACGTGCAGCCCGCCAGCAAGCGTATCAATACATTGCAGGTGTCGATGAAGTCGGACGCGGTCCATTAGCGGGGCCAGTCGTAGCAGCAGCCGTGATTTTACCTGAAAATCCAGACTTAGTCGGTTTGAATGATTCAAAACAATTAAGTCATGCTAAACGAGCAGAATTGTTAACGAAAATTAAAGAACAAGCGCTAGCGATTGGCATTGGGATTGTCTCACCAGAAGAAATTGATCGTATTAATATTTATGAAGCAACAAAAGTCGCTATGACCCAAGCGATTGAAGCCTTGAATCCGCAGCCGGATTACTTACTATTAGATGCGATGAAGTTACCTAATATTGCGTTGCCTCAAGAAAGTATTATTAAAGGTGATGCCAAAAGTATTGCGATTGCGGCAGCAAGTATTGTCGCAAAAGAAACACGTGATCAGATGATGAGCGAGTATGAGCAACAATATCCTGGGTATGGTTTTGCTGAAAATGCCGGTTACGGCACGGCTAAGCACTTAGCTGGATTAAATAGCTTAGGAATTACCCCAATTCATCGTAAAACCTTTGCACCAATCAAAGATATGATTTAAATAATGAAAGCCTTCCTGATTCACTTACTTATTAGTGAAAGGGGAGGTTTTTTATGATCAACGAAAATTTTCAAATATTTTTATTAAAACATTTAAAAGGTGTGGGTAATAAAGGTTTACTAAAATTGCTTAATCATGTTATTTTAAAAGGGACAGCATTAACAGATTGTTCAAACCATGAACTAATATTTCTATTGAATGTACTACCCAAATATCAACGTGTTTTTGAAAAAAGTATGCAATATATTGAAGAAAATCAAGAATTACTGTTTGAAAAATATATTGAAACCAATAGTGTGACTATTTTAGATACAGATTATCCTACGTTGCTTTTAGAAACTTATAATCCGCCAATTATGTTATTTTATAAAGGGAATCATAAGTTGTTACAAACCAACACGTTGGCGGTTGTCGGAACTCGAACGATGAGTGATTATGGTCAACAGGTGACTAATAAAATAGTTGCGGAATTAATTAACCAACAGTATACTATCGTAAGTGGGTTAGCAATAGGAATTGACACGCTTGCTCATCAAGTAGCTATTAGCGCACATGGACAGACGATTGCTGTAGTGGCCCACGGTTTAGACCGGATTTATCCTAGAGAGAATCGCGACCTGTTTCAAAAAATGGGCACAGAACAATTAATTATCTCTGAATATTTGGAAGGTACGCCACCCCAAAAACATCAATTTCCGATGAGAAATCGGATTATAGCGGGTATCTCGCAAGGTGTTTGTGTGATGGAGGCCAAACGCCGTAGTGGCTCACTAATTACTGCACAGCAAGCATTAGAGAATAATAGAGAAGTTTTTGCTGTCCCAGGTTCAATTAGGTCAGTAACTTCTGAAGGTTGTCATGAATTGATTCAAAATGGGGCAAAATTAGTTAGCAGTGCGCAACATATAATAGAAGAAATTAATCAGTTTAAACAGCTAAATGTTGACAAACGTTTGACGAAATAATAATATATGATACGATTTAAAAGTAGAATCGGTAAATAAAGGTGGTTAGTCGGCATGGCATTTAAATATTTGGTGATTGTAGAGTCACCTGCAAAAGCAAAGACTATTGAAAAGTACTTAGGAAAGAATTACAAAGTGGTCGCAAGTGTCGGACACTTAAGAGATTTACCCAAAAGCCGAATGGCCATAGATTTTGATAACAATTATGAGCCAGAATACATCTCAATTAGAGGTAAAGGCCCAATTATTAAAGAATTAAGAAAAAATGCAAAAAAAGCACAAAAAGTTTATCTCGCAAGTGACCCGGATAGAGAAGGGGAAGCCATTGCTTGGCATTTGGCTCATTTGTTAGATTTAGACTTAAACGATGAGAATCGCGTTGTCTTTAACGAAATCACAAAAGACGCAGTGAAAGCCGCATTTAAAGAACCACGTAAAATCAATTTAGATTTAGTTGACGCACAGCAAGCTCGTCGTATTTTAGATCGTATTGTGGGATACTCTATTAGTCCATTATTATGGAAAAAAGTTAAAAAAGGCTTGAGTGCTGGTCGTGTGCAATCGGTAACGTTAAAAATGATTATCGACCGTGAAAAAGAGATTAAGGCTTTTGTTCCGGAAGAATACTGGTCAATTACTGGAAACTTCTTAAAAGGGCGCAAAAAATTTAAAGCGGCTTTTTACGGAATCAATGACAAAAAAATGGATTTAAAGAACACTGAAGATGTTCAACAAGTGTTGAAAAAACTTGACGGTGATCAATTTGAAATCACTGATATCGTCAAAAAAGAACGTAAACGTAATCCAGCAAAACCATTTACAACCAGTAGCTTGCAACAGGAAGCTGCTCGTAAAATTAATTTTAGAACGCGTAAAACCATGATGGTTGCGCAACAATTGTATGAAGGAATTCCGATTGGTAAAGAAGGCACAGTCGGGTTAATTACCTACATGCGTACTGACTCAACGCGTTTATCTGATACAGTCAAAACAGAAGCTGCTAAATATATTACGGAAACTTATGGAGCCGAATTTTCAGCAGGTATGAAAGCCGATGGTAAAAATAAATCCGGTTCTCAAGATGCCCATGAAGCGATTCGTCCATCAAGTATTTATCGTACGCCAGAATCATTAGCGAAATATTTAGACAAAGATCAAATGAAACTTTATAGCTTAATTTGGTCACGTACGGTGGCAAGTTTAATGACGCCAGCTGTTCTTGATACAATGCGTGTTAGCTTGAATCAAAATGGGGTTACTTTTGTCGCAAATGGCTCAAAAATTAAGTTTCCTGGCTTTATGAAAGTTTATATTGAAGGTAAAGATGATGGTAAAGAAGAAAAAGAAAATATTTTACCAGATTTAGCATTAGGCGAAATGGTGAAATCAGTTGATATTGAACCAAAACAACATTTCACGCAACCGCCAGCTCGTTATACCGAGGCAACGTTAGTTAAAACTTTAGAAGAAAATGGAGTAGGTCGTCCATCAACTTATGCGCCAACACTAGAGACGATTCAACGCCGTTACTATGTGAAATTAGCACAAAAACGTTTTGAACCAACGGAATTAGGGGAAATCGTTAATGACTTAACGGTTGAGTATTTCCCACAAATCGTTAACATGAAATTTACAGCTGAAATGGAAACAGAACTTGATAATGTCGCTTTAGCTAAAGAAAAATGGGTCGATGTGATCGATAGTTTCTATCAACCATTCAAAGTCGAGCTTGAAAAAGCCGAAGTTGAGATGGAAAAAGTTCAAATTAAAGATGAACCAGCTGGTTTTGATTGTGAATTATGTGGATCACCAATGGTCGTGAAACTTGGTCGTTTTGGTAAATTCTATGCATGTAGCAATTTCCCGGAATGTCGTCATACTTTGGCAATCGTCAAAGAAATCGGCATGAAGTGTCCAACTTGTCATGAAGGTGAAGTGATTGAGCGTAAGACGAAGAAAAATCGTCTATTCTACGGCTGTAGTCGCTACCCAGAATGCGAATTCACGTCATGGGATAAACCAATTCCGAGAGATTGTCCAAAATGTAACCACTTCTTAGTGGAGAAAAAAGTTAAAGGCGGCAAACAAGTCATCTGTAGTCATTGTGACTATAAAGAGGAAATTCAAAAATAATTATCGAGGTGGAATATGGAACCTGTTGTTACAATCATTGGTGCCGGCTTGGCCGGTAGTGAAGCCGCTTGGCAAGTTGCTCAAGCTGGCGTTAAAGTACATTTATATGAAATGAAAAAAGAGAAAAAAACGCCTGCACAGTCTACTGATAAATTTGCAGAATTAGTCTGCTCAAACTCTTTACGTGGCCGTAGCATTACCAATGCAGTTGGCTTATTAAAAGAAGAAATGCGTCATTTTGATTCATTGATTATGCAAGCGGCCGATGCAACTGAAGTACCAGCAGGTGGCGCTTTAGCAGTTGACCGTAACTTATTTGCGGACTATATTACAGATAAAATTAGAAATCATCCAAACATTACGGTTTTTGATGAAGAAGTGGCACATATTCCAGCTGAAGGTGTGACAATCGTTGCGACTGGTCCGTTAACTTCTGATACGTTAGCGGCTGATATTGCGAAGTTTACTAAATCAGAAGGTTTATATTTCTATGATGCGGCGGCGCCAATTATCGAGAAATCTTCTATCAATATGGATAAAGTTTATTTGAAATCTCGTTATGATAAAGGTGAAGCGGCATACTTAAATTGTCCGATGAACAAAGAAGAATTTTATGCTTTCCGTGAAGCGTTAGTAAATGCTGAAGCAGCACCACTAAATAGTTTTGAAGATATGAAAGTGTTTGAAGGCTGTATGCCAATTGAAGTCATGGCGGAACGTGGCGAAAAAACGATGTTATTTGGACCAATGAAGCCAGTTGGTCTAGAAGACCCTAAAACGGGTAAACGTCCGTATGCGGTTGTCCAATTACGTCAAGATAACGCAGCGGGCTCGTTATACAATATTGTTGGTTTCCAAACACATTTGAAGTGGGGCGAACAAAAACGTATCATTCAAATGATTCCAGGTTTAGAAAATGCTGAAATCGTCCGTTACGGGGTAATGCACCGGAATACCTTTATGAATTCACCAAAAATCATGCAACCAACTTACCAAACGCGTGAACGTGAAGATTTATTCTTTGCGGGTCAAATGACTGGTGTAGAAGGTTATGTTGAAAGTGCGGCGAGTGGTTTATTAGCAGGTATTAATGCAGCCAAATTAATAAAAGAAGAAGCGCCAATTATTTTACCGCGTGAAACAGCGATTGGTGCCATGGCGTACTATATTACGCACGCTGAAGGCAAACATTTCCAACCAATGAATGTTAACTTCGGAATTATTGCTCCACTAGAAGAAAGAATTCGCGATAAAAAAGAACGTTATACAGCAATTGCTGAACGTGCTTTAGCGATTATTGAGAAAATTTAAGTTAGATAAAGTGAAGGACCTGCGAGAAAATTGTAGGTCCTTTTTGTGCTTTTATATCGACGTAGTAAGTTGATGTCACTAGTTGGGTTGAATTATCGTCATTGTACTCATATCACTCGAAAGTTAATCGCGCCTTCCTGCGCCTTTATTAACGGGCTTTCGATGGCAGATTTTTGGACAATATGAAGTCATTTCTTGCATATTGCTCAAAATCCATACGTTCTCTCCAGCACTTTTTTATAATATTTTATTAATTAATGCTTTAGGCTGATTGTCATGGGAAAATTCTTATGATAAGGTTATCAAGTAAGGGTGGTAATAGTGATGAAAGAATCATGGTTGGTGAGTTTTTTGACGTATTTAATCGTTGAACGACATTTTTCGGAACATACGAAGACGGCGTATCACGATGATATTCAAGATTATTTAGACTTTTTAGTAGAAACAGGTGAAGCCGACTTTTTACAAGTGACACCACAAGATGTGAGAATTTATCTGTCGTATTTGTATGATAAAGGCTATAGTCGGACGTCGATTAGCCGTAAAATTTCAAGTTTGCGTTCCTTCTACAATTTTTTGTTGCAACAAGAGCAATTAAGTGAGAATCCTTTTTCTTATGTGCAAATGAAAAAAGGGCAATTACGTTTGCCACGTTTTTTATTTGAAAAAGAGATGGATGTGCTCTTTGAAACAGCAAAAGGTGAGGGACCACTGGATTATCGTAATTTAGCGATTTTAGAATTAATGTATGGCACAGGGATTCGTGTGAGTGAGTGTGCAGGAGCTAAGCTGAGTGACATTGATTTTAATTTAGGTGTGATACTAGTTCGTGGTAAAGGGAATAAAGAACGCTATGTGCCGTTTGGCTCGTATGCGGCCGACGCTTTAGTTGACTACATTGAGAACGCTCGCAATGAATTAATGACCAAGTACGACAAGACACATGAGGCGTTGTTTGTGAATCACTACGGCGATCCAATTACGCCAAAAGGGATTGAATATATCTTGAAACAGTTAATAAAAAAGAGTTCGTTAACAACCGATATTCATCCGCATATGTTGCGACATACGTTTGCAACCCACCTACTTAATAACGGGGCGGATATGAGAACTGTCCAAGAATTGTTAGGTCATGTGAGTTTGTCTTCAACGCAAATTTATACACATGTCACTAAAGAAAATTTACAAAAGAGTTATCGTAATTTCCACCCACGCGCGTAATTTTATTGTGTTGGGCAGGAAGAGCTAACTGTTAAAGGAGATAGTAAAATGGGATTAACAACATTTCATAGCACAACCATTTGTGCAGTCGAAAAAGACGGAAAATTTGCGATGGCAGGAGATGGCCAAGTGACAATGGGTGAGTCAGTTGTCATGAAAGGTACTGCGAAAAAAGTTCGTAAAATATATAATGATCAAGTGGTCGTTGGCTTCGCAGGAAGCGTAGCGGACGCCTTTAATTTAGAAAATAAATTTGAAGCAAAATTACATGAATTTAAAGGGAATTTAACCCGTGCTGCAGTTGAATTAGCAATGGAGTGGCGCAGTGATAAAATGATGCAAAAACTTGAAGCCTTACTAATCGTGATGAATGATAAAGAAATGTTAATGGTTTCTGGTACTGGTGAAGTAATTGCCCCTGATGACGGTATTTTAGCCATTGGTTCAGGTGGTAACTACGCGTTATCAGCAGCACGTGCCTTAAAACGTGATGGTCGTGAAGATTTAACAGCTGCCGAAATTGCTAAAGCGGCGTTAACCGTAGCAGGAGACATCTGTGTTTATACTAACCACAATATTATTGTAGAAGAGTTGTAAAGGATTGATAATAATGGAAAACATGAATAAAACCCCAAGACAAATTGTGTCAGAATTGGATCAATACATTATTGGTCAACATAATGCAAAAAAATCAGTTGCGATTGCCTTAAGAAATCGTTATCGTCGTATGCAATTAGACGAAGAGATGCAAAGAGAAGTGACGCCTAAAAACATTTTAATGATTGGGCCAACTGGTGTCGGTAAAACGGAAATTGCTCGTCGCTTAGCTAAAACCGTTAAAGCACCGTTTGTAAAAGTCGAAGCAACAAAATTCACCGAAGTTGGTTATGTTGGTCGTGACGTAGAATCAATGGTTCGTGATCTTGTCGAAGCAAGTATTCGCATTGTCCAAGAGCAAAAACATAGCGAAGTCTACGCTGATGCTAAAAAATTGGCGGAAGATCGTTTAGTAAAATTATTGGTTCCTGGTATCAAAAAGGAACAAAAACAATCACGTAACCAAATGGATATGATGATGCAAATGATGAATGCGATGCAAAATATGACGGGTTCTGAAGAGGAAACGGAAGAAGTAACGGATAATATTAAAGCAAATCGTGTGACAGTCAAGGATCAATTACAAAAAGGCTTATTAGATAATCGTGAAATTACAATTGAAATCGATGAACCTAAAGTCCAAATGCCGATGAACAATCCTGGTTTAGAGCAAATGGGGATCGATTTAGGTGACACCTTAAGTGCCTTAACACCAAAGAAAAAAATTAAACGCACATTAACCGTCAAAGAAGCGCGTGAGATTTTAATTCAAGAAGAGTCAGAAAAATTAGTCAATAAAGCGGACATTCACAGCGAAGCCATTAAAGTTGCTGAAAATAGTGGCATTATTTTCATTGATGAGTTCGATAAAATCACCTCAAAATCTGATACTAATGGTCAAGTCTCGCGTGAAGGTGTGCAACGTGATATTTTACCAATCGTTGAAGGGTCACAAGTAACAACTAAATACGGGCCAATCAACACGGATCACATTTTGTTTATTGCTTCAGGAGCCTTCCATCTAAGCAAACCAAGTGATTTAATTCCTGAATTACAAGGTCGTTTCCCGATTCGCGTCGAATTAGATGACTTAACGAAAGAAGACTTCGTACGTATTTTAACCGAACCTGAAAATGCTTTAGTGAAGCAGTATATTGCGTTATTAGGAACTGAAAATGTAAAAGTAACGTTCTCGAAAGAAGCTATTGAAGAAATTGCTGAGATTGCCTATAAAGTTAACGAAGAAACCGATAATATTGGGGCCCGTCGTTTACACACTATTTTAGAAAAATTATTGGAAGATTTACTGTTTGAAGCAGCTGAAATGCAAATGGGCGAGATTATGATTACACAACAATATGTCAATGAAAAACTAGGCGATATTGTCCAAAACCAAGATTTATCTCGTTTTATTTTGTAAAAAATTTGTGAATAAGATGAAAGAGGGCAACGAGATGTTTACCTTAAAAAATGATCTAGTAACAGCTTGCTTTAAGGCGCAAGGCGCTGAGTTAACGAGCTTACAATTAAATGACGGAGAAGTGGAATTTTTATGGCAAGGAGATCCTGAATTTTGGGGGCGTCAAGCACCGGTGTTATTTCCATTTGTTGGTCGTTTAAAAGACGATACGTACCGTTTTGAAGGTGAAGATTATCACTTGCCTCAACACGGGTTTGCTCGTGATCAAGTGTTTGAGATGGTTCAGCAAACAGATGACAGCGTGACGTTTTCACTAAAGAGTTCAGAAACGACTAAAGCTAACTATCCATTTGATTTTGAATTACAAATTGTTTATCGTCTAGTTGGGTCGGCATTAACGACAACTTATCGCGTACACAATACTGGCGAATACACGATGTATTATTCAGTTGGTGGTCATCCGGCTTTTAATGTACCAATCAACGGCCAAGGAACCTTTGAAGACTATAATTTAACGGTTAAGTTTTCAGATGAGAGCTTATTTTTACCTTTAGCGGGTCCAAATATTGCGGTGGATAAAAAAGAGGTAGTTGAGCCTCATTTTACGGTGCCGTTATTACGAGAAGTATTTAAAGGTGACGCGTTGGTTTATGCCACACCATTGAATCAGCAAGAAATTATCTTAAGCTCTGAAAAAACACCGCACCGTTTAAGTGTTAGTTATGAAAAGCTACCGTATGTCGGCTTATGGAGTCCTTACCCAAAAGAAGCGCCGTTTGTTTGTATCGAACCATGGTTAGGAATTGCCGATACAACAGACGCTACTGGCGAATTGACAGAAAAATTAGGCATTCAACGTCTAGCAAGTCATCAAGTTGCAGAAAGCAGCTACACTATCACAATCAAATAAAAAACGCAACTTTTCACTTCCTAATCAAGGAAGATGAAAGGTTGCGTTTATTTTTTCTTATTAAGTCCAAATGGCACCTTATTTTCTGTGCCGTTTTTAATGCGAACAATATTATCTTTATGACGATAAAAGATAAAACAGCTGACCGCTGCTGCGACAAGCGTTAAAACCCAATTGAATTCGGGTAAAATTGTCGGCCAAATATAGGGTAAGATAATGGTTGAAATCGTCACGACCACCGCAGCAATCATACTAGATAAGCTAACCATGCTTGTAATCAATAAACAAATCACAAAAATCGACGCTGCATAAACAAAAAATAATGGTGAATAAGCGAGTAACATCCCTGCGCTAGTAGCCACTGCTTTCCCGCCTTTAAATTTAGCAAAAATAGGAAAAGTGTGTCCAATAATGGCAGCAATTCCGCCCCATAAAATTGGCATATCTGAATGGAAAAGTAAAGGCAAGCTAGTGGCTAAAGTGCCTTTTAACACATCGGCTAGTAACACCACGATGCCGGCTTTTTTTCCTAGAACTCTAAAGGTATTCGTCGTGCCGGTATTCCCACTACCGTAATTACAAATGTCTTTTTGATAAAACAGCTTGCCAATCCAGACACCTGAAGGGATCGAACCTAACAGATAGGCAAGTAATAAAATAATGATATTCATCGTTCTCTCCTCGTTTCGTTGTGGGTTTATTTTACCATGGATTAATAGTCTTCACAAATGTTGTTTCATAATTATTTATGGTAAAATAGACAGGCGAATATAAAAACGTTAAATTATTTAGAAATCGAAGGTGTTTGAGATTATGGTAACGAGTTGGAATCGCCCTACCACATTAACAGTTAATAAGAAAGCTATTCAATTTAATATAGAACAGGAATTGAAACGGTTGCAACCAGGACAAGAAGTTTTTGCAGTTGTTAAAGCAAACGGTTATGGCCACGGTGCCATTGAAATTGCAAAGTTAGCTCTAGAAGAAGGCGTTAGTGGCTTTTGTGTGTCTAATATTGATGAAGCGATTGAATTACGCGAAGCGGGGATTTTACTTCCAATTTTAATTTTAGGGGTCATAACACCAAGCTTAGCGCCATTAGCTCAACAATATGATTTGACAGTTGCTGTGGCTTCCAAAGAGTGGTTGACTGAGGTGATAGCAAATGATGAGCTAGACACAATAAGAGCGCCATTAAAGCTTCATCTAAAAATTGATACGGGAATGCACCGAATTGGTTTTTATGATGTTGAAGATTTTGTGACGAGTGTCGAATTAGTCGAGTCGCAACCACGATTAATTTATGAAGGGGTATTTACGCATTTTGCGACAGCCGATGAAGCTGATGATACTTACTTTAGTCAACAGGCACAATGTTTTAATCAATTTATTGAAAAAAGTCCTGTCAAACCTAAATATATTCATTGCGCCAATAGTGCAACGGCTTTTTGGCACCAAGCGTGTCCGTCGAATATTATTCGTTTAGGAATCGGGCTTTATGGCTTAAATCCTTCAGGTAAAGCCTTAGATATGCCGTTTGAACTACAACCCGCAGCGAGTCTAACGACTGAGCTAGTTTTCGTTAAAGAATTACAAGCAGGAGATAAAGTAAGTTATGGTGCTACCTACGAGGCAAAAAGTAATGAATGGTTAGGCACTTTGCCAATTGGTTATGCTGATGGGTGGAATCGTCATCTACAAGGTTTCAAGGTCTTAGTCGATGGTCAGTTTTGTGAAATAGTTGGTCGTGTTTGTATGGATCAGTGTATGATTCGTTTACCAAAACATTATCCAGTTGGAACACCTGTGACGTTAATCGGTGAAAATAGTGGTCAAGTCATCACAGCTGATGATGTTGCTGAGCATTTACAAACTATTTCATATGAGGTGTTATGTGACATCGGTGCACGTATTCCAAGACGTTACGTCTAAGCCAATCAATTGCACGACAGTTTTATTTCTTATAAAATGAGCGTATCACTAATTAAACTGTAGGAGGTTTATGATGAAAAAAGTTGACAATATTTTAGCATTAGTCGGAGAAACTCCGTTAGTTAAGTTGAATCATTTAGTTGGGGAAGATGATGCAACGGTTTATATGAAATTAGAATTTTTCAATCCAGGTGGAAGCGTGAAAGACCGTATCGCAGTGGGGATGATTGAACAAGCTGAAAAAGATGGCTTAATCAAACCAGGTGATACAATTGTGGAACCAACCAGTGGTAACACAGGTGTTGGTTTAGCAATGGTCGCAGCAGCGAAAGGCTATAAATCAGTGATCATTATGCCTGATACGATGAGTATTGAACGTCAAAAATTAATGAAAGCTTACGGTGCAGAATTAATTCTAACACCAGGAGCTGAAGGGATGAAAGGTTCAATTGCTAAAGCGACTGAATTAGCTGAGCAAGACGGCTTCTTTATGCCGTTACAATTTAATAACGCAGCAAATCCTGCAAAACACGAAGAATCAACGGGTAAAGAAATTTTAGCAGCCTTTGAAGGTGAAAAAATTGATGCATTTGTAGCGGGTGTCGGGACAGGTGGTACCATTACGGGGGTTCACCGTGTATTAAACGCACATGATGCTGACACAAAATTCTATGCAGTAGAGCCAGCCGAATCTGAAGTTTTACGTGGTGGGGCACATTCACCTCATAAAATTCAAGGGATTGGGGCAGGCTTCATTCCTGAAGTGTTAGAACAAGGCGCTTATGATGAAATTATCCCAGTTCCGAGTGATGATGCGATTGCAACAGGTCGTGAAGTCGCTCAAAAAGAAGGTATCTTAGTAGGTATCTCTGCAGGTGCAGCTATCAATGCAGCCGTACAAGTAGCTAAGAAATTAGGTAAAGGGCATAACGTCGTCGTGATTGTTCCTGATAATGGCGAACGTTATTTATCAACGGCTTTATACGATTTTTCTGAATAGTTAGTGAATGACAGCCGCTCATCTTCGGATGGGTGGTTTTTGTTTGAGATAGTATTAGCGGTTAAGCTTGAAAATATGGTAAGATGATTAACGTCGGAAACACGTAGGGAAGGAAGATTTCATGAAAATAGAAAATGCTATTTTACATATGTTAGATTTTGAAAATAGTTCAACCGTTTTGTCACAAGGCGAGCTAGCTGTCAATGAACCAGTGATTCAACAATATTTAGATAAATTGGTCTCAAAATTTTTAGATGGTGATTTGAAAACAGGAGAGCTACCAGGTGATAATGAAATAGTTCAAAGTGTGAGAAATACTGAGCAGAGCTTTATCGAGATGAGCCAAACGTTAGCGAACGCTTATTTTGATGGCTTAAAAACAGCTGAAGAAGTTAGTAATGGCGACTTGTTAGTTGTGGCGGGATTAGGTAACGATGAAGAACCATTCATGGGGATGTTTAAGCTGAATTATAAGCCAGCATATACGCATTTTGTTGATTATGTTGATGATCAGATGGTCAATAATATTATTATGAACAAAGCGATTTTACCAAGTATGAGTCAACGTGTAGATGAGGGGATTGTGATTGCCTTAGAAACGTTAAATTACCAATCAATTGAGAAGAAATATAAGCTAGATGGTCGCAAAGTGAATTATTTGAGTGATTGTTTATTCGAAGTTCAATCCAAACCAAGTGCGATTGACAACATTAAAATTGTCAAAAAAGCGGTAAAATCTGTAGCGGATAAATATAACGTCGAAACCTACGAAAGTTTAGCCAACGTTCAACAAGCGATTTATGAAAGTATCGAAGAAGACGGTGTGATTAGTAACGAACGGATTGCCGAAGCGGTCTTTGAAAATAATCATCAAGCGAAGCAAGAATACAAAGAATACATCGAAAAAACTAATTTCTACGAAGATGTCCCAACCAATGTCCCGAAACTTGAGAAAAAATTTAGTAAGCAAAAGTTGAAACTTGCCAATGGGATTGAGTTATTTGTGCCGATTGAAATATACCAAGATAAAGAAGTCATCGAATTTATTAATAATCCAGATGGTACGATTTCGGTGATGATTAAAAATGTCGAGGAGATTATGAATAAGTTTTAACCAAGTGAAGCGTCAACTCAGAGATGGGCTGATGCTTTTTTTATTAAGATATGATTAGGTTTTAATGATAATATGAGGTATAATTTAAGCAAGTACGTTAGGGGGAAATTCGATGACAGGAGAAAAAAGTGTAAACGAGTGGTTGAGTGCTGAAAATTATTTGTACAATGTAACGCCTGTATTGTTCATAATAGGCGCTTTTGTCTTGTTTTTGATGATTTTTTTATTGCTTTATGTGAAGAAGAAAGAGTTTAAATTGAAGATGCCATTGCTAGTAGGCGGGTTGGTGATGCTTGCTGGGATGACGTTTTATTTGAATATCGCCAATACGAAACATGGTTGGTATCGCCGGGAAAATGTTAACGTGACATCAGCGATGCGCGATCGTCAAAAGAAAATATTTGGTTACAATTATCAACATTATACGCCACCTAAGCTGTTCGATAAAGCGCGAATTGAAGCGACAGGTTTGTATGATAGCCAACCGTTAACCAATAGTGAAGGCATCACGTATGTTGGAGAGACTGAGCATTTATATTATTTTAAAATTTATAAAAAGCTCTATAATATTAGTAAAAATGCCGATTTTGTGGTGTTTACGGAAGAAACCGTTGAACCGCGTTTTATTGGCTTTAATTATACGTTGAAAGATAAGGCACTGACTGAAATTGGCTTTAAAGAAGAAATCGGTCCACTCTATACGGAATTTCAGTTGCCTAAGTCGATGGAAAATCAGATCTATGATCATCGCGGAGGTAAAACAGAAGTATTTGAATATTAGACCAAAAAATCAATTGGAGAAATCTGATTGATTTTTTTATCTTTATGAAGTACCCCGCTCCTTCCATCACTCTTAATTATAGCGAAAGTATGTTCGGTGTGGTAAAATATATAATGGATAAGTCATAGATGAGGGAGTGATTATTAGATGATAGAGCGACAAACTGATATCGATTTTGATTTAGTGTCAAAATATCAGCCTAATGGGGATCAGCCGGCAGCGATTAGTCGTTTAGTTGATAACCTTAATCACCATGTAAAAGAACAAATTTTACTTGGCGCAACAGGGACTGGTAAGACCTTTACAATTTCTAATGTAATCAAAGAAGTGAAGAAACCGACCTTGGTAATTGCGCATAATAAAACATTAGCAGGGCAGTTATATAGTGAATTAAAAGAATTTTTCCCAAATAATGCGGTCGAATATTTTGTTAGTTATTATGATTACTATCAACCAGAAGCGTATGTGCCTTCTAGTGACACGTATATTGAGAAAGATTCAAGCGTCAATGATGAGATTGATAAATTGCGACATTCAGCGACAAGTTCATTGTTAGAACGTAACGATGTAATTGTGGTGGCGTCTGTTTCCTGTATTTATGGGTTAGGGGATCCAAATGAATATCGTAAAAAAGTGTTATCTTTACGTGTCGGAGCCGAGATGGAACATAGTGAATTGTTACGTCGATTAGTGGCCATACAATTTGAACGTAATGATATTGATTTCCAACGAGGTCGCTTCCGTGTACGAGGCGATGTCGTCGAAATTTTCCCAGCATCACGTGACGAACGCGCGTTAAGAATTGAATTTTTCGGCGATGAAATTGAGCGGATTCGTGAAGTCGATGCCTTAACGGGTGAAATCATTTCCGACCGTGAGCATGTTGCTGTTTTCCCGGCAACCCACTTTGTGACCGATGAAAATGACATGGAAGAGTCTATCAAGAAGATTGAAGCTGAGTTAGAAGAGCGCTTAGCTGTACTGCGTAAAGAAGAGAAATTATTGGAAGCCCAACGTTTAGAACAACGGACGAACTACGACATCGAAATGATTCGTGAGATGGGATACTGTTCAGGGATTGAAAACTATTCACGTCATATGGACGGTCGTAAAGAAGGTGAACCACCGTATACGCTAATCGATTTCTTCCCTGATGATTTCTTAATTGTGGCGGATGAATCACATGTGTCGCTACCACAGATTCGCGGGATGTATAACGGTGACCGTGCGCGTAAACAAATGTTAGTCGATTATGGCTTCCGTTTACCAAGTGCCTTAGATAATCGTCCACTGCGTTTGGAAGAATTTGAAGAGCGTGTTAATGAAATTATTTATGTTTCAGCCACACCTGGGCCGTATGAAATGGAACGTACTGATCATGTAATTGAACAAATTATTCGTCCAACAGGTTTGTTAGATCCCGTCATTGAAGTTCGTCCAATTATGGGACAAATTGATGATTTAGTTGGTGAAATCAATGAACGCATTGAGAAGAATGAACGGGTATTTATCACGACGTTAACGAAAAAAATGTCAGAAGATTTAACCGATTATTTGAAAGAATTAGGTATCAAAGTAAAATACTTACATAGTGATATCAAGACACTCGAGCGGACCGAAATTATTCGTGATTTGCGCTTAGGTGAATTTGATGTTTTAGTTGGGATAAACTTGCTGCGTGAAGGGCTAGATGTGCCGGAAGTATCATTAGTCGCGATTTTAGATGCCGATAAAGAAGGTTTCTTGCGAAGTGAACGTTCGTTAATTCAAACAATTGGTCGGGCAGCGCGTAACTCAGAAGGTAAAGTGATTATGTACGCTGATAAAGTAACCGATTCTATGCAAAAAGCAATCGATGAAACAGCTCGTCGTCGTGGAATCCAAATGGCCTACAATGAAGAACACGGAATTGTACCGAAGACGATTATTAAAGAAATTCGTGATTTAATTAGTATCACGAAAGCCGCCGAAGATGTCGAAACTGTCGATGCGGTTAACTCATATCAAGCGTTAAGCAAACAAGAAAAACGTGAAGTCATTCTAAAACTTGAAAAAGAAATGCGCGATGCCGCTAAAGCATTAGACTTTGAACGGGCAGCCACTTTACGTGATACTGTTTTAGAATTAAAAGGTGATTTATAGGAAGGTGACAATGTGGCAAATGACAAACTGATTATTCGTGGGGCAAGAGCCCATAATTTAAAAAATATTGATGTAACCATTCCGCGTGACCAATTAGTCGTTGTAACCGGACTTTCTGGTTCGGGAAAAAGTTCGCTGGCATTTGACACGATTTACGCAGAAGGACAACGTCGCTATGTGGAGAGTTTATCTTCTTATGCACGTCAATTTTTAGGACAAATGGATAAACCTGATGTTGACAGTATTGACGGTCTTAGTCCAGCTATTTCGATTGATCAGAAAACAACGAGTAAAAATCCGCGTTCGACTGTTGGTACCGTAACAGAAATCAACGACTATTTACGTTTATTATATGCGCGTGTCGGCGTACCGATTTGTCCGAACGATGGTACAGCGATTGAAAGCCAATCGGTTGAACAAATGGTGGACCGCGTGCTAGCGCTTGAAGAACGTAGTAAGGTCCAAATTCTAGCGCCAATAGTGGTTGGTAAAAAAGGCCAACACAAAAAAGTCTTTGAAAAAGTTAAAAAAGAAGGGTACGTTCGTGTTCGTGTTGACGGTGAGATGTATGATATTAGCGAATTGCCTGAATTAGATAAAAATAAAAAACATAATATTGAGATTGTAGTTGACCGAATCGTTGTCAAAGAAGGCATTCGTTCGCGTTTATTCGATTCATTTGAAGCAGCCTTACGTTTAGCGGAAGGCTATGCGATTGCTGACGTGATGGGCGTTGAGGAAATCTTGTTCAGCGAACACTACGCTTGCCCATATTGTGGATTTACAGTGGGAGAAGTGGAGCCACGTCTGTTCTCATTCAATGCGCCATTTGGAGCATGTCATGTCTGTGATGGGTTGGGTGTGAAAGTGGAGGTTGACCCGGACTTAGTCGTACCAGATCCAACCAAAACGTTAGCAGAAGGCGCGTTAATTCCATGGAATCCGATTAGTTCTAATTATTACCCAACTTTATTAACACAAGCGTGCGCAACATTTGGTATTCCGATAGATGTTCCTTTTGAGGAGTTAACTCAAGAACAACAGCATATTATTTTCTATGGGTCAGGTGAGCGTGAGTTCCACTTCCATTATCAAAATGATTTTGGTGGTGTTCGTGATGTGGATATGGTATTTGAAGGTGTATTAACTAATATCGAACGTCGTTTTCGTGAGTCATCCAGTGATTACACGCGTGAGCAAATGCGTTTATATATGACGGAACTCCCTTGTCAAGCGTGTCATGGCTATCGTTTAAACGCACAAGCTTTATCGGTTAAAGTTGGTGGCAAACATATTGGTGAGTTAAGCAGTTTAGCTATCAATGATTCATTAGCATTCATCAATTCGATTGAATTATCAGAGAAAAACCAAGTGATTGCGCGTCCGATTTTTAAAGAATTAAATGATCGTTTAACTTTCTTGAAAAACGTTGGCTTGGATTATTTGAATTTAAGTCGCGCATCAGGCACCTTGTCAGGTGGCGAAGCACAACGTATTCGTTTAGCGACGCAAATTGGTTCTAATTTATCTGGTGTTTTATATATTTTGGATGAGCCTTCGATTGGTTTACATCAACGAGACAATGATCGTTTAATTGATTCGCTACGTAAAATGCGTGATTTAGGTAATACACTAATTGTCGTGGAACATGATGAAGATACGATGAGGGCAGCTGATTATTTAATTGACATCGGGCCAGGTGCAGGTGAAGCAGGTGGTCAAATTGTCGCTGCGGGTACGCCGACCGAGGTTATGAATAATCCTGCGTCATTAACTGGTCAATATTTATCAGGGCAACGTGCGATTGCCGTTCCCAAAGAACGTCGTCAAGGAAATGGCAACGTGGTAACGGTCCGTGGTGCGACTGAAAACAATTTGAAAAATATTACGGTCGATTTTCCAATGGGTAAATTTATCGCGGTAACTGGTGTCTCAGGTTCAGGTAAGAGTACGTTAGTTAACAGTATCTTGAAGAAGAGTTTAGCGCAAAAAATTAATCGTAATACGGACAAACCTGGTAAACACAAAAAAATAACGGGTTATGAGCCAATTGAACGACTGGTAGATATCGACCAAAGTCCAATTGGTAGAACGCCACGAAGTAATCCAGCTACTTATACCAGTGTCTTTGATGATATTCGTGAGTTATTTACTAAGACTAACGAAGCGAAAATACGTGGGTACAAGAAAGGTCGCTTTAGCTTTAACGTTAAAGGTGGACGCTGTGAAGCCTGTAAAGGTGATGGTATTATCAAAATCGAGATGCACTTCTTACCAGATGTTTATGTACCATGTGAAATTTGTCATGGCCATCGTTATAATTCTGAAACGTTAGAAGTTCATTATAAAGGGAAAAACATTGCGCAAGTTCTAGAGATGCGTGTCGAAGAAGCGTTGGACTTTTTCCAATCGATTCCCAAAATCAAACGTAAATTACAAACGATTGTTGATGTTGGGCTAGGATATGTGACATTAGGGCAATCAGCGACCACTCTTTCAGGTGGGGAAGCGCAACGAATGAAATTGGCGAGCGAGTTGCACAAACGTCAAACTGGTGCAAGTTTCTATATCTTAGATGAACCAACGACTGGCTTGCATTCAGAAGATATTCGACGTTTACTGGTAGTGTTACAACGTCTAGTCGATGCTGGCAATACCGTCTTAGTCATTGAGCATAATCTTGATGTGATTAAGACTGCTGACCATGTGATTGATTTAGGGCCAGAAGGTGGAGCAGGCGGTGGTATGATTATTGCTGAAGGAACGCCAGAAGAGATAGTCAAAGTGGAAGAAAGTTATACAGGCTATTACTTGAAAAAAGTGTTGAAATAAAATAAACCGTTAGAAAAGGTGGTGAAAACTGCCTTTTCTTTTTTGGTGATTGTGATACGCCCGGAATGTGTTATAATAATATGAATGATTAAAAGGGGGAATTGACATGGTAGATAGTTTAAAATTAGTGGTCATCACTGGGATGAGTGGGGCAGGAAAAACCGTAGCAATGCAAAGCTTTGAAGACATGAATTATTTCTGTATTGATAATTTACCACCAGGCTTATTACCGAAGTTTTGGGAATTAATTAAAGAAAATGGTAAAGTAACTAAATTAGCGTTAGTCATTGACTTGCGTTCTCGTAACTTCTTTGAAGAATTACAGCAAGTGTTAGTTCAAATGGAAGACACACAAATGATTGAAACAAGCATTGTCTTTTTAGATGCGTCTGATGAAGAATTGGTATCTCGTTATAAAGAAACGCGTCGTACGCATCCATTAGCGATGGACGGTCTAGTAACAGAAGGAATTCGCAAAGAGCGCGCTCTTTTAGAAGAGATTAAAGCGGAAGCAATGGTTATTGATACAACGACTTTAAGTCCACGTCAATTACGTGATCGTATCATGTCGGAATTTAAAGGTGATAATACGCATACTTTCCGAGTTGAGATGGTGTCGTTTGGTTTTAAATACGGCTTGCCAATTGATGCTGATATTGCAATGGATGTGCGTTTCTTACCAAACCCACATTACATTGAAGAATTGCGTCCGATGACAGGAATGGATCAACCAGTTTATGATTATGTGATGAGTTTTGAAGAAACTGAAAATTTTTATCAACAGTTTAAAGAGTTGGTTCTGTCAATTTTACCTGGCTATAAGAAAGAAGGTAAAACGAGCTTAACAATTGCGATTGGTTGTACAGGTGGCCAACACCGTTCGGTAGCTTTAACTGAGCGCTTAGCCAAAGATATTAAAGAAACGGAGCTTTATCCGGTCAATATTACTCACCGTGATAAAGGTAAACGCAAAGAGTCGGTGAACCGTTCATGAGAACTTATCGAATCAATAAGCCCAAAATTGTAGTGATTGGTGGCGGAACAGGTTTACCTGTTATTTTACGTGGTTTAAAAAACCAAGGAGCTGATATTACCGCTATCGTAACGGTCGCTGATGATGGCGGCAGTAGCGGTTCCTTACGCGACACGATTAAAATGGCACCACCCGGGGATTTACGCAACGTACTAGTATCGCTATCTGAAATGCCCAAACTTTATGAAGATTTGTTCCAATATCGTTTTAAAAAAGAAGATGATTTTCTAGCCAATCATTCGGTCGGTAATTTGATTATTGCCGCCTTATCAGAAATGCGTGGTAGCATGTATGAAGCAGTTCGGCTGTTAGGCAAAATAATGCAAGTGGATGGCAATGTTTATCCAGTTTCGGAAAAATCATTAACGTTACATGCCGAGTTCGATGACGGGACGTGTGTTGAAGGTGAATCGAGCATCGCGAAGCATCGTGGAAATATTGAACGTGTCTATGTGAAGAACGCCTATGACGAAGAACAACCACAGGCGGCTAGAAAGGTCGTACAAGCGATTTTGAATGCTGATATGATTGTGCTTGGACCTGGAAGCTTATTCACAAGCATTTTGCCTAATTTGATGGTCAAAGAAGTCGGTGAGGCACTAAAACAAACAAAAGCTGAAATTGTTTATATTTGTAATATTATGACCCAAAAAGGTGAGACGGAACATTTCTCAGATGCTAACCATGTTCAAGTGTTGCATAAACATTTAGGTCATAAATTTATCGACACTGTGATTGTTAATATTCAGACTGTGCCTGAAAATTATATTGATAATGAAAAGTATGATGAGTATCTAGTTCAGGTGACGCACGATTTTAAAGCTTTAAGAGAAGAAGGATGTCGCGTGATTTCAGCCGATTTATTAAAACTAGAAAATGCCAGTGTTTTCCATGACTCGGATAAAGTTGTGACAGAATTATTTACGATTTTATATGATCGTAAGCAAAAATAAGGAGTGAGAGTGAATGTCTTTTGCCTCAGATGTAAAAAAAGAATTGACGACGTTGGACGTTCATCGAGAATCAGCCAAGGCTGAACTTGCTGCATTAATTCGGATGAATGGGGCGGTTTCTATCGCTAATCGTCATTTCGTCTTAAATGTTCAAACCGAAAATGCAGCGATTTCAAGACGAATCTATACGTTACTCCGCGATCACTATGATGTCCAAGCTGAGTTTATTGTACGCCGTAAGATGAAATTGAAGAAGAACAACATCTACATTGTTCGTTTAAAGCAAGATACACAGGCGGTTTTAATGGATTTGGATATTTTTGATGACTACGGTTTATCCGATCAAATTTCTGAGATGATTATCGGAAATAACGAACGGATGAAAGCTTACTTACGCGGTGGTTTCTTAGCGGGTGGTTCGGTTAATAATCCTGAAACAAGTCGTTATCATTTAGAAATCTACTCGCTGTATGAAAATCATAGTCGAGAGTTGCAAGAGATGATGAGCTATTTTAATTTAAATGCAAAAACGTTAAGTCGTCGTAATGGTTATATTACTTATTTAAAAGGTGCTGAAGATATTTCGGATTTTTTAACCTTGATTGGTGCGACAACGAGTATGTTGAAATTTGAAGATGTTCGGATTGTGAGAGATATGCGTAATTCGGTAAATCGTCTGGTTAACTGTGAGACAGCTAATATGTCTAAAACCATTGATGCTGCAACCAAACAAATTGAAGCCATTGAATATATTGAGGCACAAGTTGGTCTAGAAACACTTAATCATAAGTTAAGAGAAGTGGCAGAATTGCGTATATTGCACCCGGAGATTAGTTTGAAAGAACTCGGTGAAATTGCACCATCTGGTCCGATTTCGAAATCAGGCGTTAACCATCGCATTCGTAAAATTCTAGAATATGCTGATAAATTACGTGAAGGATTCATATGATAATAAAGAGGCTGTGACTCCACTTGTTGTGGTCACAGCCTCTTTATTAAGATTATTTATTTGCGATACTTGTTGGTTAATTGTTTTAGTTCCACTTTGCGATCTTCTATCATCTCATTTAGTTGATCTGAAAATTGTTCGAACACCTCACGTCCGCTTTGATAAATATAAGCGCCTTCTGATCGGATGACTTTTGGATCTAAAACCACTTTACGTTGCGCAATATTTTTGAAAAACTCTTCTACTAAAAAAGTAGGTAAATAGTAATGATTTTGTGCGCAAAAACTTTGGATGTAAATAAAATCATCAATTGAAATTTTTACATCGTCGAATTTCACTGCACGTTCATAATCACTAAGTAAGGCACTCTCTCTAATTTCAATATCCCGTTTTTGAAGAACTTCGTTGATTTTTTTATTTAATAAGACCAAAATATCGATTTCTTTCATTTTATTTTTTATCTCTTCACGACGATCAATTTCTGATAAAAATTGTCGAATACTAATTTTTACAGCAATAATCGCGATAAATGCGCCAATTAATACCCCTAATAATTCTGTCATTGTACAACCTCCCCATAATTCTAGTATAAATATATCAAAGATTAAGAGAAACTAAAAGACAAACCTAATTATTGACCAAAATTGACCTTTAGAGTAAACTTTATTTATCAAATGAATGTATTATGTTACAATTAGAAGAAAGATAAATCTAGGAGGAACGAATATGAACTTAATTCCAACAGTCATTGAACAATCATCACGAGGTGAAAGAGCCTACGATATTTATTCGCGTTTATTAAAAGACCGCATCATTATGTTAAGTGGCCCGATTGATGATAACGTGGCAAACTCTGTGATTGCGCAATTATTATTTTTAGACGCACAAGATTCAGAAAAAGATATCTATTTATACATCAACTCACCAGGGGGGAGTGTTTCAGCTGGTTTAGCAATTTTTGATACAATGAACTTTGTTAAAGCGGATGTCCAAACCATCGTATTAGGGATGGCAGCCTCAATGGGTAGTTTCTTATTAGCAGCCGGAGCTAAAGGTAAACGTTATGCGTTACCAAATGCTGAAATTATGATTCACCAACCACTTGGCGGTGCACAAGGTCAAGCAACTGAAATCGAAATCGCAGCTCGTCATATTTTAAATACGCGTGAACGCTTAAACCGTATTTTATCAGAACGTACGGGACAACCAATTGAAATTATCGAAAAAGATACAGATCGCGATAACTTCATGTCAGCAGAACAAGCAAAAGAATATGGTTTAGTCGATGAAATTATGGAAAGTAGCAAAAATCTAAAAGCATAGGACGTGAGTATAGTGGAGAACATTCAACCAGCATTAACCAATGAAATCGGTATTCGTTTAGGTAATTCCGATGCGCCTGTTGTCGTCAAAGAGTATGTGAATCTACGTTGTCCATTTTGTTTGAAATGGTTTGAAGATTCTAAAGAAACCTATGCACAATTGATTGCTGAGGGAAAAGTCCAACGCATTATCAAATTATTTAATAAAGAAAAATTTGGTTTACATTATGCAAATGCTATGCATGATTTTGTACCAAAGAATGGTACTTACGAAGAAACAATCGAGGTTTTAGATGCCATTTATCATTCACAACAAGAATGGGGACCAATGGATCGAGAAGTCAGTCTAGGGGACGTTTGTGATTATGCTGAAAATCGTTTAGGATTAGTGAAGGATGCTGACGAAGCGATGCAAGCAGCAATTCTAGAAGAAACTACAGCAGCCGGAATACGTTTTATTCCAACGATGATTATTGGTGAACATGTATTTGATCAAAAAATCTCTCAAGAAGAATTTGTAGAATTGATTAACAAAGCGTTATAACAATGGTTAGCAAAAACGGGATGTGACCTATATAGTGTCGCATCCCTTTCTTTATTTTTTATATAGGAGGGGTGTGGTGAGTATGGATATTAAGATCGCATCGAGTGAGCAATTTGAGATAATTCATTCTATAATGGAACAGGCTGCACGTCGGATTAAAGACAAAGGATCGACGCAATGGGCCCATGTTTTACATGGTGCAGAGGCGGGTAGTCTAAAAGATCACCTACACAAACATGAAGTGTATATAGGAATTGTATCAGATGAAATTGTTGCCTTTTGTTATTTGACACCAACCGCGAGCCAATGGGATGAAACGTTGTGGGAGGATGTGACGGTAGAATCCACGGCGAACGTTTACTATTTGCATAAGTTAGCTTTGAAACAAGGTTGGACAGGTCAAAGGATAGCGGACAAATTTTTAATAGGTCTTCAACAGAAGATTAGCGAGAACTATTCTCAAAAGGTGGCTATAAGATTGGATTGTATGGCTGAAAAATCAATGCTAACACAATTATACGAGCGTAATAATTTTGAATTTGTTGCACGCAAAGAGGATGTACAGGCAACGGGATTTATTGCCCCCTTTAACATCTATACGTGGTACTCTTCCTAAGTAGCTAAGAAATCAATAGCCAATTATTTGATAGTGTGTTATCATTATTATGAGTTATTCTGGGAGTATAGGAGGTTCATTACATGTATAATTTTTTAGTCGGTGTTATGATTGTATTATCAATTTTAATAATCATCGCGGTAATGATGCAACCAAGTAAACAAAACAGTGCAGCTAGTGCATTTACTGGTGGAGCTGATCAGTTATTTGGAAAGCAAAAAGCTCGTGGGTTTGAAGCAGTCATGCAAAAATTTACAGCAGTTGTTGCCGTTTTATGGATGGTTGTTGCGGTTGCTTTAGCATTCATAGCCTAATAAACAAATGATGAAGTCTCCCTATAGAGGAGGCTTTTTTTTAAAGTATCAAGTGAATAATCATAACAGTTAGATGAGGTGGAGAAATGAGTTATAATGAAAACAACGAACCGCTTTATTTTGAAGGGAATCAACGTGGTGTTATTTTGTTACACGCCTACACTGGCAGTCCGAATGATGTCCGTTCCCTAGGGAGAAGTTTAAATGCGGCGGGGTATTCAGTTTGTTTACCAACTTTTTCAGGTCATGCAACGGAACAACCTGAAAACATCTTAGCTCAAGGTCCAGAGATTTGGGCTCAAGATGTTAAAAAGAGTCTTGATTTTATGAAAGCAAAAGGGATTAAACAAATCGCTATATTCGGGTTATCGTTAGGTGGCGTTTATGCAACGGTCAGCTTAGCAAAGTATCCTGAGATTTTAATCGGTGGTGGGGCATTTTGCTCACCTCTAACTCCAACGACCAAGAATAACATTTCTCCAGTATTTTTAAACTATGCTAAAACATTGATTCAAAAACATAGTCAATCTGATTTAGAAGTTAGAAGACGCATGGAGAACATTGAGTATCAATTAACCAAACAATTAAAAGAAATCAACGAATTACAAGCAGAAGTAACTTATAGTCTAGCTGAAATTATCCAGCCGTACTTCTTCGCACAGGGGGACTTAGATCAATTAGTAGACCCGGCGGCTATTGCAACCACGGTGTCGTTATTTACCGCAACGCAGCCACAAGTCCATCATTATCCAAAAAGTGGCCATGTGGTAACGGTCGGGCCTGAGAAACTTCAATTTCAAGAAGATGTGTTAGCCTTTGTCAATTCGTTAGATTGGACTAGGAGTGAATAAATGAAACAAACAATTAGAGAAAGAATTATTTCTTTTATGGAAGAATCGGATAAGAGCAGTTTTTCTATTCAAGAAATCGCAACTGGACTAGATTTAGAACAAAGTCAAAATTTTAAGTTATTAGTTCAAACAATTGCCAGTATGGAACGCGATCAACAGGTCGAGTTTACTAGTAAAGGTAAAATCAAGCTGCCGATGGAATTAACAATTGAAGGGACGTTTCGTGCTAATGACCGTGGTTTTGGTTTCGTGACGATTTCACCAGAAGAGCCAGATGTTTATATTGCTAAAGAATTAACAGGATTTGCTTTGAATGGTGATAAAGTCAAACTTGACATTATTAAACCAGGGAATCCGATAGACAATCAAGCAGCAGAAGGTCGCATCGTTGAAGTTGTGGAACGTGCCATGACTCAAATTGTAGGTGAATTTGTTGCTTATGATGAAGAGTTAATAGAAGAAACAGGTCTTTATGGTTATATTTCACCTAAAAGTAAATTAATGAGTCAATATAAAGTTTATATCGCCGCAAATGGTATTCATCCTGAAGATGGCGAAATTTGCATTGTTGAAATTACTCATTACCCGGAAAAAGGATACGAGAAGCAAATTGAAGGGATTGTCAAACAAACAATCGGACATAAAAATGAGCCTGGGATGGATATATTAACGATTGCGATGCAACATGGTATTTTAACTCAGTTTTCTTCGGACACACTAGCACAAGCTGAAACAATACCAGAAGAAGTACCCGAAGCAGACATAGAAGGTAGAGTTGACTTACGTGATGAATTAATTATCACGATAGATGGAGCAGATGCTAAAGATTTAGACGACGCCGTTCAAGTGAAAAAATTAAGTAACGGCAATTATCAATTAGGCGTCTATATTGCGGATGTTTCTCATTATGTAACAGAAGGCTCACCTTTAGATATCGAAGCGCAAGAACGTGGTACAAGTGTTTATTTAACAGATCGAGTAATTCCGATGTTGCCAACGCGTTTGTCGAATGGAATTTGTTCGTTAAATCCAAAAGTTAATCGTCTAACGATGAGTTGCCGTATGGAAATCGATGAAACGGGGCATGTCGTTGATTATGAAATTTTTGAAAGTGTCATCAAAACAACAGAACGTATGACTTATTCTGATGTTAATCATTTAATGGATAAAGATGATGAGGTTCTTTTAGAAAAATACCAGCACTTATTCCCAATGGTCGATGAAATGACTGAGTTACATTATATTTTAGAAAAAATGCGTCATGACCGTGGGGCAATCTCATTTGAAGATAAAGAATCAAAAATTTATTTAGACAACGAAGGTAACCCAATTGAAATTGTGTTGAGAGAACGTGGAACAGCGGAACGTATGATTGAATCATTCATGTTAGCAGCCAATGAAACAATCGCTCGTCATTTTCATGAAAAGATGTTACCATTTATTTATCGGATTCATGAACATCCAAAAGAATCGAAAATCCAAACATTCTTTGAATTTATTAGTAATTTTGGTGTGTCCGTCAAGGGTGTTAAAGATGATATTGAACCTAGAGAATTACAAAAAGTTTTAGAACAAGCGAACGATTTGCCTGAAAAACCCATTATTAGCATGATGTTACTTAGAAGTATGCAACAGGCAAAATATAGTGAGAATTCACTAGGACACTATGGATTAGCTGCAACTTATTATACACACTTCACATCACCCATTAGACGTTATCCTGATTTATTAGTTCATCGTTTAATTAAGGAATATGTGAAAGAAAATCCAGTTTCTGAGAAACGTAAAGCTAAATGGGAGCAAGCAATTCCTGATATTGCGCTACACTCATCACAAATGGAACGTCGAGCAGTTGAAGCAGAGCGAGAAACAGATGCCATGAAGAAAGCACAATATATGGAACAATTTGTTGGCGAAACTTTCCCAGGTGTCATCAGCTCAGTGACGAAGTTTGGTGTGTTTGTTGAATTACCAAATACGGTTGAAGGGTTAATACATATTAATCAATTAAAAGATGACTATTATCAATTTGTTGAGAGTCATTTAGCTTTAGTCGGAGAACGTACGCGTAAAATTTATAAAATTGGGCAACAAGTTGTGGTAAAAGTTGTCAAAGTAGATGTAGATAATCGTGAAATTGATTTTGAAATATTATCAGCAGAAGTAATTGACGATGAGGCATTGACTGTTCGTCAATCGAATCGTGAACGAAAAGCAAAACGTAATGAACGACGCAATGAACGTTCGCCTAAACAATCGCAGAAAGCGTCGTTTGATAAAGAAAAAAATGGCTCAACTAAGAAAAAAGGTAAAAAGAAACCTGCTCCTTTTTATAGTAAAGTAGCTAAAGGTAAAAAGAAGAAAAAACAGAGTCATAAAAAGTAGGTGGAATTGATGAAGAAAAAAGATAGTAATACGATTGCACAAAATCGTAAGGCAATACATGATTATACGATTTTAGAAACTGTTGAAGCTGGAATGGTGTTACAGGGCACCGAAATCAAATCGATTCGTAATGGCCGTATTAACTTGAAAGATGGCTTTGCGACTATCCGTAACGGAGAGGCTTATCTGCATAATGTCCATATTAGTCCTTATGAACAAGGGAATATCTTTAATCATGATCCATTAAGGGCTCGTAAGCTATTAATGAAGAAAAAACAGATTCACTCTTTAATTGGAGAAACTAAGAATGCTGGTATTACGCTAATTCCGTTGAAGATTTATATCAAAAACGGTTTTGCTAAAGTCTTAATTGGTGTTGCCAAAGGGAAGAAACAATACGATAAGCGTGAAGACTTGAAACGTAAAGATATAAATCGTGAAGTAGAGCGCGCATTAAAAAATCGTTAAAAAATGATTGTGAAGAAGGTTGATTTTTGAGCAAAACTAATTTCAAATTAACCTTCTTTTCATCTTAATATAGGCGGATTCTTACAATTGTGAAATAATTATCGATTTCATTAAAGTAAGCGTTTAATAATGAAAATACCCTTTGTGTTTTGAAGTTAATGGTGCTATGATATGACTTGTTAGAGGGCAATAACTCTGACAAATCGAACAAACTTGCATCAAAATTTAGCATGTAAGAAGTGAGGTGAAGTTTTATGGATGAAGTATCAAAAATAGTTAAAGTTGGTCCGCTATATTTCGATTTAACATTAATCGGTATGGTGTTACTGACTTGTTTATTAATTTTCTTATTTGTATTCATTTGTTCAAGGAATTTACAAATGAAACCAAAAGGGAAGCAAAATGTACTTGAATGGATAATGGATTTTGTGAAGAACATCTTGAACGATAATCTTTCGAAAAAAGAAGTTGGCAATTTTCATTTGTTTTCATTCACAATGTTTCTGTTTATTCTATTTTCCAACATTATCGGCTTGATACTGAAGTTAGAATTCCATCAAGACGGTGAAGCAGTAACATTCTGGAAGAGTCCAACGGCCGATCCAATCGTTACATTAACATTAGGAGCACTAACTATTCTTTTGACAAACTATGTAGGAATCAAAAAATTTGGATTCAAAAAGTTCTTCAATAATAGTTACATGCAACCTGTATCATTTTTAATGCCAATTAAATTAATGGAAGACTTAACTAATATTTTAACGTTAGGCTTACGTCTTTACGGAAATATTTTTGCCGGGGAAGTTCTATTAACCTTGATTGCTAAAATGGCAAACTCTAAAGGGTTAGTATCATTTATACCAGCGATACCGTTGGAAATGATCTGGCAAGGGTTCTCAATATTTATTGGTGGTATGCAAGCTTACATTTTTGTCACGTTATCTTCTGTGTATCTGTCTCATAAAATTGAAACAGAACATTAATGATAAATTTTAGTAAAAATATTTAGGAGGAACTATTCATGGAAGGTTTAAATTATATTGCAGCAGCTATCGCTGTATTCGGATCTGCTTTAGCAGCAGCTTATGGTAACGGAAAGGTTATTTCTAAAACAATTGAATCAATTACTCGTCAACCTGAATTGTCAAGCGAACTAAAAGGGACAATGTTTATTGGGGTTGGTATTATCGAGGCGGTTCCTATTCTAGGTATTGTTATTGCCCTATTATTGATCTTTATGTAATCAACATTATTAATGACCAATTATTAAATGGACAGAGTAAATATTGAAAGAAGGGAAGGTTGAATAATGATTGCCACAAACTTCTTGATTGGCACGCCTAATACATTTCTAACGAGTTTGTTTTTTGTACTTTTCTCGTTTTTATTATTAATGTTGCTAATTAAAAAATTTGCTTGGGGTCCAGTTTCGAACATGCTAGAAGAACGTGCAAATAAAATTGCCGGAGATTTAGATAGTGCTGAAGCAGACCGTATTGAAGCAAGCAAACTGGTAAAAGAAAAAGAAGAATTATTAGCAAACTCTCGTACGGAAGCAACATCGATTGTCCGTAAAGCGAAAGAAACTGCTGAAAAAGAAGCACATGACATCGTGACGAATGCGCACGAAGAAGGTCGTCGCTACTTAGAGCAGGCAAAACGTGAAATCGAGCGTGAGCGTGAAGTGATGATTGAAGCAGCGAAGAATGAAGTTGCTGACTTATCAATCCAAATTGCTGAGAAAATTATTCGAAAAGAATTGGATCCAGCAACTCATCAAGAACTAATCAATTCTTATATTGAAGGGTTGGGAAGTCAAAATGAAAGCTGAGAATCTAGTTGCGGACCGTCGTTATGGTCGTGTCCTTTATGAAACAGCCAAAGAAGAAAACAAAATCGAAGAGATTCATGATGAATTAAATACGTTAAAAGAGGTTTTTGAGGATGTTCCCGAGTTAGGGAATATTTTAAGCGATGATCGTTTAGAACCTTTTGAAAAAGTTGATATTCTGCATGAATTAGAAAAAGATTTTAGTGATACGGTTGCTAAATTTTTAAGAGTTATTTATGAATATGGACGCATGAATGAACTAGTTGAAGTCATCAATGAGTATGAATTCTTCTATTATCAAGATAAAGGTATTTTAATTGCTGATGTAACGACAGCTGTCGAAATTACTTCAGAACAAGAAAACGCCTTAGCTGAAAAAATTCGTGTGATGACAGATTCTGAAAAAGTGATTTTAAGAAAAAAAATCGATCCTAGTATTTTAGGCGGAATGATTGTGAATGCTAATCACCGTCTAATCGACAACAGTGTCACATCTAGGTTAAAAGAGATGCATAAAGAGCTATTATCGTAGCGTTAACAAAAAAAAGAGGTGAAGTAAATGAGTAGTAAAGCAAAAGAAATTAGCGCACTCATTAAACAACAAATTGCCAATTATTCAGACGCTTTACAAGTTGATGAAGTCGGCGTAGTCACCTATGTAGGAGACGGTATTGCTCGTGCTTTTGGTTTAGACAATGCCATGTCTGGAGAATTATTAGAATTTGAAAATGGTTCATACGGAATGGCGCAAAACCTTGAAGAAAAAGACGTCGGTATCATCGTTTTAGGTGAATTTGAAACTATCCGTGAAGGGGATAAAGTGAAACGTACCGGTAAAATTATGGAAGTCCCAGTAGGGGAAGAATTAATTGGCCGTGTCGTTAACCCATTAGGACAACCAGTTGATGGCTTAGGAGAGATTCGTACAACACGTACGCGTCCGATTGAAGCACCAGCACCAGGTGTTATGGCACGTAAGTCAGTTTCTGAGCCATTACAAACAGGATTAAAAGCAATTGATGCCTTAGTTCCAATTGGTCGTGGACAACGTGAATTAGTTATTGGTGACCGTAAAACCGGTAAAACAAGTATCGCTATCGATACCATATTAAACCAAAAAGACGAAGACATGATTTGTATTTACGTAGCGATTGGTCAAAAAGAATCAACCGTTCGTACGTATGTTGAAACATTAAGAAAACACGGTGCAATGGATTATACAATCGTTGTAACAGCGAGCGCATCACAACCAGCACCATTCTTATACATTGCCCCTTATGCTGGAGCCGCAATGGGTGAAGAGTTCATGTATAATGGCAAACATGTTTTAATTGTTTATGATGATTTGTCAAAACAAGCTGCAGCATATCGTGAAATTTCATTACTATTACGTCGTCCTCCAGGTCGTGAAGCCTATCCAGGGGATGTGTTCTACCTACATTCACGTTTATTAGAACGTGCTGCTAAATTAAATGATAATTTAGGTGGCGGTTCAATGACTGCTTTACCATTTGTTGAAACGCAAGCCGGCGATATTTCAGCTTATATTCCGACAAACGTTATTTCAATTACAGATGGTCAAATTTTCTTGCAAAATGATTTATTCTATTCAGGTGTTCGTCCTGCGATTGATGCTGGTTTATCAGTATCACGTGTTGGAGGATCGGCTCAAACAAAAGCAATGAAGAAAGTTGCTGGGACACTACGTCTTGACTTAGCTAGTTACCGTGAGTTAGAAGCCTTCACACAATTCGGTTCGGATTTAGATGCGGCAACGCAAGCTAAATTAAATCGTGGTCGTCGTACAGTTGAAATTTTAAAACAAGACTTGCATAACCCATTATCAATGGCAGAACAAGTTACTAGTTTATATGCTTTAACGCATGGTTTCTTAGACGATGTTCCGGTTGGAGACATTTTAAGATTTGAAAAAGAACTAATTGAATACATTCATAATACTCATCCAGATATTTTCTTATCAATGCAACGTACTAAAGATTTACCTGAAGAAGAGTTGATGAATGATACAATTAATGAATTTAAATCTATCTTCATCCCAACAGTTGATCGCAAAGGACATTAATTTAGATCACAAAGGATGGTGAAGTAACTTGGGAGAATCATTAATTGAAATCAAGCGAAAAATAGCCTCAACAAAAAAAACGAGTCATATCACAAGTGCCATGCAAATGGTATCAGGTGCTAAGCTAAACCGCTCAGAAACTGCTGCTCGAGGATACCAGTTATACGCTTCAAAAGTTAGGGAAGTCGTGACACATTTAGCAGCTAGTCAGCTCTTAAATTTAGAAAACGATAATCCTTTGCTAGAAGAAGGGGAAATTGACGCACATGACTTATTGAAAAGTCGTGACGTCAAAAAAACTGGTTATATTGTCATTACAGCGGATAAAGGGTTAGCTGGGGGCTATAATAGCTCGGTTATTAAACAAACTCTTTCAATTTTATTAGGTGACCATCAAGATGAAAGTGAATATGTCTTAATGACGGTTGGTCGTCACGGGAGAGATTTCTTTAAAAAACGTGGCGCCAACATTGCCTATGAGTTAACAGGCATTTCTGATCAGCCAACATACAAAGAAGTCAGCACTTTAGTGGATATGGCTATTCAAATGTATGTTGAAGGAATTTATGATGAATTATATGTATGTTATAACCATCATGTTAATTCATTATCTTCTCAATTCCGTGCTGAAAAAATGTTGCCTGTAACTGATTTAGAAATTGAAGAAGTTAAAGAATATAATCAAGAGTATATTTTAGAACCATCAGAAGATGAAATTTTAGACCAATTATTACCACAATATGCGGCTAGTTTGATTTTTGGTGCCGTTCTAGATGCAAAAACGGCTGAGCACGCCGCTCGTATGACAGCGATGAAGAGTGCTACCGATAATGCGTCAAACATTATTGACGAATTATCACTAAAATATAATCATGCACGTCAAGCAGCAATTACGCAAGAAATTACGGAAATTGTTGGTGGTACTGCAGCGTTAGAGTAATGACGGGAGGAAAGCGTAATGAATTCTGGTAAAATTGTGCAAGTTATCGGTCCCGTTGTCGATGTGGAATTTCCATTAGATCAAGCCTTGCCTGATATCAACAATGCCTTAGTAGTATACAAAAATGACACAAAACAAAAAATTGTTTTAGAAGTTGCCTTAGAATTAGGTGATGGAGTTGTTCGTTCTATCGCAATGGAATCAACTGATGGCTTACAACGTGGTATGGAAGTTTTAGACACTGGATCATCAATCTCAGTTCCAGTCGGGAAAGAAACATTAAGCCGAGTATTTAACGTACTTGGAGATACAATCGATTTAGAAAAACCGTTTCCTGAATCAGCTGAAAGAAGTAGCATTCACAAAAAAGCGCCAAGTTTTGATCGTTTAGCTACAAGTACAGAAATTTTAGAAACAGGGATTAAAGTTATTGATTTACTTGCCCCGTATTTAAAAGGTGGTAAGGTTGGACTATTTGGTGGTGCCGGTGTAGGTAAAACCGTTTTAATCCAAGAATTAATTAATAACATTGCCCAAGAACATGGTGGTATTTCAGTGTTTACCGGTGTTGGTGAACGTACCCGTGAAGGGAATGATTTATACCATGAAATGAAAGATTCAGGTGTTATCGAAAAAACAGCCATGGTATTTGGACAAATGAATGAACCACCTGGTGCACGTATGCGTGTAGCCTTGACTGGTTTAACCATTGCCGAACATTTCCGTGATGTCGAAGGACAAGATGTGTTATTGTTCATCGATAACATTTTCCGTTTCACACAAGCTGGTTCTGAAGTGTCTGCGTTACTAGGTCGTATGCCTTCAGCTGTTGGTTATCAGCCAACATTAGCAACTGAAATGGGTCAATTACAGGAACGTATTACGTCAACTAAGAAAGGGTCAATTACATCTATCCAAGCGATTTACGTCCCAGCCGATGATTATACCGATCCGGCGCCAGCGACAGCTTTCGCCCATTTAGATGCAACAACTAACTTAGAACGTAAATTAACTGAAATGGGTATCTATCCAGCTGTGGATCCTTTAGCTTCAACTTCTAGTGCCTTAGCACCTGAAATTGTTGGAGAGGAACATTACAAAGTAGCGACAGAAGTTCAACATATTTTACAAAGATATCGCGAATTACAAGATATTATCGCTATTTTAGGGATGGATGAATTATCTGAGGATGAGAAAGTCTTAGTAGGGCGTGCGCGTCGTATTCAATTCTTCTTATCTCAAAACTTCCACGTAGCAGAACAATTTACAGGTCAACCAGGGTCATATGTTCCGGTTACTGAAACGGTTCGTGGCTTCAAAGAAATCTTAGAAGGTAAACATGATGATTTACCGGAAGAAGCTTTCAGAAGCGTGGGTAGCATCGAAGAAGTAATCGAAAAGGCTGCAAATTTAGGCTACTAGAAATGGAGTGTTCTTATGAATAAGATGGAAGTACAAGTGGTTACGCCAAATGGTTTAGTGTTTGACGGTGAGGCAGGGTTTGTACTAGCTGCAACACCTCAAGGACAACTAGGTATCATGGCTAATCACCAACCAATTATTGCACCTCTAAAAATTTCTTCATTAGTGATTAAAGAAGAAAAAGGTGGAGAAGTCATTTCAGAGATAGCAGTCAATGGTGGCATTTTAGAAGTTCGCGATAACTTAGTTAGTATTTTAGCTAATAGTGCTGAATGTGCTGAAGATATCGATGTTGAACGTGCGGAACGCGCCAAAGAGCGTGCTGAGCAAAGACTAGAACAGGCGAAAGAACACCATGAAACAGATCGTATGAAACGTGCGGAGGTCGCTCTTGCAAGAGCAATCAACCGTATTCATATTTCTAAAAAATAGTATATAATAAAGAGGATGACACTATGTCATCCTCTTTTTTGATGGCTAATCAAAAAAAGAGTAAGAATTCTCAATATATATATTGAGTAAAATTTGTTTAAGTTTTATGAAAGCTTAACGATGATAGGAGTGTTTACTATGCAAATATATGGTGTTGAGGCTATAATAAGAGGGATAAGTCATTTCGTTTTTATTTACTTGGCATTTTGGAGCGTGCAATCGTTAAATTACGAAAAGTGGTTTAAAAAAGCCCCAGTTGGTCAAATTCGCGCCTTTTTATTATTATTAGCGATTTGTCTTGGCTTTATTTCGAGTCACGCGATGTGGGAAATATTTAACTTGTTTTCAAATTTTGCGTATAGTATGATAAATAATTAATATGAAAATTTACATTAATTTTCCTTTTAGTTTGAAAATATGTTATAATATTAAGGCTTATGAATTTATTTGGAGGGGAAATGATGGAATATATTGTTGTCCAAGGTGGAAATCGTTTAGAGGGTTCAGTTAAAATTGAAGGCGCAAAAAATGCGGTATTACCTATTTTAGCTGCCACTTTGTTGGGGGAAGAAGGACAAACGACATTAACCAACGTACCGATTTTGTCGGACGTTTTTATGATGAATGAATTAATTAATAAATTAAATGCATCAATTAGTTTTAATAAAGAAAAAAATCAAGTAATAGTGGATGCTTCAAACCAATTAGCAATTGAAGCACCATATGAGTATGTAAGTAAAATGCGTGCGTCTATCGTGGTAATGGGACCATTATTAGCACGTAATGGCCATGCGCGTGTTGCAATGCCAGGTGGATGTGCGATTGGTAAACGTCCAATTGACTTGCATTTGAAAGGATTCCAAGCATTAGGGGCTACGATTAACCAAACAGATGGTTACATTGAAGCAATAGCTAAAGATGGCTTAAAAGGCGCTTCTATTTATTTAGATTTCCCAAGTGTAGGAGCTACCCAAAACATTATGATGGCAGCTGTAAAAGCTAAAGGAACAACTACAATTGAAAATGTTGCAAGAGAACCAGAAATCGTCGATTTAGCCAATGTTTTAAATAAAATGGGTGCTAATATCGTTGGTGCGGGGACTGAGACGATTCGAATTGAAGGGGTTGACCGATTAGTTGGGGTTGAACACCGAATTGTTCAGGATAGAATAGAGGCAGGAACCTTTATGGTGGCAGCAGCTATGACACAAGGTAATGTTTTAATTGAAGAAGCAATTGCCGAGCATAATGGGCCATTAATTTCAAAATTAAAAGAAACAGGTGCAACAATTACAGAAGAAGCAGGCGGTATTCGCGTTGTGGGTCCTAAGGTAATTAAATCAACGGACATTATGACATTGCCACACCCAGGATTCCCAACAGATATGCAAGCGCAAATGAGTGCATTGCAAGTTATCGCAGAAGGCACAAGTGTTTTATCAGAAACAGTCTTTGAAAATCGTTTCCAACATTTAATGGAAATGAACCGTATGGGAGCTAAATTTAAAATTGATCAAAACGTGGCACATATTTACGGTCATGCTAAATTAATGGGCGCAGAAGTTTCAGCTACAGATTTACGTGCGGCAGCTGCATTGATTTTAGCAGGTTTAGTGGCTGAGGGATCAACTAAAGTTACACATTTAGAATATTTAGATCGCGGTTACTATGATTTTCATGGTAAACTAGCTAAGTTAGGCGCTAATATTGAGCGTCTTGATGACTCAGTTGAAGTCAAAGAAGTAAGTGAAACTCTAGTAAAGTAAGGTGATGAAATGTCTCTATCAAAAAAATACATTATTACCCAATTAATTAAAGTAATAATTTTTCTCGTGTTGTTTATCGCATTATTTTATATCGGTCTAATGATTGGTTACGGCGTAATTGGCGATGGCAATCCAACAGAAGTTTTTGGAAAAGATGTTTGGCAATACTTGATTAGTATCTTGGGTACTAATCGTTAAGAAAAAGAGTTTGAATAGTTAAAGAGGGCGTGACAAATGGTCAACGTCCTCTTTGTGTCTTAAGGTAGGTATTAAAGTGAAAAGAATATTAATAAACATAGTACGTTTGTATCAGAAATATATTTCAGCTGGAACACCTCGTTCTTGTCGGTATCATCCAACGTGTTCTGCTTATATGATAGATGCGATTACTTATCATGGTGCGTTTAAAGGTACGGTAATGGGTGTCGGTCGTATTTGTCGATGTCATCCTTTTATTAAAGGTGGTATTGACTATGTACCAAAAAAATTTACGCTGAGACGGAATAAAAATGAAGAGTATCCGGGGCCTTATACAATTAAAAAGCAACATAACTAATAGCTTTAAGCTTAACTAATGGATGTAAATTCATAGAGGCTTAGAGTTTTTTGTTTATATTTATGAAAGCGCTATTTAACATATTGTGTACTAGACTTCAGAAAGTTTATTCTAGCAGTATAGTTTGCTAATAGGTCTCGTTTATACTAGAGGGTTAATTCCACATATTGTTAACTATAAAAGAAAGCGCTATTATTTTGTTATCAACTATAATTAGAGGTGAAAACTATGTCAGACAAAATTAGGGGAGATATCGAGGAAGCAAAACTTGATCAGTCCCAAGAGAATCAAATTTTTCCAGAAACAGAGATGTTAAAAGAGCGTTTAGAATGGTTTCAAGATTTAAAATTAGGGGTCATTATGCACTGGGGGTTATATGCTGAAGCGGGCATTGTGGAGTCATGGCAATTATCAGAGTTAGATGAATGGGCTCGCGAACCAGTTGCCTGGCGTGATGATGTAAAAACATTACAGAAAGATTATTGGAATTTAATTGAATCATTTAACCCTGTTAATTTCAATGCAAAAAAATGGGCGAAAACAATCAAAGCAGCAGGGTTTAAATATTTAATTTTCACTACTAAACATCATGATGGTTTTAACATGTATGACACACAATTTTCAGATTATAAAATTACAAGCGAACGCTCACCATTTGCAAAAGATGAACGTAGCGACTTGTTAAAAGAAATTTTTGATGCAGCGCGTGAAGAAGGGTTAGCTGTGGGGGCGTACTATTCTAAGGCTGACTGGTACTCGGAGTATTATTGGGAAAAAAATGATACACCAAAAGGTCGTCGCACGAGCTATAACACAGCAGAAAAACCAGAATTATGGCAAAAGTATGTTGAATTTGTTCATAATCAATTAAATGAAATTACGTCAAATTATGGCAAAATTGACTTACTTTGGTTAGACGGTGGTTGGTGTGGTCATGCACCAGAAGATTTACAAATGGACGTACTAGTCGAAAAATTAAGACAAAATCAACCAGAATTAATTGTTGTTGATCGTATGATGGGAGGACGTCATGAAAACTATGTTACGCCAGAAAGGAAAATTCCTTCTCTAGATGAAATTCCAACAAAACCTTGGGAAAGTAATGTTCCGTTTGGGCATGATTGGGGATATGTGCCAACTGATGAATTTAAATCTGATGAGGAAATTTATGCCCTAATGATTGATGTTGTTACAAAAGGCGGGAATGTGATTTTTGGATTAGGACCTAAGCCAGATGG